>JAFGQR010000140.1 GCA_016935555.1 Verrucomicrobiota bacterium
GGAGAAACAGCCCGGACAGCGCGCCGCCGATACCCGCCGTCGCTGCGCCTGGGAAATTGCGATGGCCGGCTGCTACCAGACCACCGGTGAAACGGCCAATCGCGGCGTGGGCTTTCCACCCGACACGGGCGGGGGTTGGGTGAGTGGGCGGGGCGATGACGCCATGACCATGCTCCACGGCTACGCGCACTTGGTGGACTTCTTCACTCGTTTCGAGTGGTGGAAAGGCGCGCCCAGCAACGCGCTCGTCAGCGGCGGGGCCTTCTGCCTGGCCGAACCGGGACAGACCTACGCGGTTTATCTGTCGGCTTCGGCCGTCGTCACCCTGAAACTGGCCGCAGGCGAATACCGGGTGCGCCGGTTTAATCCCCGCACCGGCAACTGGACTGACTTGCCACCAGCCCGCGGGCCGATCTGGACGACTCTCGCCAGCCCCGATCCGGGTGACTGGGCCTATCTGCTTCAGCGCGGTAAAGCCCTCGCCGACACCACGCCACCCGTGTTGCTGGCCGCCCAAGCGGGAGGTCGCCGCGATCAAGTCCGGGCCTATTTCTCGGAAGCCCTCGATCCGGCCAGCGCGAGCTATGCGAATCACTTCAACTTGAAACCAAGTGCGGCAGTCCTCAGTGCGCGTTTGTTGCCGGACGAGCCCAACGTGGTCTTGCTCGCCACCGCTCCTCTGACCGCCGATGCCACCTACACGCTGCAAGTCAGCGGCCTGGCGGATCGGGCGACGAAACCCAATGTCATGATCGTGCCTGCCTCCGTCTCGTTCCAGGTGGTGGATGCTTCGCGGCCGTTGGTGGAACTGCACTTTGACGAGGTCACCGCAAACGCCACGCCGAATACGGGTCAGACGAAGCAGGCGGCCCCCCGGGCGGTCCTGACCAAAGACCGGCCCACCTTGAGCGCCGAAGTGCCACCCGGCGGCGGCAGCGGCTCACTGGATTTTGGGCGGCAAGCGGGTGAGGTGGCGGTAGACCTGGGGCGCACTGCGCTCGACGCGCTCAAGGGACTGAAGTCGTTCACCGTTTCGGGCTGGATCAATTGTCGCGACGCCACGATGGGGCCGGGCGGCAACCGCATCGTCACCTCCATCAATAGCGGTGGCGACGGTTTCGATCTCGTCTTTCTGAAGGATGGCCGGCTCCAATTGAGTGTCAATCAATGGCCCGACGGCCTGCCCACCCGCAGTTCCGCCGGCAAGATTTCCGTGGACCCGCAAGCGGGTCGCGACAACTGGCGGTTCTTCGCGGCCACCTACGACAGCACCATTGCGGCAGGTCAGGTCAAGTTCTACTTCGGCACGCCGACGCAGGATGCCGCGTTGGATGTCGCCGTGGACTACGCTTGCGGCCCGGTCGGCCCGAATCTGGGTCCTTTGACGGTGGGCCATTTCAACACGTCCACTCGCAGCAAGAATGGCGACCGGATGTTCCGAGGTTTGGTGGATGAAATCCGCGTGTTCGGCAACACCGTGGACGGTTCCGGCGCGCTGACCTTGGAGCAAATCATCGCGGTGCAGCGGCCTGATACTGGAGAGGCATCTGGACTCCCCGCAAGCCGACAAAATGAAAGCAAGTGAACGGGATGCAGGGTTCCTGGCTGGATCAATTTTACTCGGATAAATGCTATGCTCAACTGATGCCTATGAAAATCAACCACATCGTCCGTCTCGGATTGTTCGCCGCGATCGCTATGACTTCCACCGCCGCGCCGCGGCTCAAGATCAGCGACAATCACCGCTTCCTTGTTGACGAAGACGGGCGCCCGTTTTTCTACCTCGGCGACACGGCCTGGGAGTTGTTTCACCGCTTGAATCGCGAGGAGGCCGACCACTATCTGGAGAACCGGGCGAAGAAAGGCTTCACCGTCATCCAGGCCGTGGCGCTGGCGGAACTCAACGGACTCAACACGCCGAATGCCTACGGGCATCGCCCGTTCATCGACAATGATCCCACCAAGCCGGACGTGAAGGACGGCCCCGGCAATGATTATTGGGACCAGGTGGACTACATCGTGAACCAGGCCGAGTCGCTCGGTCTTTACACGGGGTTCCTGCCGACGTGGGGCGACAAGTGGCAGGGGCGGGGCACAGCTCCGGCGCTGTTCAACCCGCAAAACGCCGCGATCTACGGCGAGTGGATCGGGCGACGCTATCAGGACAAGCCGGTCATCTGGATTCTCGGCGGCGATCGTACCGTGGACAACGATGAGCAGCGCGCCACCCTCGTGGCGCTGGCGGCGGGCTTGCGCCAGGGCGACGGCGGCACGCACCTCATCACCTTTCATCCCCGTGGCGGCAAGAGTTCCTCGGTTTGGTTTCAAAAAACCGACTGGCTGGATTTCAACATGATCCAGAGCGGACACAGCCCGCAGAGCCTTAACTATATTCCCATCGAGCGCGACTACGCGTTGGAGCCGCCGAAGCCAACCTTCGACGGCGAGCCGGCCTACGAGTATCCCCCCGATCATCTGCCTGCCAAACGTCCCGTCGGCGCCGTGCAGGTCCGGCGCAACGCCTACTGGGCCGTGTTTGCCGGGGCGCACGGTCACACCTACGGCACCCATCCGATCTGGCAGATGTACGACCAGGGGCGCAAGCCGCTGTGGGACGTGGTGACGCCCTGGCATCAGGCGCTCGATCTCCCTGGCGCCACACAGTTGATCCACCTGAAACGATTGATGTTGAGCCGGCCCTACCTCACCCGCATTCCAGACCAAAGCGTGATCATCTCGGCGGTGCCCGAGGGGCTGGGCCGCATCCAGGTGACCCGCGACGGGCGGGTCGGCCAGAACGACGCCAGTTACCTCCTCGTGTATTTTCCCCAGGACCACCGCGGAATGCTCAACACGGGCCGGATCGGCGCCCCCAGGTTGAACGTCTGGTGGTTCAATCCGCGCAATGGCGAAGCAACTCGAGTGGGGGAACGCCCCAACGCCAAGACAATGGAATTTGAGCCGCCTACCCGCACGCCGGGCGACGATTGGGTGTTGGTGCTGGACGACGTGGCTAAAAACTTCCCGCCACCCGGACAAGAAAACTAGTCCGCATCATGAAAAAACCCGATTTGTTCTGTGGGCGACTGGCCGTCTGCGTCGCGCGGATGGCATCTCGGAAAAGCCGCCGAACCGGAGGCAGGTAAGGAGTGTAAACCATGCAATTTCTGAAACGCTGGCTGGCAGGAGCCATCCTGAACGTCCCAATTCTCCTGGTCGCCACCTCGCTGCCCCGCGCGGATGTCCCCATTTCCGTGACCTGGCCGGATCTCGGAGCCGAGATGCGCGCGTTCGACGCGCCCGAGACGAAACCTGTCCCGTGGGGGCCCCATGTCATCAATGCCGCCTGGGGCGAGGGTCGCGGCGGGCCGGAACGGAATGGCGGCTGGCTCGATCGGAACTGGGAGTGGGTGGATTATCTGGATCGTTCCGCCGACTATACGACGCACGAGTGGCTGGCGCATCGCGGCATCTGGTACGAGGTCTATGGCAACAACGAATACCAGGAAACCATTCATTTCCACGAGGACGGCGCGAAGCGGCTCTTTTGGGACAACGGCATTGCGCGCGACATGAACGGCGAACGCGTATTGAGCGAAGATTACAATATGAGCGTGCCATCGTGGGCCAAGGCGATTGGTTGGAATGCCTATATTGTTTGCAATAACGCACCGCGCTGGTCGGCGGTCATCAATTACGTATGGCTGGTACAACGCCAACGGCGCGTTTCGCTACGTCATTGGCCGGGCGATGACGCGCGGCCAGAAGCCCTTGATGTCCATGACCGGCTTTCGCAAACACACGCCGGACCTGGTCGAACACGAAATGGCCGAGGCGTGCGCGGGCGGCGGCGTGCTGTTCGTTAACCAACTGCACTTCGAGAAGGAGCCGGAGCTGCAGCAAAAACTCAGCGACTACTTCCGCTTCCGCCACGAGCACCGTGCGCTGTTTGCGGACGCCGGCAGGTCACGCCACGCCCAGATCGCCGTGGCCTACTCGGTGCCTTCGATGATGTATTACAGCTACGCCTACGCGAACTCACCGCCGGTCACCGCGCTGTCGGGCGTGGCCCGCGCCCTGGAGGAAGGGCATTTGCCTTACGACGTGGTGATCTTCAACCATCCAGAAATTCACGCCGACCACGCCACGCTGGCCGAACTCCAACGCTACCGTCTGCTCGTTCTCCCGTCGCTGGAATGTTTGAGCGAGGCAAAGGTGGCGTTGTTGACGGGTTATGTGCAAGGCGGCGGTACGATTGGCCTGATTGGCGATAATGGCGTTCGGAACGAAGACAACCTGCCGCGGAAGGAATCCCCTGTGGCCGGGTGGCGCCAGGCGGGCCGGGTCGTGGACATTCTCCCACCGCGACAAGGATTCTTTGACGTGCGCGCCCGGGAATCCGAGGCCACCCGAAAACGCGGCCAAACCGCCATTGAAGCCGTGCGCCGCGCGCTCAAGGGGCAAACGCTCCTGTCCGGGGAATTGCCCCGACTGCTGTGGGTGAAACCGTGGCGGCGCGGCAACGACTGCGTCAGCCTGCACTTCGTGAACTATGATTTGAATTTCACCAACGGCCTCGCCACTCCCACTCAGCCGGTCGAAGTCACCCTGACGATGCCGCCTGGTATGCCCGTGGAAGAGGCGGTCTGGCTGACGCCGGCTGGAACGTGCGAGGCCGTAACCTTCAAGACCAACGGAGCACGCGTCACGTTTACGGTGCCTGCGATTCGCGTTTATGGGGTGCTCGTCATCGGGCGGCGGGGATTGGACGCCCCGCGCAGCCAGTGGTTCAACGCCCAGGCGTGCTGGGCGCGCGCCACGATGGCCAGCGGCGGCAACTGGGGTGAGTTGGTTCCAAAGGCCACTCAAGTCGGTCAGGAGATTGAGAAGGCCGGTCGCCCGGTGGTTTCGCTGGCCGCCGCCACGACCGCCCGCAACGGTGTCCGGGATGGTCAGTGTCAACGGCGTGGTGCGGTTACTGGACACGCCCCATGATCGCGGCGCGGTGGTGTCACGCGAGTTCACGGTGAAAACCGCGGCCGGCAGACTGGACTTTACCCTCGATGGTCCGACCGGCTGGGCGGTGGCGGCGCTCTTGATTTGGCCCGCCGGCAACACCCCGAACGATTCCCCAGTCGCCGGCGGCCTGCGGTCCTGGCAGGTCAGCCCACGCTTCGCCAATCCGGACTGGTATCCGATCACTCAAGTCTCCGCCCCGCCGGAACGAACCTTGGATCGTCTCCCGGAAGAGAACTGGACGCGCGTGCACGCTCCCGCCAAGGGCTTGCCCGTGATTGACCTGGGCTCGAACCGCGAGGCGGACGTGAGTGACGTGGTCTATGCCACCACCAGTGTTCAATCGCCCGCCGCGCGCACCGCCCGCCTGCACTTCGGCGCGTCCAGCCAGGCGCAACTGTGGCTCAACGGCGAGCCCGTGGGCTACGTTCCCAACGAGAAAGGCGTCCGCCTTGACGAGTTTGTGGTGTCCGTGAGCCTGCGTGCCGGCCCGAACACGCTGGTCGTGAAGCTCCAGCGGTTCTGGGAACGACGTTGGCTGTTTTATGCCCGCGTCAGCGAGGGAAAGTGAGGTTGCGTGATTCGAGAAGACGAACCAGAAATCAGTGACGTCCGGCGAAGAAACCACCGCACCCGCATCGGTCCCGGCAACGCGCTGGATGGTCAGCCGAAGTTCGACCTCACCCAATTCAACGACGCCTTGGCCCCTATCAATTCAGGGTGCTGGTGCTCGATGACGCATCCCAAAACCTTCCCCCTGCCGGGACGGAGACCATGACAAAAGCAC
>JAFGQR010000017.1 GCA_016935555.1 Verrucomicrobiota bacterium
ATGCTGGTGGGGTTGATCAAGGCCAACTCCAACTATCGGTTGCACGAAGGCAGCTCGGAATAGGAAGCGCGATTACGATTAGGATTAGGATTAGGATTACGAGGCTGATCCGGAAAAAGCTAAGATGCGCCCCCCTTGTCCCTTGGCGGTTCACGGACACGACGCGGGCCGCCAGCCGCCCAAGAACCGCGAGAACCGCCGGCCGGCGGCCGGCGGCGCCTACTCGCAGACGACCAGCCTCGCGTGGGGCGGCGCGAACGGTTCGAGGCGGATGGTGTTGCGCCCGGGCCGGAGGTGCCGGGTCACGTCCAGCCGCAGCGGGGCGCCGATGAACCCGCCGGCGTAGGCGTCATTGACCGTAACCCGCGCCGCCGCCTCGGGCGCGAGGGTGTCCAGTTCGAGAACGACGCGAACCGAAGCCAGGTCGGTCCCGGGAGGCAGGTCGCAGTGTCCGAAGAAGGGATCGGCTTTGACGGGGCTGAGCGTCAGCCGACCGGCCCCCACGCGGCCCCAGGGACCGCCGCCATAGGAGACGACGACGCGTGCCGGCAGCCAGGCGGCATCGTCGAAGGCCGCGGTGGTCCAGCCGGGTTGCTCGTCGCGCGCGGTTTTCCAGGTGCCATCGACGCGCACCACGCGGGGATCGCCCTGGTCGAATTCCACGCGCAGCGCGCCCAGGAGGCCGGCCGGATTGGGGCGATCGCTGGCGTTGACCGCCGCGATGGCAAGCTGGTTCACGCCGGGCCGCAGCCGGGTCCGCACGTCCAGTTCGACGGGGTGGCGCCAGCCCTCCCCGCCGGCGTCGCTGCGCCCGGCCTCGATGCCGTTGACAAACAGAACAAAATGGTTGTCGGCGGTGCCGGCGAACACGGCCCGCGTGACCGAACCGCCCGCCGGCAGGGGGAACGACTTGCGGAAATAGCGGGTGCCCACCGGCGCGGCCTGCGCGGGATCGCCTTCCGGATACCATACCCAGGACGAATCCGCGAAATGCCGGTGCCAGGTGCCCCCGAGATCCGGCACGGGCTCCGGCGGCGGCCGCACCGCGTCGCGCACGATGGGAATGGTGGTTGACGGGTTGGCCCGGTCCGCGGCGCCGCGCGGGGGGCGCGCGCGGCGCTCGGGTTGGAAGACCAGCAGGACGCTTTCGTTCGGTTCCATGGTCAGGTCCACGTCCACCTGCCGTCCGTGCCGCGTGTGCGGCACGGCGGTGATCTCGCCGCGCATGGCGTCCCAGCACTCCGGCATGCCCTCCGCCGTGATGCGGAACCGGAATGCGCGGGGCGGGCCGTGGTGGTTTTGGTTGGCGACGAAGAAGACATCGCGTCCGGCCTTGACGCGATGCAGGACGTGCAGCCAATGGTCGGTGCGGCCTTGCACGACCTCGAGGGTGGGACGGACGCCGGCGTCGTCGCCGAGAACCCGCAGCCAAAGTTCCGGCGCGGGTTTGTCAGGCAGCAGGTAGGAGCGTCCGCCGGCGGCGTTGGTCCGGCAGACGCCGGTGCCGGTCCGGGCGTGGCCCCAGATCGCCTCGCGGAGAGCGGCGATGTCGGCAGCCTGCCGGCCCGGGGTGGCGGAGCGGGAGGGCAGAAAGCCATGGGAGACGACCACGCCGCCCTGGTCGAAAAAGGTCTTGGCTTTGGCGAGCGTGCCGCAGGGGATGACCTCGACGGGCGGCACCACCAGCACGCGGTAGGCTTCCTGGCGCAGCCGCAGCCGCGGCCCGTCGGCGGCCATGTCGCGCTCGAACACCTCGTAGGGGATCCAGTCGCAGTCGTAGAGGGCATCCTGAAGGCTCTCGCTGACCTGGTCCAGCGGAACGCCGCGCCCGACATGCAGGCTCTGGCCGGGGCTCAGCAGCGCCACCGGGCAGACGTGCCGTCCGCCGGTGAGCATGAGGCTCAACCGGCTGGTGTAATCGGCAAAGACGCGGTAGAGCGGCCAGCGCGGTTCGAAACCGCCGTTGTAGAAGTAGGGCGGACAGTCGGTGTCCCGGGGAGCGCGCGGGTTGAACGAGTGGGGGATGAGGAAGTTGACGCCGGAGACGTGCATATGGTCGGCCCACCATTTCATTTCCGGGTAGGTGAGGTCCTGGCCGCGCGCGCCGAAGATTTCGACCATGGCGATGTCGTCGGGCTTGCCGTAGGCGTGGGTAATGGAGCTGCCGAGCTTCGGGGTTTGCCAGCATGGGGTGTCGTAGGCGGGGCGCTGGCCCATTTTGAACTGGGAGAACACGGCATCGATGCCGCCCATGCTGCTGTATTTCTGGACGCGCATGAGGTCGCCGGCGCAGAAGTCCTGGAGGCGGTACATGCCGGCATGTTCCATGAAATGGCCGATGGACTGCACGCCGCGCTGTTCGCACCAGCGGGTGATGCCGCCGTACATGGTGCGGCCCCAGGTTTCGGCGCGGGCTTCGAGGTATTGGTAGCGTGCGGCGGCCTGGGCCTCCCCGGACAGCTTGAACGCATACGCCACATACGCCTGCTTCCAATCCACGCCCAGCTCCGCCAGCACCCCGTTCAAGGCCGTCCCCCAGTCGCCGCGCGTCTCCGGCTCGTCGTAGAAAAAGCCGGCAATGGTCTTCCCAAAGTCGGCGCCGAACCGGTCGAAATGCGGCTCATAGACGGTCTCCAGGAACCACGCGACGCATTCCGGGCTCATGCCGTCGACGCTCAACTGCTGTCCGCCGCCCTGGCCCAGGCCGGGCGCTTGCCGATGGGTGAAGGTCATGATCCGCCATCGGCCTTCCGGCGCCGGCCACTCGAGGCGGCCGTCGCGGATGAACCCGGCCAGGTCCACCAGGCTGCCGGGGTCGACCGTGCCGTCGCCGGCCACGCGCCCGGCCACGGTGGCGATGTAGCGGTCGCCGGCGTGGCCGCCGGCTTGGAACAGGCGCGGGCCGTCGACCTCGGCGGCGGATCCGTGCAGCTGCTTCGCCGCATGCTGCGGGGGCACCCGCCCCGCAACGCCCTGGCTCGGCCACCATTTTTCGTCGAAGATCCACAACTTCAGGTCATGCCGCTTCGCCGCCTCCAGGCAAATGCCAACATCGCGAAACCAGTTCGGCCCGAGCCAGTCGTTGTGCGGGCGCGACTCTGCCGTGAACGAGCCGTTGCCGCCTTCGGCGACTTTGGCAACCCAGCGTTCGAGCCGCTCCCGCGATTCGTCGCCGTGCAGCCAGAACAGCGGCCCGGTGAGCCGGCGCGCCTGGGGCGGCAGCGTGCGGAACTGCTGTTCGAGCGTGGCGAGACTGGGCTCGGCGGGCGCGGTGGCGGCCCAGGCGGCGAGCGCGACGCTTGCGAGCGTTGCGGGCGATCGGAGATGGGGTGTCATGGGCGGTCGAGTGCGTGTGATTGAATCGAGTCGTGGCGATTTTCGCAAGGAGAATGTGCGCCTCAACCGACGCTCGGGCGCATCTCAGCTTTTTCCGGATCAGCCTCGTAATCGTAATCCTAATCCTAATCGTAATCCTAATCGTAATCGTAATCTTAATCGTAATCTTAATCGTAATCCTAATCCTAATCCTAATCGCGCTTCCTATTCCGAGCTGCCTTCGTGCAACCGATAGTTGGAGTTGGCCTTGATCAACCCCACCAGCAT
>JAFGQR010000141.1 GCA_016935555.1 Verrucomicrobiota bacterium
GGTGCCGCCAAGCACGCCGCCGGCAACGCCAACGCCGCCCGAGCCGGTAACGCCGCCGGTGGCGGTGGAAACGCCCGCGCCGCCTGTCGCGCCCGAGCCCACCGCACCGACGCCGGCCCAGCCTGAACCGCGGGTGGTCAAGGTGACCGAGCCTGTGATTCCACCGTCGACGCCGGCGGTGGAGACGCCGATCAAGCCGGTGGCACGGGGGATGAACCCCGATCAGGAGGAGGCTGCCCGGGCGGTGTTGTATGAGAACATCCTTTTGATGACCGCAACCAACCCGCCCGCACCCACGCCAGCCGAGTTGAAAGCGGCGCGCAAGGCCGAGAAACAGCGCCAGGCCGAGAAGCAGGCCGCGCAAGAGCGTCTCGAAAAAGAGAGACAGGAGGCTGAGGCGCGGCAGGCCAAGGCTCAAGAACGCGCCGCGCAGGACGCTGCGCGCGCGAAGCGAGAGCGCGAGCAAGCCGACGCCAAAGCGCGCAAGGCCCAGGCAAAAGCCGCCGCCGAAGCCGAAGCCGAGGCGAGGAACGCCAAAGAGAAAGCCGCCGCCGAAGCCGCCGCCCGTGCGCGCGCGCCTGCCGCCGTCGCCACTCCGGTTCCGGCGCCGGCGCCGGCGGCCACAGCCGCGCCGGCGCGAGTGGCGCCGCCGGCGGCGCCCCGGCCGGTGGTTAAGCCCGTGGCCGGCACGGCGCCGCCGCCGGCGCCGACAAGGAGCCAGCCGGCGGTTCCCGGCACGGGGTTGAGCAAGCGTGAGCGGTTGCAGCAACTCACCGAGGATTACATCCAGGACAAGATTTCCGGCGAACAATACCACCTGCAGCGCCGCCGGATTCTCGAAAGCCCCTGAGCGTCCGGAGCCAATGGACAACCAGTGAATTGTGCCGCGGTGTTCGGTGTTCGGTGTTCAACAGTCGAAATTCCATGGCTGTGATCATCAGGCACTTAACGCTGGAGTTTCTGGAGGCGCAGACTCAGACCAGTCGAGGCGTGGATCAGCCACAACCCGGGGGTGTTCATCGCAGGGGCCACGTGCCGTCGCGCGCCCCGCCGCAAGAACGCGTCACTTGCCGCTGGTGCGGGCGAAGTTGATGGCGTCGCGGTAGCGTTTGTTGTCGGCGCGGATGCGGGCGGTGAGGGTTTTGGCCATGGCGAAGAGGAAAGGCGCCGCGAGGTCGGGTGCGTCGCGCAGCATGTTTTGGAAGGCCAGCGCGGTGATTTTCAACAGCTTGCTGACCTTGTTCGCCACCACCTCGGCCGATCGCGGGCCGTGATCAAACAGCGAGATTTCCCCGAAAAAATCGCCCGGGGTCAGCGTCACCAGCGTGGTTTCCTTGTTGTTGATCAGCATGCGGACGCGCAGTTCGCCTTCGAGCACCATGAACATCGCGTCGCCCATCTCACCCTGTCTCACGACGGCGTCTTCTTGGCGGACGCGGACGACCTCCATGAAGTTGGCGAAGCGCAGGAGCTGGTCGTCCCTGAACTCCGACAGCACTTTGACGCGTCGCAACGAATTGGGCTGCACCGCAATGAGCGCGGTTTGCTCCGAAACCCCCGCGCCCGCCTTCGCCATCGCAGGCGCCATTTCATGGCGTGGAAAAAACATCCGCAGCTCCGGCATCTGGCACGCCCTGCGCCACGCAGCGTCGCCTTCCGCATACACCCATGTGTCCGCCTTGACCCGTTGCGCCTCGACCCAGTTCATCAGCACCGGCAGCTTCACCGGCTCGCAGGCCCTCTTGCCCTCCCAAACCATGAACCCCACACCTTCGGTCGCTTCCTTCATCGGAGCTTTTCCTAGCAAAAGTGCGGCCGAAAATGAAGCGAAAACCATAGGAACATGATGAAAACTTTGGATGGTCTTCCGCAGCAAGTCACGAACGGAACGAAGGTTGCCGAGAACGGACGTGCAATTCGCGGGCGCGTTCCGCGCAGTTGAAGAGGGGGACGCGGTGGGGCGCGTCCCCGCGTTCGGGGTGCGCTTTGCGCGGGCGGGGCGCACCTGATGCGCCCGCAAAAACGGCCCAAAGAATATGCTTGCGTGGGGCGGGGCACTATGATTACCTTGAACCATTCTCGCTATCACTGGCAACGGCATTCCGACGCACCGCGGGGGTGTGACGTCGAAGAGGTGGGACGCCGGGGCGGTGGTGCACGGGAACTTGACGGACAAAAAAGACATCTGATCAGATCAAACCATCGTACGTGCATATGACAAGAACACTATTCTCCATCACGGCTGCCTTGGCCCTGCTGCCGACTGGACTCTGGGCCGCCATTTCAGTGGGCCCCGCCAGCGCCGTCCTGACCTTTGACACGGCCCCAGCGGCAAGCGAATGGTCCACACTGAACATCGCCGGCGAGGAGCCGGTCGATGCCGCCGCTGTCGCTGCGCTCGTGCAGGCCACGGCGGCCAGCAGCATCACCGCAGCCCTGCCCACGTCAGGCACCACGCCGCCCTCCGCCCTCAACCAGGCCCGCTATAACACCACCTTGCAGTTGCTTCAGACCAAGCCCACGGGCAACGCGGCCACCCTGCTGATGGCGACACTCCAAAATGACTCCGGCGGCGCGCTCACAAGCATCAGCGTCAGCTACGACTTGGGCAACGCCAGCGACACCGCAACGTGCGATACCCCCATGTCCGCCCACCAGGTGTTTTACAGCCTCACGGGCGCCGCCAGCAGCTGGGTCCCCGTGCCTGAGCTCACCGGCGGCCCTGCCGGCGCCAAAGCGGCGCAAGTCAGCGTCGGTTCCTGGGCGGCAGGCACCACGATGTTCCTGCTGTTTGCGGACCCCAACTGCGACGGCTCCACCGATCTCGCGTGGACGATCGACAATTTCTTCGTCGGCCAGCCGAACGTCCCTATTACTTTCGTTGTCGAGCCTGTCAGCACCAATGTCACCGAGGGCGCAACCGTCGAGCTCTCCTGCCAGGTGGCCGGCTCGCCGCCCTATATTTATGAATGGCTGCTCAACAGCGGCACCATCGCCGGCGAGACCAGTTCCACCCTGCTCCTCACCGGCCTCCAGGAGGGCACCTACAACTACCAGGTCCGCGTCACCGGCGGCGCCGGCAACCAGATCCTCAGCTCCAACGCCGTCGTCACCGTGTCCGCGGACGCGGTCGATCCCTGGCTGATTTCGGCGGTGCGCCAGCGCGACTACACCAACATCATCGTGACCTTTAGCGAGCCCATGAGTGAAGATGCGCTCCAGACGTTCTTGTATTCCGTCTGCTACGATGAAGGAATTTCGGATTGCCCACCCCTGGTGGGCACCTCCGAAGACGGGCTTTCTTTCATTTTCGTGCCGGGGTCGGACGACACCCAGGTGTTGCTGGCCACGCCAATGCCGGGCGATCTGAATGCCCCCCAGTGGATTGCTCTCGGCGGCATGACGGACAAAAACGGCAACTACTTCGCAAGCCAGACCGGTTACGTCATCACCAACGTGTACATCCCCCAGTTCAAGGATTACCAGCAAGGGGTCAATGGATACACGGGCACCGTGGACACTTGGGTCGAAGAAGATAGTCCTGACCTTTCCTTTGGCGCGTCGACCCCGCTGGAAATCGACAACGCAGGCCCGCATGCCGATGGGCTGGTCCGCTTCGATGGCATCTTTGGCCCCGACCAAATCCCGCTGGGCTCGCTCATCAAGTCCGCCACCCTGCGGCTCTACACCACCGACCCCGGCAACAACGTCAACGTCCACCAAGTGCTGATCCCCTGGGACGGCAGTTCCACCTGGAATTCCCTCACCGCCAGTGTCTCCCCCGACGACATCGAAGCCGTGGCCACCCCCGTCGCCACCTTTGACCCGAATCCGGACGAGGCGTATGAAGACATCGACGTGACTGCCACCGTTCAGGCGTGGGCCAATGGCCAGCTCAACTACGGGTGGGTCCTCATCAACACCGGCACCGGCAGTGGCGGCGGCTACAACCCCTCTTCGTCCGAAGACACAACCGTGGCCCGCCGCCCGCTTCTGAGCGTCGAATACGGCGGGTGCGGCGAGCCGGCGGCGCCGGTGATTGTGTCCGTGCCGCCTTCCGGCACCATCACGGTGGGCCAGAGCAAGCCGTTCGAGATTGTGTTTGGCGCGACGGGCTGCCCGGCGCCCGACTACCAGTGGTATTTCCGCCCGCAAGGAGCTGGCACGTTCACCATGATCGCGGGAGCGACCAGCGCCTCCTACGGCAAGGCCGCCGCCTCGCTGAGTGACGAGGGCGCGTATTACGTCCAAATCAGCAACACCGAGGGCTCCACCAACAGCCCGACAATCACCGTCGATGTCGTCCCGGACACCTTCGCGCCCGGGCTCGCCTCGGTGGTGGCCACGGGCACCACCAACCTCACCACCGTCATCGTCGAGTTCAATGAACCCGTCGATCCGACGACCGCGGTCGTCGTTGGCAACTATTCCCTCTCCCCGGTGACGGTCATTTCCTCGCCCGTCCTGGTGAGCGACGACACGGTGCAGTTGACGGTCAGCGCTCCGTTCGGCCAGCGCTATTACCTGACGGCCAGGAACGTGCAGGACCTCGCCGGCAACGCCATCCCCGCCGCCGGCATCACCATGGAACTCACCAGCGCCCTGCTCGTGGCCGATTACAATGCCACTTGGAGCTATGACACCAGCAACACCGACTTCTACTCGGTGGTGCCGCCGTTCTATGCCCCCACCTTCGATGCCTCCCTCTGGCTCACCGGCACGGGCGCCTTCGGCGACGAAGTGAACCCCCCGGGTGCGTTCACGCTGGGGACCACCATCGATGTTTCGACCTACACCATCTATTACCGCAACACCAGCATCGTCTGGCCATACGCGCCTGCCAGCCTCGATCCCGCCGTCCAAATCGGCGTACGGCACGCGATTGACGATGGTGTCGTGTTCTATTTCAACGGCACCGAAGCCTTCCGCTTCAAGATGCCCGCCGGCGACGTCACCCACCTCACCTTTTCCGACAACGATACCCCGCCTTACACTGCGGATGAAGCCGTGCTCGCGACGAATTACCTCGCCAGCACCGTCCTGCAGCCCGGCAACAACACCATTGCCGCCTCGCTGCATCCGGTCAACGCTACCAGCTCGGACGACGTCTTCGCCTGCCAAATCTGGGCCATCCTCGAGGCGCAGGCGCCCCTGACCATCGTCAGCGTGCCGCCCACGAACCACATCGTCCTCACCCAGGGCATGGCCTTCAGCATGACCTTCGGCGTCGAAGGCCCCGACCCGTCCTTCCAGTGGTATTTCTCGAACTCGGTGGCGGGCTTCACCCAGATCGCCGGGGCGACGACCGACACCTACAGCGTTGACCGCGCGCTGAAAGCCAGCCACGAAGGGTTCTATTACATGAACGCCAGCAACCCCTACCCGAGCTCGACCAACAGCCCCATCATCCAAGTCACCGTCCTCCCCGACCCGGTCATCCCGCAGCTCGTGTCCGCGGTCCGTCAGGGCGACGAGGTCAGCATCGTGGCCACGTTCTCCAAAGCCGTCTGGCCGGCGGAGGCCACCAACGCGGCCAATTACACCATCACACGGTCCGGCAGCTCCGCCATCGCCGTCTCGGCCGTGGCGCTTGCCGCCGACGGTTTGAGCGCCGTGCTCACCGCCGCCAGCCCCGTGGGCACCAACTACACGCTCACCGTCAACAACGTCACCGACACCGCCGCCAACCCGCTGAACCCGAACACGGCGATCATCAAGACGCCCGCGTGGTTCCAGGAAGGCGTGGGCGGTTATGCCGGCACCCAGGACACCTACGTCCGGGCCGACAACGCCACGACCGCCTACGGCTCGGCATTACTGATGCTGGTGGACGGTGACAGCCCGATCTCGCACGGCCTGATCCGCTTCGATAACATCATCAGCGACACCGCGGTGCCCTACGGCGCGACCATCAACTCGGCAACCCTGCGCCTTTACACGGCGAACGTGGGCGATGACATCGCGCTGTTCCAGATGCTGGCTCCGTGGGACGAGAGCAGCACCTGGGATTCGCTGGGCGGCGGCGTGTCCAACAGCGTCAGCGGCGTTGCCGAAGCCTACTTCAGCCCGAACACCGCCAATGTCTACGTCGAGATCGACGTCACCGCCTCGGTGCAGGCGTGGGCGACGGGCGTCGTCAACTACGGCTGGGCGCTGACCAACATGGAAACCGACGGCTTCCAGTGCGACTCGTCCGAAACCACCAACGCGGCCACACGCATGCCGGCGCTGATCGTCGACTTCACGCCGTCGGGCGTTTGCTACCCGCTGGCAATCGTGGACAACCCGGATCCGGTCACCGTGGACGAAGGCGATACACTGAGCCTCTCCGTGGTGGTTTCGGGTTCGAGCCCTGCCTACCAGTGGCAGCGGTCCTCCACCCCGACGGGCACCTTCACGGCCATTGCGGGGGCCAACAGCGCCACCTACTCCGTGGCCTCGGCGCTTCCGGCGAACAGCGGTTACTACCGTTGCGTGGTCGTCAACGACTGCCCCAGCAGCGTCACCAGCGCCGTGGCACAGGTCACGGTCAATGCCGACAATGTCCCGCCGCATGTGCTGAGCGCCATTGCGAAAGCCAACCAGGGCGCGCCGATGGACACGGTGGTGGTGACCCTCGATGAGGCGGTCCAGCCCGCCGGCGCCACAACTCCGGCCAACTACACCCTCAGCAGCACGGGCGGCACCGCTCCCAGCGTCACCGCCGCCACGCTCGATGCCGAGGGCACCACGATCACCCTCACGTTGGACAGCGGGCTGACGTTCGGCATCCAGTACAACCTGGCCTTCAGCGCCGCTATCACCGACTACGCGGCCGCCCTCAACCGCATCTCCCCCAGCTCGACCAACATCGTCGAGCAGTCGGTCTTCCTGACCTGGTCCAGCGCGTGGAGCTACGACGAACTCCAGGTCGCCACCAACGAGGCCACAGGCGCCATCGCCGACGGCTATTGGACCAACACCACGCCGTTCTACGCCACCGGGTTCACACCGTCGGGCTGGCTGAGCGGCCCGGGCATCCTCGCGACCGAAGACGACGCCGGAGTCATCAACATCGCCCCGGCGCCGTTCGCCACATCGTTCACCCAGACCAGCAACACCATCTACCTGCGGACCACGGCCAACTATGTCGGTCCGACCGACAACGTGGGGTTGCAGGTCAATCACTTCATTGACGACGGCGTGTTGTGCTTCCTCAATGGTGCGGAACTGTTCCGGTTCAAGATGTCGGACACGAACCTCAGCGCCATCCTGCACACCACCCAGAGCGCCTCCGGCGGCGAGGCCGTCAACGCCTCCACCAACCTGGCGGTGGCGCCGCTCGCGGGCAACAACCTCATCGCCTGCAGCCTCCATACGCAGGGCACCACCAGCTCCGACGCCGTGTTCGGCCTCGAACTCGCCGCCTACTACCCGGTGGCTGCCGCGGCCAAACCGCGTCTGACCATCACGCGCCTCAGCACCACGCAGGTGCGCGTCTCATGGGATCCTGCCCAAGGCGTGCTGCAGACCACCGCCGCCATCTCGGCCACCCCGACTTGGTCCGACGCGCCCAGCCAGGCCAACCCCCAGACCAACACCGTCTCCGGCAAGCTGTTCTACAAACTGCGCGAATAGTGCTTGACTGAGGTCCACAGAGGCCGGACGCGAGTCCGGCCTCTTTTTTTGGCTGGTCCTAGTTTGACCTGTCGGACCTGTCGGACCTGTCCGACCGCTCCACAAAAAACCTTGAACCCGCGGGCCGTCGCTCTACCCTCGACCCATGATGTCTATGAATCGTCGTGAGTTTCTCAAGCGCACCGCGGCGGGCGGACTGGCGCTGGCGGCGCCCACCGTGGTGCCGTCGTCCGTGTTTGGCCAATACGCGCCCAGCAACCGGATTCACATGGGCCTGATCGGGATGGGCCTCATGATGGGCGGCCACCGGGGTCACATGTGCGGGCGCCCGGACACGCAGGTGCTGGCGGTGTGCGATGTGATCGCGCAGAAGCGCGACCAGGCGAAGGCGGCGGTTGAGCGGGCTTATGCGGAGCAGCGGGCGACCGGCACCTACAAAGGATGCGACGCCTACAACGAGTTCGAGCGCATCACCGAGCGCAAGGACATCGATGCCGTCGTCATCGTCACCCCGGACCACTGGCATGCGCCCATCGCCGTCATGGCCATGCGCCACGGCAAGGATGTTTACGTCCAAAAACCCATGACCCTCACCATCCGCGAGGGCCGCATCATGAGCGACGTCGCCCGGCGTCACGGCGCCATCCTCCAGGTCGGCTCCCAGCAACGCTCCGAACGCGCCTTCCGCAAAGCATGCGAGATCGTCCGCAACGGCTGGATCGGCAAGGTCCATACCGTCTATGCCCGCCTCGGCCGGTTCGCCCCCCCCGCCACCCTCCCCGAACAGCCCATCCCCGCCGGGTTCGATTACGACCGGTGGCTCGGCCCCACCCCGTGGTATCCCTACAACGAGGCGCGTGTCAAAGGCGATTACGGCGGCGGCTGGCGGCGGTTCTGGGACTACGGCTCGCGGAAGAATGGCGACTGGGGGGCGCACCACTTCGACATCATCCAGTGGGCTCTGGGCATGGATGATAGCGGCCCGGTCGAGTTCATTCCCAAGGGCGTCGCGGAATACCAGACCCACCGCTACGCCAATGGCACCCGGGTGCTGCGCGATCACCCCACCAGGAACGGCCAGATGATCCAATTCATCGGCGACCGGGGCGAGGTGCTCGTCAGCCGCGGCAACCGCCTCGAAACCACACCGGCCGAGCTGAAAACGCGTCCGCTGGCGCCGGGCGAGACCGCGCTGTATGTGTCCAATCATCACGAGGACAACTGGGTGCAATGCGTCAAAAGCCGCACTTCCCCCATTTGTCCCACCGAAATCGGGCATCGCACCGCCACCATCTGCCACCTCAGCGGCATCGCCGAACGCCTCAAGCGCACCATCCGGTGGGATCCTCTCAAGGAGGAAATCCTCGGCGACTCCGAAGCCAGTCGCTGGCTCGACCGGCCGCGCCGCGCGCCCTACGTCTATATCTGAGCACCCCACCCCCTGCCGCCCGCAGACGCTTTTCCCCGATGACTCCGAATCGATCCTGTCGCCCTATGAAACGTGTGCTCTCCGCCCTCTGCCTCGCCGCTCTGGCCCTGTCTGCCACCGCCGCCGACTTCGATGCCGCAGTGGCCGACCTGATTCCCCAGCTCGCCAACCCGGACGTGCCCAAGCGCTACGACGCCCAGATGGCCCTGCAGGACCTGGCCTCCGCCGCCAGCCAGCCCGGCAACGACGCCGACCGCGCCGCGCTGTCGGCTCTCCTGGCTGCCAAGGCCGCCGATCCCAATACCCCCCAGCCCGCCCGCGTCTGGATCGTCCGCCAACTCGAATACATCGGCCGCGACGAAGCCGTCAAAGCCCTCGATGAACTGCTCCATGGCAACGACCCCGAACTGCGCGAATGCGCCCGACGCGCCCTCGAGAAAAATCCGGCCCGGGCGGCGATCGACAGCTTGCGTCGCGCGCTGGAAAAAGGCGGTGACGAGGCGCGCAAGATCGGGTTGATCCACGCCCTTGGGGAGCGCCGCGATCCGGCAGCGGTGCCGCTTCTCGCTCAGGAACTCGACGACACCAAAACCGGCTGGGCCGCCGCGATGGCTCTCGGCCGGATCGCCAACGATGAGGCCGTCGCGGCCCTGTGGTCGGCCCTGGCCGGCAACCCGTTTGCCGACAGCGCCCTGATCCAAGCCGCCGACCGGAAGCTGGCAGCAGGCGAAACCGCCGCCGCGCTGGCCATCTATACGAAACTTGACGACCCGAACCAGCCGGTGGCCATCCGCGCGGCTGCCCTGTCCGGCCTCATCCACGCCGCCCCAAGCCAGGCGCCCGCGCGCGTCCAGGAAGGCTTGGCCAGCAACGACCCCCGCCTCCAACAGGCCGTCATCGCCGCCGCCCACCGCGCCCTCGGACGCGACGCCTCGCGCCTGCTGGCTGAAGCGCTTCCGAAGCTCGCCGCGCCAGCCAAGCTCCAGATCCTTCCCACCCTGGATGCCTCCGCCGAATCCGCTGTCGTCACCGAGATGAATGCGAAAGACGGCGACGACAGCGTGCGCCTCGCCGCGTTGGAAACACTGGGGCGCATCGGCACCGGCACCGCCGTCCCTGCCCTGCTGGCCGCCGCCGCCAACGCACCCAAACCCGTCAGCACCACCGCCGCCGCCGCCCTCGCCCGCATCTCCGGCCCGGGAGCGGTGCGCGCGATTCTGGCCGCCGCCGCCGAAGGCAGCCCGGAAACCCGCGCCGCCGCCATCACTGCTTTGGCCGCGCGCCGTGACGAATCCGCACGGCCCGCCCTTGCCAGGTACGCCGCGGATTCGGACAGCACCGTGCGCAACGCGGCCCTGGCCGCGCTCGGCAAGCTGGGAGGCGACGACGCCATTGAGCAACTCGCCAAAGCCGCCCTGGCGAAAAAGGATCCCACCGCGCTGGCCGCCCTCGAAGCCGCCGCCGCGCGGGTCGCGGACAAGCCCGCCGCCGTCCGGCAATTGTTGGCGCTGGCTGGTTCGGACGACGCCGCGATCCGGTCCCTCCTCAACACCTTCGCCGTCTTGGGCGGCACGGAATCCCTGCCCGCCATCTCCAGGCTCGCTGCCAACACCGATCCGAAAACCCGCGAAGCCGCCGTGCGCACCTTGAGCAACTGGCCGGATTACCCCGCCGTCGAGCCGTTGCTGGCCCTGGTGAAAAACCCGGACATCCAGGGCGCCAATTACATGCTCGCCCTCGCCGGCGCGGTGCGGCTGATCAAAACCGCCGACACCCAACCCCTCGCCCAACGCGCCCAGGATGCGGTCAGCACCCTCGACGCCACGCGCGGTGACGCGGAAAAACGGCTGTCCCTGTCCCTCCTCGGCACCATCCCGCACCCGCTTGCGGCAGCGGCGATCAAACCGTGGCTGGCGCAACCGACGTTCAAGGCCGAAGCCACCCAGGCGGGTCTGGGCATCCTCAAGGCCCTCGCCCAATCGGATCCGGCCAGCGCCAAGGAGTTGGCGGACGCCCTCAAAGCCGCCTCACCGAACAGCGCGTCGCAAGTGGACCAGGCGTTGCGCTGAGCGGGACGCGCCCTTCGGGCGGAGCGCGGTCCCGCTGCCTGGGGGACCGCTTCATGCCTCGTCGAAGCGCGAGGGCTGGAGGGTTGTTCCTGGGAAGGGAAATCAGGGCTCGACGGAGTCTCGCCCTACCCTGGGCGTGTGGAAGCGCGGTTCATGGGAAAGTTACCTCGCAAGACCTTGCGCGCATCGGGGCCATGAACCTTCGCAGCTTGAAGCGGGCGGAAGCCCGCGCGCCCCGGTGGGCTTCACCCGAGCACGATGGTTTCCTTGCCGGTGTCGAAACGGGCCACCGTTTTCTTCAGGTAGGCCAACATCGCCATGTTCAGCGCCGTCTGCACCTTGAACCCGAACTCGACGTCGCTGACGGGTTTTTGCCGGGAGCGAACGCACTCGAGGAAGTTTTTCCAGTGGGCGCGCGTGGTGTCGGAGCGGCCACCTTGCACGACGCGCGTCTGGCCCTTGCGCGGGACGAGGGTGAAACTGTCCACACCCGAGGACCAGTCGGTTTTGAGGAAGAGGGTGCCTTCGTCGCCGCGGATGGCGGGATCGGTTTGGCACTCGTTGGCCAGGGTGCACACCATCACCACCGAGAGCGGGTGCGGGTAGTCGAGACACATGTTGAACGTGTCGGGCACCTCCCGATCGTAAGTGGTGTATTTGAAAATGCCGCCGGTGGCGACGGCCAGCGCGGGGAACTTCAGGTCGAGCAGGTTGACAAACGGGGTGAACACATGCGGAAACAGATCCGTGCACGGGCCGCCGGCGTAATCGAGGTATTTCCGCCAGCTGAAAAAACGGTCCACGGTGAACGGCACCCGGGGCGCGTCTCCCAGGAACGCCTCCCAATCCAAGTCCGGTCCCGGCTTGGCGGTCCGGTCGGGGATGGGCATTCGCTCGCCCCAGTCGCCGTATCGGTAGAAGCCGGCCTGGACGTGTTGCACCCGGCCGACGGCGCCCTGGCGGATGAGGTCACCGACCTTGTCCCATTCGGGACTTGAATTGGCCTGGTTGCCGATCTGCACGATGCGCTTGAGCCGCCGGGTTTCCCGGGCAAACTCCCGGCTTAACTCAAATTGCGTCCAGTGCCCCATCGGCTTCTCGCAATACACATCCTTGCCGGCGCGGATGGCCGCCAGCGCCTGCGGCACGTGCAACCGGTCCGGCGTCGCGATGCACACCGCGTCCACGCTCCCGTCCGCAAGCAACTCCTCAAACCTCCGATACACTCGCGCCCCGGTCTGACGTCCGGCCTCCTCGCGTCGAAAGCCCCACGTGTCGCTCACCGCCACAATCCGCGCCGCCTCGCCCGCCTCGATCAAGCCCTTCACCGTCTGTACATGGCTCATGCCGCGCCCGCCAACCCCGATGAAGCCAATCCCCAAGCGCTCGTTTGCCCCCAGCACATTCCGGCGCGACACCAGCACCGTCGAAGCCACCCCCAACAGCGACGCCGATCGCGCGGTGGTGTTGAGGAATTGGCGGCGGGACACGGATGGGCCGGACGGGGATGTGTTCAGGGAGGAGGCATGCATAGGTTTGCCGACCAATGTAATCCCCAGCCCGCACGTGGCAAGAAGATCAGAAGCCCCGGATTTCGAGGTTCGCACGTCGGATGGGGCCCGTGCCCGCGCGTCGCCGGGTGCACATTTTTCCCGGTGGCCCGGCAGGATTGTGCCAGCGGGACGCAGACTGCCGGAGTGGGCGGGGCAGGACTGCAGGGGGGCGCCCTTGGAATTCGGGATTTCTCCATTTGCGTCCCTGGGGTTGGTAGTCAACATTTTAGTGGTTGCATGAGCGCAAGGATGCGGCGGGTGAGTTGCGGGTGACCGCGGGGGCCGAAGAGGAATGGCATCGCTCTGGCTACCGGGCCTATGGACTTTCAGCCGCAGTCAACCGTGGACAAAGTCATGAACAAGTCTCACTCGTTTCAGCAATCCGGGGCGCCGCATTGGGAGCCCAAATTTCCCTTCGACCTCGTCATCGCCTACGAAGACCATGGCACGCGGGACCGGGCGATGCTTTTGTACGACCGGATCGCGCAGCAATTGACCGACGATTACGATTTCCAGTGCGCCTGGTGGAAACTGGAGCATCTGCGTGATCCCAGCCTCATGGAGCAGGCCATCGAGGATGCCGTCCAAGCCAACATGATCATCGTCGCCCTCCATGACGGCCGGAGCCTGCCGAAAGCGGCTGCCGATTGGCTCGACGCCTGGGCTCCCAACAAGTTCGGCAACAAAAGCGCCCTCGTCGCCCTCCTGAGCCGGCCTCCCAACGCCCCCCCATGCCCCCACGGCCGCCAAGCCTTCCTCCAACGCGTCGCCCGCCAGGCGCGCATGGATTTCTTTGTGCACTGCGCCGAAGCCGGCTCCCATGCCCCGCTTCTTTCCGCCGAATCCATCGGCGAGCGCGCCGCAGCCATGACGCCCTTCCTCGAAAGCCTTCTGCGCACGCCACCGCCTCCGACGCTGCGCGCCTGATCCATTCCCCCGCACGCTGCTCCGCCCCGGCAAACGAAAAACTCATCCGGGCCGGGTCGGCTCTTCTTGCGTTGGCCGCCAATCCCCGGTAGCGTTGCCGGCATGGTTCATGGCAGGCCGACAGGATGGCGCTGCGTGTTGGCCATCATGCTGCTGGGCGGGGCCACCCGCGCGGCGACGACAGGAGCAGATGTGGCGGGCTTGAATCACCTCATCGAACACGGCCGGTGGTCGGACGCGCGGGAGCGCATCGCCCGCGAGCTGGCGCAGCCCGGGTTGGGCTACCGCGAACGCGAGCGCCTCCTCTTCCAGCGCGAGCGCATGGCCCGCATCCGCCTCGATTTCAACAAGCGCCGGGACGAGGTGTTCCGGGAGGCGGCAGCCCTGCTGCCGGGACTGGCTCCGGCGCAGTTCGACCGGTGGGAACGCGAAGGCGGCGTTCAACACCTGGTGATGGACGGCGTCACCGGCTACTTCGGCCGCGCCGCCGGGAACCTGTTCCGGCTTCATCCCGAAGCCCGCGCCCAGCTGGCCGCCCGGGGCCCCGCCCCTCCGCCCGTTCCGGAAGCCCGACTGGCCAACGTTCGAACCATCCTGCAGGCGCAGGATGATGCCGGCTCCCCGCTCCGGTGTCCGAAGCGTTTCCAGGTGACCTACACCCTGACCGTCAAGCCGGGCGCCGTGCCCGCCGGAGAAACCATCCGCGCCTGGCTGCCGTTCCCGCACACGGGCGGCCGGCAGACCGGCGTGCGCCGCGTGAGCAGCGACCCGCCAGCCTGGGTCCCAAGCCCCGAAGGCGCGGCCCTGTCCGCCATCTACCTCGAGAAACCCTCCCAAACCCCCGCGCCCACCCGTTTCCAGGTCGTGTTCGAATACTCCACCTCCGGTTTCCATCACCCAACGGATCCCGACCGAATCAGCACCGCCGCATTGCCCGCTGCCGCGCGCGCGCATCTTGGGGAGCGGCCTCCGCACATTGTGTTCGACGAGCCGTTGCGGGCGTTGTCGCGCGCCATCGTGGGATCCGAAACGCATCCCCACCGGGTCGCCCGCCGTCTTTTCAGCTGGGTTCATCAGCACATCCCCTGGGCGGCGGCGCGGGAATATTCGACGCTGGACTCGCTGACGCGCCACGCGTTGGAACATCGCCAGGGCGACTGCGGGATTCAGACGATGTTGTTCATGAGCCTGTGCCGGCTCAACGGCATCCCCGCCCGTTGGGAGTCGGGCTGGACGACCGGGCCGGACCGGAACATGCACGACTGGTGCGCGATCCACCTGGCGCCGCATGGCTGGGTGCCGGCGGACGTGTCCTACGGCCTGATGCCCGGCGCCGACGACCGCGAACGCTGGTTCTACCTGGGCGGCCTCGACAGTTACCGGCTCGTGGTCAACACCGATTTTGAGCAACCGCTCTACCCCGCGAAAATCCATTGGCGGTCGGAGATTGTCGATTTCCAGCGGGGCGAAGCCGAGTGGCGCGGGGGCAACCTCTACTTCGACCAGTGGACCTGGGATTTCCAGGTGGAGCAGATCGATCCGCAGCCATGAGCGCGCCCACCCATGAACCGCGCTTCCACACGCCGACGGTAGGGCGAGACTCCGTCGAGCCCATACTTCCCCTCAGACGCTGCGCCAAGCCGAACCCGCCAACTCCGGAGAGTCTGGACGCCGGCGCAAGGGTCCCCTCCCTCTCCTTGACACGCCGCGTCGCCCGGCGGCGCTTGCGCATCCTGCCGCTGGCAGCACTGTTCGCCATGCAACTCACCCAACTCTTTGGCACCCTCCCACTGGAACACCTCGACAAGGAAGGCACCGCCTTCCACCGCGAGCTGGCCCGGAAAATCAACGCCCGCCTCGAACAGGACCCGGCCGCGCTGAAAACCGCCCTGGACCGGCTGCGCCACCTCGTGCTGTCCGATCGCGTCGGCTTTTACTTCGACGTGACCGCGGAACGCGAGGACGGGCGCGTCGTGTTGCGCGGGGACACGGAGCGCCCCGAGTTCAAACGCATCACCCGCGAGGTGTTCCGTCACCTCGGCTTCACGTCGGTTGTCGACCGTGTCGGGATCGTGCCGGATGGCAAGGCGGATCCGGACCCGTTCGGGGTGGCGACGGCGGCGCAGGTGCTGACGTGGTCGCAGCCGGACCTGAAAGGCACGCCGATGGACGAGGCGCTGTTTGGGGAGCCGGTGTATGTGTTGAAGGAACTGCCGCGCGTGCTGCTGATCAAGACGATCACCGGCTACTGGGGTTACGCGTCCCGGGAAAGCATCCGGCGCCTCCCGCGGGCGGAGTTCATCCGGCTGCTCAACGCGCCCAAAGCCACCTTGATGGCGGATCACCTCGCCCACGCCCGCCGCGTGCCCAGCGGCTGCCGCCTGATCCTCCAGGAGTGGGGCGACGGCCCCGAATGCCGCCTCGAGGGCGTCAACGGCGAATCCCTCGCGGTGCCCAAATCCATCTGCCAGCGGACGGACCGGGACGCCGGCATCGCGCGGTTGCTGGCCTATGCGCGCACGTTCCTGGACGCGCCGTATCAGCTGGGCGGCAAGAACCGGGCGTCGGGCATTGACTGCTCGGGGCTGGTGCAGTTGAGCTATCGCACCCTGGGCGTCAACCTGGCGCGCGACGCCAAGCAACAATACCTGGGCGGCCACCTGATCCTGCCGTGCGTGCGCGAGGCGCTGCTGCCCGGCGACGCGTTGTATTTCATGGGCGGCGCCGGGCAGGTGGACCATGTGGCGTTGTATCTGGGAAACGACGAGGTGCTGCACGCCACGGGCAACCGGGTCAAACTCCAAAGCACCCAGCCCTCGGCCACGAACTACCTGAAGCGGCTAGACCGCGATTTCATCGGCGCCAAGCGGTTCTGGTGGTAGCGAACGCCGACCGCCTCCGGGCCCGGCCGGGAGTTTCTCGGAGCCGAAACGTTCCGCGTCCAGCGCGCCACACCGGGGCTTGGGCGTTGCGGGTTGCGGGTTGCGCGCCGAAGAGCCCAACAGTGTTGTTCCGGACGGGCGCCTCCGCTACTCGTAGCGCAGCGCCTGGATCGGATCGAGGCGCGCGGCTTTGGCGGCGGGGAACAGGCCGGCGGCGACCCCGACCAGTGCGCTGAAGGCCACCGCCAGGAGCATGGCTTCGGCGGTGATGACCGGGGCGTTCTGCGCCGCCTCGCGGGTGTAGGTGGCCACCCCGTTCTGAGCAGTCAGCACGGCGAGCAGGCGCACCAACCCCACCGAACTCACCAGCCCCGCCAGCGCCCCCAGGAACGCCAGCACCACACTCTCCACCATGATCTGCGTGAAAATCGCCGCTCCCGTCGCCCCGACCGCCTTGCAAATCCCAATCTCCCGAATCCGCTCGTTGATGCTGGCCAGCATGATGTTCATGATCCCAATGCCCCCCACGAGCAGCGCCAGACCCGCGATGATCCCGCCGCTCAGGCGCGCGTTGCGGATCCGCTGGTTGATGTCCTCCACATTGCTCTCCTGCGTCCGAAACGCGAAGTCCTCGATGCCGCGGTGGGTGATCAGGAGCACGTTGCGAGCCTGCTGCAGCGCGGCGTCCATTTGACCCAGGCTGGCCACCTTCACGTCAATGTCGCTGAGCTTGGGGTCCGGCAGACCCTGGTTCGAGGCGGCCCGGAATTTCACCCACATCGTGGCCAGCGGCATATACACCGTGTTGTTCTTCCGCCAGAACGCGTCCCAATGCTTCTGTCGCCACCCCCGCTGCCGCGTCGGACCGGTCGGGTCGTCCGCCTCGGGGGGGCTGGCTTTGGCGTGTTCCCGGGCGCGGCGGGTCTGTTCGCTCTCGTAATGTTTGAACATGCCGACGATGGTGAAGGCCTGGTGATTGATGTGCAGGATCTCGCCGATGGGGATGATCTCGCGCCCGGCCTCCTCCGGCGAGCCGAACAGCTCGTCGCGAATCCCGGTGCCGATGACGCAGACGCTGTTGGCATTTTCCTCGTCGAGGTCCGTGAAAAAACGGCCGTGCTCCACCTCGAACAGGTTCATGTCCAGCACGGCCGGCCACACGCCCACGCATTCCGAAGGGCGCGTGTTTTTTCCGCCGCGGCTGATCATGGCTCCGTAGAGGGCCATCTCGGGGGAGATCACCCGCAGGAGGGGGGCGCTGGCGCGGAGGGCGTGCACGTCCTGGATGGTGCGGCCCGGCGCCTGGTCTTTGAGGTGCTCCTGGTGGGGTGGCACGTCCTCCTCGCGCGTCAGCACCTTGTCGAGGCCGCCCATGGCGATGAGGGCTTCCTTCATGCCGTTCTCCATGCCTTTGACAATCGCCGCCATGGCGACGAGGCTGGCGACGCCCAGGACGATCCCCAGCATGGTGAGCAGCGAGCGGAACCGGTGCGCCCAGATGTCCTTCAGCCCGATGATCAATGCGTTGGCGAGGTTCATGCCGGATGCGGCCTCATTCGTATCTCAACGCCTGGATCGGATCCAGCCGCGCGGCCTTCAGGGCCGGCACCAGGCCGGCGGCAATGCCCGTGCCGGCGCTGAACGCAAACGCGACCGCCATGGAAGCAACCGTGATGACCGGGGCGTTGTCGGAGGGGGTGATGGCGGCAATGCCGTGGACGAGCAGCGCGGACACGACCAAGCCGGCCAGCCCGCCGAGCAGGGCGATCACGAGGCTCTCGATCAGAATCTGCACAAACACGTCCCCGGTGCCGGCGCCCACGGCCTTGCGGATGCCGATTTCGCGGACGCGCTCGGAGATGCTGGCGAGCATGATGTTCATGATGCCGATGCCGCCGACGACGAGGCAGATGACGGCGATGATGCCGCGGTTGACGCGGGCGTTGCGGATCTGGGCGGTGATTTCGTCGGCCCAATCCTCCTGGGTCATGAAGCTGAAATCCTCGATGCCCTGGTGCGTCATCATCAGCACATTGCGCACCTGCTGCAGCGCAGGCTCCAGCAGCCCAATGTCGTCGATCCGCATCTGCAGGGTCGACAGACGCTGGTCGGGCAGACTGTTGGTGCCGGTGACGCTGCGAAACTTGAGCAGCATCGTGCTCAGCGGAATGTACACCGTGTCGTTCTTCATCCGAAACACAAAATGCCCCCGCCGCCGCCCGCCCCAGCTGCGGCTCAGAGCCGCGTTCGTGACCGCCGCGGCGGGCCGGAGACGGGCCAGGTCGCGTTCGCGTTTTTCCCTGGCGCTCTCGTAGTGCTGGAACATGCCCACGATGACGAAAGGCTGCTGGTTGATGTGGATGATCTCCCCGAGGGGGATGATCTCCCGGCCTGTCTGTTCCGGGTCGCCGAAAAGATCATCCCGGATCTCGGTGCCGATGACGCACACGTTGCGGGCCTGCTCCTCGTCCAGAGCGTTGAACATGCGCCCGTGCTCGACCACGTGCTCGTTGAGTTCGAGCGCTCCCGGCCACGTGCCGGAGAAGATGTGGGGCCGGGTGGATTTGCCGCGACGGCTGATCACGGTGCGCGAGCCCCAGCCCCACACGTCGATGCTCGGCGTGATGGTGTGGACCAGCGACGCGTTCTGCTGGAGCGCATACACGTCCAGCATCGTCAGGCCCGGCGCCTGGTCCGCCAGGTGCCGCTGATGCACCGGCAATTCGCTGGCGGGCTGAATCCGGATCTTCTCCAGGCCGCCAATGGCGGCGAGGGCTTCCCGCATGCCGTTCTCCATCCCCTTGACCAGCGCCGACATCGCCACCAAGCTCGACACCCCCAAAATGATCCCCAGCATCGTCAGCAGCGACCGGAACTTGTGCGCCCAGATCTCCTTGAACCCGATGCTGACGATGTTGCCGAAGTCCATGCGGCGTGGCCACGCGCCAGGATGTCGCGGATTACGGCGCCGCGGCCGCAGAAGCCGGCGCGCCCGTTCCAAACCGGGCCGTCCCCGCCAGCGTCGCATCCGCCTCCGGCGCGATCTTCCCGTCCCGAATCTCGATGCGGCGGGGCGTCACGGCCGCGATTTCCGGGTCGTGGGTGACGAGAATGATGGTGCGGCCTTCGCGGTTGAGCTGGCGGAACAGCTCGAGAATCACCTCGCCCGTGTGCGAGTCCAGGTTGCCCGTCGGCTCGTCCGCAAACACCAGCCGCGGGTTGTTCACGAGCGCCCGCGCAATGGCCGCCCGCTGCTGCTGGCCCCCCGACAACTGCGAGGGCCGGTGCCGGGCGCGGTTCTCCATGCCGACGAGCCGGAGGGCTTCCATCGCCCGCTCGCGCCGCTGCCGGGCGGACAGGCCGCTGTAGACCATCGGCAACTCCACGTTCTGCAGCACGCCCAGCTTCGGCAGCAGGTTGAAAAACTGGAACACAAACCCGATCTTCCGGTTCCGAATCGCCGCCAGTTGCCGCGGCGACGCGTCGTGAATCAGCGTCCCGTCCAGCTGCAGCGTCCCGCAGGTCGGCGAATCCAAACACCCCAAAATGTGCATCAGCGTGGACTTGCCGCTCCCGGACGGCCCGATGATCGACATGAATTCTCCGCTTGCGATGTCAAGACTCACGTCGTCCAAGGCCCGGATCTCCTCGCCGCCCAGGCGGTAGACCTTCGAAATGTGCCGCAGTTCAACCAGGGCCATGGGACGCCACTCCAGCCTACGTGTCGTTGCGCTTGGCTTTCGCCGGCGCGCCTGCGCCCAAACGGTTGGTGGCGGCGAGGGCGCCGGGCGCGACGCCGGCCGGCAGGCCCGCAGGCCGTCCGCTCGCCAGGGGAATCCCGTTGGACCGCCCCGCGCCGCCGGACTGGTCGGATTCCACCATGAGTGTGGCGGGAGGCTGTTCGAGGGCGACCTCGTCTCCGGCCTGCAGACCGGCGACGATTTCGGCGTTGAAATAATCCGCCAGTCCAACCTGCACCGTCCGCCGCGCAAACCGCTCTCCCTCGCGCACATACACATACCGCCCGTCCTGCTCCGTGTAGACCGCGCTCAGCGGGACCGCGAGCACGTTCTCAACCGAAGCGACGGGGATGGTGATGTTCGCGGTCATGCCGGGCTGGATGCGGGGGTCGATGTTGCGGATGGCGATGCGGGTGGCGAATCCCTTGATGTTGTTACGGATGGTGGCCTGGGGCGCGACGCGCTCGACCGCCCCGGTGACCGACAACCCCGTCACCGCCTCCACGTTCACCTGAACCTCCTGCCCCGCCTTGACCCGTGTCACGTCCGCCTGGTTCACGTGCGCGTTGATGATCATCTGGCTCAAATCCGCGATCGCCAGCACCTCGGTGCCCCCGCCCACGCCCCCCGAGCCGGACACAGCCTGCCCGACCGACACGGGCCGGACCAGCACCGTGCAGTCGAACGGGGCGGCGATGACGGTCTTGGTGAGTCGCTCCTGGACCACCGCCAGTTCGCGGTTGGCCCGCTCCAGCGCATTGCTGGCCAGGGCCGCCTCGGTCTTGCTGTTGTCATACACCTCCAACGACACGAGCTTCTCCGCAAACAACTGGGCGTTGCGCTTGAAGTTGCGCTCCGACTGCTCCAATTGCAGCCGCGCCCGGTCAATGTCGGCCTGGGTGGCGGACTTCTGGTTCTGAAGCTCCTTGTCGTCCAGCGTAAACAGGGTCTCCCCTTGCCTCACCTTGTCCCCCACGTCCACATTCAACGTCGCAATCTTGCCGTTGATCTCCGGCCGCACCGACACCTGCTCCGCAGGGGCAATCTCCCCCGCCAGCGTCACCGCAAAACTGATGTCCTTCGCCTCCACCCGCGTCGTCGCCGGCCGGCCCGCCGCCGCCCCGGCCTCCGCCCGCGCTCGCTGCTTCTGCCAGGCGAAATACCCGCCGGCAGCCAACGCGGCCGTGACGATCAGCGTCAATGCGATCTTCATGCGTTCAAATTGCGGCTCCGGGCCGCAGTGCGTGCATCAGGCTTGCATTATGAACATCCCACGCCCCGGATCAAATCCAATCGTTCGAGCCGTCCCTGGACTCACTGCCTGGCGTCTGCAGCGTCGGAGTCAACACCTTGAGATGCCGTTCCCCCACCCGCTATTCAAACGAATTTCAAAGCGCGGTGTCCCCTCGTTCCACCGCGCCGCGCTTTCTGGGAAGGCGCGATCCCGACGGGTAGGCCCCACGCCCCGTGCCCCTCAATCCGGTAGGGTGGCGGGTGACGACGCAGCGCATGAGCGCAGCGCATGGGCTGCGGCGCCGCAGCCGCCTCCACCCCGTGCGCATCCCCCCATCCCCGGTAGGGCGAGACTCCGTCGAGCCCTGACATCCGCGCCATTCGATATTCGACGTTGGGCGCTCGGTGCTCGGGTGATGAATATCCCGCATCCAGCATCCGCCATTTCTGGCTCCACACGAACGTGCTTTGCTCCGAAACCCGGTCCGCGCTACGCTGGTCTCGCCATGAATCACAGAAACTCATGGATCACAGCCGCCTTGCTCGCGGCGCTCGCGCCTCTCGCCGCGGCGGCCGATGGGGTGTTCGTCCGTTTCCAGATGGTCGAACCTGCCGCGGCGACATGGTTTGTGAAGCTCGGCGGCTATATTCACAACGACCCCTGGCATCTGCCCGAGGCCGTGTGGCCCGACGGCGCCCGAACAGACCCTTCGAAGCGCCTCGCCAGCGGCCAGTTCAGCCCATGGTTCGACCTCGGCGCCCACGCCGGCCAAAGGCTCCACGGCCGGCTCAGCCGCGCAGGCGGCGTGGCCGAATTCCCCAATGTCACCGTCCAGTTCAGCTGCGACGCCACCCAGCAGCAGCGCCGGGTGATCGTCCAGCTCGCCACGGCCCCGAACCCGTCCGCCGTGGTCAAACGTTTCGAGGAATCGTTTGCGGGCGACACGACCAGCTTCCTCGTCTCGCCCAACCTGCGCGCCGATGCCGGCTCGCTCGAAACCGCCAGCGAGATGACCACCCGCCGTTTGGGTTGGGCGCGCGCCGCCAGTGGCGGACGGCGCATGGCGCCGGCTCGTCTCTGGGTCCAGACGCAGTTTTGGGCGCCCCAACGGGCCGAGCTGAACGCGCAGGAGGCCGAGGTGCTGTGGCTGCTCGGCTTCAATCTCGTCGGCAACGCCGGCCACGATGTCCTCGCCAAGTTCCCGTTCGACGCGCCGGCCGGCCATCACTGGGTCGAGTTCGGGCCCTCCCTCACCCGGGCCGACATTGAAAGGCAAATCGCCGGCCCCGCTCGGAAAGCGCGCGCCAGCCCGCGCCCGACGCTCTACGGGTTTTCGGACGAGATTGCATGCCGTCCGCCGATCGGCACGAACGCGGCGGCGCTGGCCCAATTTCGGTCCTGGCTGAAGACTTGCGGCCTGTCCGCAGCCGAGCTGGGCGCCGGCTCGCTCGATGAGGTGGCGCCCATTGAATCGCCCCCCGCGCTGCGCGAGTGCCAGAAAACAAACCGGGCGGCGGCCAATCGTGTGTTCCTTTGGACAACGCGTTTCCGGCACGCGTCGGCCACGCAGCGGTTGAAGTGGCTCACCGAGACCTTCCACCGGCACGCCCCTTCCAACGCCCTCACCTCAACCCTCGTGGCTGATCACCCTTATTTCGGCGGGTCCGGCCTGGGCATGGGCATGGACCGCGAAAACACCACCTGGGGCGGCTTCCCGTTGTCGCTCGACTGGTTCAGCCTGGCGCGCGAACGTGTGGTGGACGTGATCGGCATCGAGGACTGGCTGGGGCTGAACTTCATGTATGGCCCCGCGTCCACCTGGGAAGGGTTCCAGCTCATCGGTTTCCAGGCCGCCATCTTCCGCAGCGGCAGCCGCGGCCCCCTGCCCATCATCACGTGGATCACGCCCAGCGACGAAACCAACCTGCGCCTCAAGAGCGCGTCCGCCCTTTGCCAGGGCGCGAAGCATTTTTACTACTGGACCTACGGTCCGACGGCCACCAGCACCGAGAATTACTGGAGCGACCTGCGGGGCGCCTACGACGGCATCGTGGCGATCACCCGCCAGCTCGCCGGCGCCGAACACCTCATCGCCCCCGGCCAGCCCCGGCCCACGCGGGTGGCCCTCCTCTACAGCCTGTCGAGCGACCTCTGGCAACCCTTCGGCTACGTCGCCATGGCCGAACGCCGCCTCACCTACTTCTCCCTCGTCCACGACCAGTTCCTCGTCGATATGCTCACCGAACACGACGTCGAAGAAGGCCGGCTGCGCGATTACGACGCGCTCCATGTGGTCGACCCTTGCGTCTCGACCGCCGCCTGCGCTGCCATCCGGCGCTGGGTCGGAGACGGCGGCTGGCTCTATGGCGCCTGTGCGGCCGCAAGCCGCAACGAGTTCAACGAGGAACACCGCGGCTTGGCGGATGTCTTCGGTCTCCAACCCGAAATCCAAACCAGCGTCCAGCCCGGGCGCTTTGATGTGCGCGGCGCCCTTAACAACCTGGCTTGGCTCGATCACGTCCGCCTCTCCCCAGACAACGCCGGCTTCGGCGCGTTGGGTGTCAAAGTGACCTTCCAAAGCGCGGCGGCCAGCGTGACCGGCACGTTCGCCGACGGCAGCCCCGCCGTGGCAACTCACCGCTATGGGCGCGGCGCCGCGTGGTATGTCGGGACCTGTCCGGCGGTTTCGTATGCCAAAGACGCGCGTTTCGTGCCTGCGGAGCTGAAGGAGCGGTGGCCTGCGGCGCAGCGGCGTTTCATCAATGCTGTCGCGCACCGCAGCGGCGCGGCGCGTCTCGTCGAACTCTCGCATCCGGTGGTTGAGGCGGGTGTGTTCGAGGCGCCGGGGGGCAGCGCGCTGGTGCTGGCGAACTTCACCTACCGGCCCATCCCGCGTCTGGAGATCGCATTGCCGGTGCGGCAGCCGCCTGCGCGGGTAGGGTCGCTTGAGAAAGGGCCGCTGCCGTTCGAGACCGCCCCCGCTCCGGCGCGGCTTGCGGACGAGGGTTGGCGCCACGTGGTCCGGTGCGCGGTCGAGCTGGGTCTGAACGACATCGTGCTGTTCGAGTGACCGCCTGGGCGTCCGCGGTTCACTTCGGCTCGAGGAATGCCCGCGTCACCCGCGTGAACGTGATGAACTTGTAGTTGCCGCGTTCCCAGAGGACCCCGATGCTCTTGTCTTTCAGCGTCGCCAGGTCCGAGTAGGCCGCCGGCCCCTCCGCAATTAGCCGCTCGTTGCCGAAGCGCTCCGCCTCGTCGTAACTGACCCGCATGACCAGCGTTGCCCGCCCGGGCCCCTTCGGGCCGGTCCAGATGATCCGATCCCGGTCAGCGCCGGCCGACTTCAGCGTGTAGCGTTCGATGGCGCAGCATACCGGGGTGACGGCCAGGCCCGGACGCGGCTCGCCCCAGGACGCGCCGCCGTCGCGGCTGACGGTCAGCCAGCGGTGCCCGCCTTTCTGTTGTCGGTAATCCATCAGAAGCCGCCCGTCGGCCAGTTCGATTAACTGGTTCTCGTCGCCCGGCTGGCCGCCGGGCACGGGCTGTCCGCGGCGCCATGTGCGGCCATGGTCGTCGCTGGAAATTGCGAACACGCCCCACGGAGCATATTTCCAGACCGCGGCAACCAGCCGGCCTTTGCGATCCTGGATGGCGCCCCCCGGCCCGACGACGCTGCACCGCCACTGCGCGTCGCTCATGTCCCGGGCGACAGCCGTCAGGTCCGTCGGGCCCGACCACGTGAGGCCGTGGTCGTCACTGAAGCGGACCAGGTTTTGAACGTCGTCGGTGCCCGGCCGGGCCGTGTGGGTGTTGCGGTTCGGTTTGCAGCGCAGGTAGTGGAGCCAGACGCGGCCGCTTTGGCGGTCCACGACCGTGGCCGGGTTGGCTGCCGACCACCGTTCGCCCGCGTGCTCGACCACCTGCATTGCCGACCACGTCCGTCCGCCGTCGGTGCTGCGCTTGAGGACCAGGTCGATCTCGTTGTGGTTCATGCCCGGATCGCCCAGGTTGTATTTCCTGGCTTCCGCAAACGCCAGCAGCGAACCGTCCGGAGCCGCTTCCAACGCCGGAATGCGGTAGGCATGGTAGCCGTCCCTGCCCGACACGAACACATCCGCCTGCGCGATGTCGCTGTCTGCCGCCGCCGCCAGCGCAGCCGGAGCCAGACACAGCAGCAACCGCCACCGCCAGGAACGGCTCGTCCGGCTGCCTGCCGCGGGGGCAGCGGGGGCGAACCGAAGCGAAGGGCTTCGGGGCGACGGTTTGGAATGGGCCAGGTAGCGCTTCATACGCCGCCGACTTTCCCGTCCGCGGGCTTGCATGTCCAGCCCGCATCCGGGGCGCTTCTCCCGGCGGGCGCGGCTCGGAATCCCCCGCCGCCAATCTGCATTGCCGAACCTTCAAACGCCTCCATCGCGTCCCGACCCTCGCGGCCGACCAGGCTGGTTGTGATCAGGCCGGGGGGTGCTGGCGCGGCGCCGTGTGGGCACCAACCACGGTCATGGTCCTTCGCGGAGTCGAGCGCTGCGGCCGGCATGAACTCGCCCGCGAACTGGCCCTCAACCACCTGGACAGCCGACAAAGTATGTGGCGCCTGCGCCGAGCACGCCCACGGGGCGTATCTGCTGCGTACCCATTGCCCCGAAAAGAACCCGGCGAAATTGTGGCGGTGGTGCGCAGCATGGGCGTGGTGTTGCCCGTCAAGGAAACCGAAAGCCAAGCAACGCGCGAGGTGCGGCTGCGGGTCGTGGCGCGACCGGATCGCCCGGTGGCCGAACTGTTGGTCCGCCTGGGCTTGGAGCTTCCGAGCGCTCCGAAGACGGTGCAAAATGTAGTGGAGAAAAACGGGTAGTGAGGGTCAAAAACGCCGGCGCTTCCGCACTTTTGGCTTCAAGACTGACGAAGATGGGCTAAGAGGACGGGGCCTTTTGCCGGTAGCGGCGGAGGGCCTCTTCGAGGTCGGCTTTCCGGTCGGGATCGGTGTTCAATTCAATGGCGCGCGTTTGCTGGCGGATGGCTTCGGGGACGTTGCCGTTGTCGAACAGGGCACGGGCATAGGTGTCGAGGACGTTGGGGTCCTGACCGCCGGAGGCCTGGCAGGCGGCCCGGGCGAATTTCAGGGCCAGCTTGGGGTTGCGGGACTTGATGCGCTCGTCGGTGAGCAGCGTCCAGGCGATTTCATTTTGGACTTCGACGTCATCGGATTCGAGAGCGTCGAGCTGTTGGGCGATCGACTCGGCTTTGGCGGAGTCGCCCTTGCCGGTGACGGCGCGGTAGTAGTCCTGGAAGAGGCGTTGGAGCTGGTATTGGCCTTTGAACCGGGCGAAATTGAAACCCGCCGGGGCGAGAGGCCTGGCTTTGGCCTCGAGAGCGTCGAGTTCGGGCTGGGCTTTGCCGCTGGTGAGCGCGCGCTGGTAATCGCGCATGGCGGCTTCGAACCGGGCGCGGGTCCGGAGCTCGGCGAGGTTGAGCGGCTTGCCGGGTTCGAGTCCGCCGAGGTCCTTGTCGAGGGCGGCGAGTTGCCGGCCGAGGGGTTCGAGCCTTTCGTCCGAGTCGCCGCGTGCGGCGCGTTCGAGGTAATTGCGGAGGGCGCGTTGGGCCTCGGCGCGTTTGGGGTTGGCGGCGGGCGGGGCGGGGGCCGTTGTGGGGGCGATTCTTTCGAGGGCCTGGGCCAGGCCGGACATGGGGTGGCCGTGCCAGGCGACGCGGCCCTGGAGGTCGACCACAAAGGCGTGGGGGATGCCGCGGACACCGTAGGCGCCCATGTAGCCGGCGAACGTGTTGCGTTGGGTGTCCAGGGCCACGGTGTACTCCATTTTTTCAGCCATCGCGTCCACAAAGGGTTGCACCTTCGCGGCGGATTCGTCGCTGATGCCCACCACCACGACGCCTCGGTCCCGGAACTTGCGCTGCAATTCGGCAAGGTGCGGGATGGTGACGCGGCAGGGGCCGCACCAAGTGGCCCAGAACTCGACCACGACGACGTTCCGGCCGCGAACAGCGTCGAGGTTGACCGGATTGCCTCGGATCCAGGCGCTGATTTCGAGCGGGGCGGCGGGATCGCCGAGCTCGGCGGCGGGCAGGACGCGGAGCAGCGCGGCCAAGGCGCCCAGCGTGGCGAGGGAGGAAGCGGGGTGGATCATGGGCGGGCTTCTTGCACGGCGCGGAGCCAGTTGTGCGCCACCGTTTCCAGGTCGGGAGCGCCGGCAGCAGGAGGGGTCGCCTTGAAAAAGGCCGCCTCAATGTCCCGAATCTGCGCCTGCAACGCCGCATGAGCGTTCGCATCCAGTTTCCGGGCCGCCTCGCGCTGCAGTCGGCGAAGAAATGCCGCCAGGGAAAACGGCGTGAGCGGGGCGGGAATCGCCAGGCCCGCAGCCGCTTCCGGCCCCCGCCGTTTCCGGAGGCGGACGAACACGACGGCGGCAGCGGCCAGGGCGAGCAGGACGAGGGCAAGGACGCCATAATGCAGGGCGCGGCTCGCGGGGCTTTGGAGGGCAACGCCGGCGGCGGCCCGGGCAGGCTCGAGGGTGACGAGGTCGGCGTCCTGGTAATGTTTGTATTCGACGCTGGCGGTGGGGATGCCCGGTTTGATGGCGGGGAACAGGAACGTCACATCGCCCCGCAAGTCCCGCCGCCGCCGGTAGGTGAACTGCCAGCTCCGGTCCCCCTGCGCCGTGACGCGGTGCCCGTCGCTGACGACCTGGGCGACGGAGAGGCCGTGGTCGGTTGCCTCGACGTCGAAGCCGTCGCGGGCGAACTCGAACAGCTGGGGGTGGGAGGGGATGATGCCGTGGCCCTTGGCCGCAATTTCCACAACGACCCTGCCATCGGACCATTCCCGTTCGTCGAGCGTCATGGTCAGGGTCAGGTTGCCGCAGGGGCGGGGCGGGGCGTTGGTGTCGCGGGCGTCGAGGGGCTGGACCTGGGAGCGGACAGGCAGGACGACTTGGCCCGAGGTGTCGGAAAAATCCATGTCGAGCTGGAGGGACGGGATGCGGTCGACGGCCGCGTCTTTGGCGCGGAGGACGAGGTAGGCGAGCGGGGTTTCCTGCCAGCCTTCGCGGGGCAGGTCGATGGGAGACACGCTGGGGTCGTGGAAGGTGATGGAGGCGATCTCGAATGTTTCGTCGAGCGCGGCATGGATGTTTTTGGCGAATTCGTCGCGGTAATTGAGGGCGGTTTGGCCGCCGGAGCGGAGGATCACCGAGCTGTAGCCGCGCTGCGAGGCGAGGTTCTGGAGGTACTTGGAGAACCCGCCGCTTTCGCGGGCGAGCTGGCGGGTATGATGGAGGCTGAGGAAGGCGCCGAAGGGGTGGGCATGGCCGACGCGCGTGGGGCCGTCGACGGCGAGTCGGAGTTGGACTTCGTCGAGGAGTTCCTGGTAGTTGGTGAGCGCCTCGACGGCGGCTTGGGCGCTGGGTTCCTTGTCGCCGACGACCTGCAAGCCGGCACTGAGGAAGCGCTGGCGCATGTTGGGGGGAACCTGGGGGAGCAGGTCGCCGAGCATCTGGCCGAAGAGCTGCAGGTGGCGCGCCGCAGCGTCGTCTGGCAGGGCGCGCATGGCTTGGCCGATCTGGGCGAGGCCGGGGTCGGAGCGCGCGGCGGCGCGGGTGAGTTGGGACAGGTCGCTGGCGCCGAGCATGACGAAGAACCACATCTGGTAGGGCTCGATGGTCCACTGGCCGCGGGGTTTTTCGGGGAGGGTGGCGGCGTAGATGGCGGCGGCTTTCCGGTAACTGCCGAAGGCCTCGTCGCGCAGGCTGACGTATTCGGTGAGCTGGATTTGACGTGTGAACTCGTATTCGGCCGCGTCGAAGAACAGCTGGCCGCGCACGAGGAACTGCCGCCACTCGGCCTCGTCGGGGCGCAGGCCGCGCCGGACGAGTTCGAGGGCGGTGCGGTAGCCGCGGGACACTTCATCTTTGGTTTCGGTTTCGGTGCGGTTGGTGCCGGCGTCCTGCTGTTGGCGGGCGTCCTGCCATTGGCCGCGGAGTTTGGTGCGCATGCCGGTGACGAGCCCCATGAGTTCCTGGCGGTCCATGTGTTCGGGGGGGCCGAAGATGGCCTCGATGTCTTCGAGCTGGTAGACCTCGGCTCCGCTGTGGATGGCCATGAAGCTCTGGATCACCGCGGTGGCGTCCAGCGGTTCCGGGGAGAGCTTCCGCAGCGACGCCAGCAGCGATTTGAGTTCGCGCACGTTGCGGTTCTGGCGCAGCCGGGTCAGAGGGATGCCGTCGGCCTTCTGCCGGGAGATGGTGTAGCCCAGGCTCCGCATTCGGATGATATTGGGGTCTTCGGCGGCGACCGTTCGCTGCCGGACCCAGGCGGCGAGGTAATCCTGGCAGAGTTCCTTTTCCTGGCCGGGATGTTCGCGGAGGTAGTTCTGGAGCGTTTCGAGCGTGATCGACTCCTTGGGATCGATCAGGTTCACCTTGAGCAGCGTGAGGTTCACCCGCTGGGCGAGCCCGCGGTTGAGGCGGCGGATGATCGTGGCCGAGGGCGCCTGGGTCAGGAGGATTGCGGGGGAGAGGGTTTTGACGGTGGACCGCGCGGTGGTGCTTGGGGGGCGGTAAATGATGAAGGGGTTGCTGGGATCGGCGACGGCGCCGGTGGCGGCGGTCACGCCATAGCGGCAGGTTTGCTCGGCTTCGCCGAGCCAGTTCATCACAAGCATGTTGACCGCAGGGGGCAGGGCGCTTTTCTTGCGTTCAAGCACCCGAAGCATCCGGCTCGCCGTCTCGAGACCCCGCCGGCGCGCCTCCAGGTCGGCGCTCTTCAGCGTCCGCGCGCCCGACTCGCCAATGGCCAGGATAAGGTCGACCATGATCTCCGGCTGGGTCAGGAAGTTCTCACGGATGAGCTGCCCGGCCTCGTCGGCCTCCAGCGCCGGCAGGAGCGTCACCAGGCGGTCGGTGGCCTGTTTGAACAGGCCGCGGTCGTTGGCGCTGAACCGGCTGGTCTGCATCATGTAAGCACACAACTCCGCCGCCTGCTTGAGCCGCCGCTCGTCGCGCTCCCGAATGCCCGTTTGCGTGAAGTGTTCCAGCGTCAGCACCAGCGTCAGCGTGTCGGCAGCGTCCCAGCCCTCGCGCGCCAGAGGCAAATAAGGGCCCGCATCGGCAATCCAGCCCAGCGCAGACAGCAATTGCGCCGCAAGCCGGCGTCCGGACGGCGTGCCGCCGCCGACACCGCGCAACCCCCGGGCCAGGCGGGCGAGGAAATCCTGGCGGCCGGCCGGCCCGATGGCCACCTGCACCAGCGCGGTGAGGCTGGGCAGGTGAGTCGCCGTCAGCTCCGCCGGGGCCGCCCCGATCACCGCGTAGAAATCGTCGCTGAGAAACAGGGCGCGCTTGTCCCGCGCGGTGGAGGGAGACTGGGATTGGACATTGCCGGCGGCGTCCCGCACGACCGGGGTGCCGCGCGGCGGGGTGACCTGGCGGAAGAACTGCCCTGCAGACTGCGAGTTGGCGGCGAGAGATTCCAGGAGCCGCGTGTAGGCGACGACAGCGTCGCCCGGCGGCAGGGTTTTCAGGGTCTCGCCCACGTGCGCCCAGTCGCCCAGCAGCACTGCAAGCCGAAACCGGTCCGCGGCGGGGAGGGCGCTGCCGGAGGGCGAGGAGCGCGCGACCTCCAACAACGCATCCGGAGTCCGGTCGAAGTTCATGGTCGCGATCGCCCTGGCCAGGTCCGTGTCGGCAGGCCGACTGGCGGCGGGCGAATTTGTGTCCGCGGCTTCGGAAGCGGGCGCCCGGGGAACGGCGGCGGCGGTGGCTGCGGCGGGCCGGAGACGCCGGATAGGGACGCGGGCGGCAGGCAGTGGGCTGGCGGTTTGGGCGGGGGCGGCGGGGGCGGCGAGCAGCACGAAGAGCAGGAGGGTTTGGGGGCCGCGCTGCCGGATGGAGATGGTGTTCATGGATGGGGTTGGCGTGAGACGGGTGTCAGGGGGATGCCGGGCGGGTTCATGATCCGGGCCCACCGGGGAAGCGCTGGGTGCCAGCCCCGTTGGCGGGAGGACCCTCGTCGCCTTCGCCGACACCGGGTGTCCGGCCCTGGCCGCGCTGGCCGCGGCGGCGGGCCATTTGTTCGGACAATCCCTGGCCGGCCATGCCTTGGCCTTCCTCGGGGAGTGGGCGGCCCATGAGTTCGATGAGGCTCAAGCGCTGCAGGCGGACGGCAGCTTCGAGGTTGGTTTGCTGGAACAGGGAGTAATTCGTGTGTCGCGCGCCGAGGCTTTCCTCGGACAGAAGCCGGAAGTTCTGGCGTGCCAGCTCGGCTTCCTCCATCCACAGGTCGCGCTGGGCGCCTTCGAGGCGCATGACCCAGGCGGCGTAATAATGGACGCGCCCGGCCAGCTCGCGCGCCTCGCGCTGCCACTCCTGCGGCTGCTCGTGAAACTTCGGCTCCGCGATGATGCGATCGACCATGTCGATGGCCTCGACGGCGCTGCCCATGCGGTAGCGAGTGCGGACCAGGGCAAGGTCGAGTTGCGCCTTCACGCGGGCGTCGGTGACCCCCACCGTTGCCGCCGCCTCGCGGTAAAGCGCCTCCGCCGCGGACCAGTCCCGTTGCGCCTCGGCGCGGGTGGCGCGTTGGATGAGGACATGAGCATGGTCGCGGGCGAGCCAATGCTGGCCGGGGCCGTAATGCCAGACCAGAACGGGCAACGGAAGAAGCAGCCAGCCAAGAAGAAACACGCGTTTCATAAGACAACCTCCGCGGGAAGCCGCGCCGCGGGCGGCGGCGTTTCGGACACACTTGTGCGAGCCGGTCTCCAGGCGCTGCCCAGCCACTCCAGCAGCACGGGCAGCACGCACACCAGCAGGGCGCCCCCGGCCAGGACGAAGATGGCCAGCGTGCGCAGGTCGAGGCGGAACGGACGGGCGCGGTCGTCGGGAGCGGTGAGCCGCCGGAGCCTGTCGCTGGGCACCTGTTTGGCGTTGCCGTTGTGATAATGGCCCCCGAGGCGGCGGGCCAGTTGGGACAGGGCGGCATGGTCCTGGCGGGACAGATGACCGTCGATGAACGTGCCGCGCGTGGCTTCGCCCACCCCCACCACAATGAGTTCGCCCACGGCCGAAGGCATCGGTTTGAGACCGCTGTCCGGCACGGTATCGCCGTCGGTGATGACCAGCACCGTGGTGGATTTGCGCGGAAACTCCCTGATCATCCCGCCGATCGAGTTCAGCGACTTCACCAGGTCGGTCTTGCCGGGCAGGAACGCAAGGTGCAACGGCAGGTTGTCGGCAAAATTCCAGATCAACTCGCGGTCGGCGCATTCCCGCACAAGCAACATGGCGTCCCTGTAAAAGCAGGCCATGGTGATTTTAACCCGGTCGCTGACGGCGCGTTCCATGACGGATTTGATGAGCGCGGCCGCGCGCGCCCGCCGGGTTTGGACGCCGGCATCGCCGGCGTCGGCCAATTCCATGCTGGGGGAGACGTCGAGGGCCACCATCAGGTGCCGGGTGGCAGCCACGTTGCGCTCGCGCGCGCGGCTGGATCCATCGTGCGCAAGCAGCACCACCAGCGCCCACACCATCCCCGCCAACCCCATCACCCGCAGCCCAGGCGCCGCCGCCGTCCAACGCCGCGCCCGGCTGCCGGGCCCGAACGCAAGCCGGCCGAGGCGCCGGCAGCGGCGGGCGTGGAGCGCCTCCGCGACGCTGCCCAGGGCCAGGGCGCCGAGGGCGGCCCAGAGCGCGGGGAGCAGGAGCGATGCGTGGGTCATAAGCGGTTCACCAGGGCGTGTAGCGCAGGCCCAGCAGCGTCAGTGCCCACAGGCTGGCGGCCGCCAGGCCCCCCATCGACAGCGGCGCGTAGGCGTCGACCCAGTCCGAGGTCAGGGGTTTGAACCGGGCTTTCTGCATCTGGTCAATCTCGCGGAAGATCGCCTCCAGCGCCGCCGGGTCTTCGGCGCGGAACACCTTGCCGCCGGTGATCGCCGCAATCGTGTAGACGCCATCCACCCCAAACGTGTCACTGCCAATCAGAATCGTAAACACCCGAATCCGGGCGTCGGCAAGCTCCTGCGCAATCTGCCGGTCGCGCCCGCCGCTGAAATCGCCGCTGCCGGCGTCGCTGATGAGGATGATGGCGCGGTCGCCTTCCTTGGTGCGGGCGAGGCGTTCTTTGCATCCGGCGAGGGCGTGGCCGATGAGGGTGCCGCCGAACCAAGGCAGTCTGCGGGCGGGCTGGACAAACGGCAGGGCGTTGCGGATGGCGGACAATTCCTTTGTGGGGGGGAACCAGTGCAGGTATTCCGTTCCGAAAATCGTCAGGCCGAAGGCATCGCCCTGGCGGTATTCGCAGAACTGGCGCGCGGAGGCCATCGCGGCTTCGAACCGGGTGACATTGCCGAGGCGCATCGACATGGAACCGGACACATCGAGGCACAGAAGGATATTGTTCAGGATGCGCTCGTTGGCGGGCGGCGCCGGCCGGCGCGGGCCGGCGAGCACGAGCACGGCGATGGCCAGCAGCAGGGCCGGCAGGGTGTTGGCGCCGTTCACCAGCACGCGCCACCGGCGGCCCGCACGCTGCGAGCCGTAATCGAACGGCAGCACCAGCGGATGGCCGCGGCGTGTCCATTGCCAGTAGCCCCACGCCACCGGCAACGCCAACAACCAAAGCACGGCAGGCTGGTGAAAACTCATCCCGCGCCTTTCCCCTCCGGCCCGAACCCGGCAACGGGCAGGTGCCGATACGGTTCGAGCACAGCCGCCACTTCCGCCGCGGAAACGCCCCCCGGCCGGTGCAGCCACCGTTCCAGGGCGCGCAGCAGCTCGCCGGCTTCCGCGTGCGCCTTCAACCGCCTGAGCGCCTCGGCCATCCGGCCCTCCGGCAACGCCAGCTTCACCCGCCAGTAGCCGGTCAGCAGCCGCTCCAGCTGCGCCTGTCCTTCCGCGTCCAGCCGGCCCCTCGCGGCGGCCTCGACGAGCGGCCGCAATCGTGCCGCCAGAGACGGCGCCGGGACAGGGGCCGCGGCCTGGGCGACGACGCGTTTTTTGCGTTGGGAGAGGATGTAAGCCGCGAGACCGGCCAGCCACAGAACCGCGAGCAGCGCCAGCATGACGCGGTAGCCGCCGAGAAACGGGAATCGGCGGGCGAGATGGGGATTGAGCCGGCCGTTGTGATCGTCGGGCAACCGCGCGTGGATCCGGACCGGAAGCGTGCCGAGCTCGTCCGGCCGGCTCCCGTCCGGGCGCACCAGGAAATCCGCCAGGTTGTAGGTGCCCGCCTCGAACCCAAGATAATGGAACTGATACCGGAACTGGCCGTTCGCCGCCGCAACCCCGTCCACCCGGAGGATGAGTTCGGTGCGGTCGTCCAGGGGACGCGGCCGGTAATCCGGACGCGGCAGCGTGACGGCGAGGTGGCCTTCGATGCTGATGTTGCCGGGCGCCGGGCCGGGCGCGGACGAAGCGGCCGCCGCGGCGCACACGAGCCCCAACACCGCGCCGCACGCGGCGGCGCCCCACCTGCCGGCGGCTCCGCGAGACACCGGGAACCGGGGGCGGGGCGGACTGCTCATTGGCTCGACCTCCGGGTGCGTCCGCGGCTTTTGAGAAAATGCCGAAGCCGCGGCAGGATGGGTTGGTCGGTGGCCAGGCGCAGGTAATCGACGCCTGCGCGCGACAGCGCGTGGGAGGCTTGGGCGTCGAACCAGCGGCTGAACCCATGCGCCACAAACTCCCGGCCCGTCTCCGCCTCGCGGGCGCGGTAAATGCCGCCGCCGGTGCGGCCGCGTTCGGCGGGGTCTTCAAGGTGCAGCACCACGCAGTCGTGGTCTTGCGCGAGCAGCTTCAGGGCGGGGATGGCGTCCGGGTCGTGGAGGTCGCTGATGACGGCGAACAGGCAGCGTTGTTCGAGGCGCGGGAGCAGTTCGCGGATGCGCCGCCCCAGGGTGGTGCCTTCGACGAACCGGTAATGCCGCAGCTGGTGCATCCACTGCATCACCGTGCCGCGCGCCAGCGTCGGCGTGTGATGCAGACGGCGCTCGCCCACGGTCAGCAGGCCGGCGGGGTTCATGTGGTCGAGCGCCGCCAGCGCCAGCCCACCCGCCAGCTGGACCGCCCAGGCGTATTTGCTCAGCCGCTGCGAGCTGACACACATGGACGCCGACGTGTCCACCAGCAGATAGACCGGCATCTGCTTGGGAGCCTCGTATTCCTTGACGTGGACGCGGCCCGTCCGGGCAGTCACGCGCCAGTCGATGAATTTCACCGGGTCGCCGGATTGGTAGGGACGGGACTGGACGTATTCGATGCCGGCCCCCAGGAACGGGGAGCTTTCCTGGCCATAGCTGAGCGCGTTGGCCAGCCGGCGCACGGCGATTTCGAACTGCCGCGCGTCCAGCGGGTCATGCGTCAATTGGGCCGTCTGCCGCACAGCAGGGGAGGGTTAACCAAGTTTCTTCAGAATCTCCTCCAGCACCTGCGCGGATTTCCGGCCCTCCGCCACCGCCTCGTAGCTCAGGCGGATGCGGTGCAGGACGACGTCCTCGGCCAGTTCGAACAGGTCTTCCGGCACCACGTAATCGCGGCCCAGCACGAACGCCCGCGCCCGCGCGGCCTGCACGATGGCCAGCCCGGCCCGCGGCGAGCAGCCCAGCTCGATGCTCGGATGCGCGCGGGTCAGGCGCACGAACTCCACGCAGTGCTTCAAAAACACGTCGCTCACGTGCACCCGCTGCACCGCTTCCATCGCCTCCGTCAAATCGCCCCGCCGGCAGACCGGCTCTCCCGAAATCATGTCAAACGCCGTCTTCGGCATCGCGCCCTCCTCGGACCGCTTCAAGCCCATGGCCAGTTGCCGGCGCAGGACCTCCTCTTCCTGCGGGCAGGTGGGATAGGTGAGCCGGTGGCACAACATGAAACGGTCCAGCTGCGCTTCAGGCAGTTCGAACGTGCCCGCCTGCTCGATGGGATTCTGGGTGGCGATCACCAGAAACGGGACGGGCAGCGTGTAGCTGGTGCTCCCGATGGTGACCTTGCGCTCCTGCATGGCCTCAAGAAGCGCGCTCTGCACCTTGGGCGCCGCCCGGTTGATTTCGTCCGCCAGCAGGAGATTCGTGAACGCCGGCCCCTTGTGCGTGCGGAACCGGCCCGTGGACTGGTCCAGGATCTCCGAGCCGAGAATGTCCGACGGCAGCATGTCGATCGTGAACTGCACCCGGCTGAACTGGAGGTCGATCGCCCGGGCCACCGCATCCACCAGCAGCGTCTTCGCGGTCCCCGGCACGCCGATGAGCAGCAAGTGGCCGCCCGTCATCAGCGCAATCATCATCCGTTCCACCACCGTGTCCTGACCCACCACCACTTCCGCCACGCGCGCGCGCACGGCCTGCACAAAGTCCTGTTGGGATGCAATCATGGCCCGAGTTGTTTGTTGTGCCCGGGACCTTACCCGATCCCGGCCCCCGCGACAATCACGGATTGCCATGCAAAACGGCACCGGGACACCCCCCCGGGGTGGGCGCAAAACGAGTTCGTCGACGGCGCCGGAATCGGACACGTTGCCGGCCATGAACAAGCGCCTTGCACCGCCCCGGCAATCTGGAAGCCGGAACACACTCAATCGCCGGGGCTTTCTCGGCATCCTGGGCGCGGCGGCTCCGGCCGTCGGACTGGGCGCAAGCGCGGTCGGCGGCGCCCAAGACCGCGCCGCGCCTGCTGAACTTGCGATTGATCCGGGTCCGCGATTTGCGCTATCGCCATACCTGTATATGCAGTTTATGGAGCCGCTGGGCGTGACCGACAGCTCGGTGGACGCGGCCTGGGATTTTGCGCGCGACCGGTGGCGGGAGGACGTGGTGGAGGTTTCGCGGGAGCTGGCTCCGACGCTGATGCGGTGGGGGGGATGTTTCTGCAGCTATTACCGGTGGCAGGAAGGGGTGGGGCCCAGGAACCAGCGCAAACCGATGCTCAACCAGCTCTGGGGCGGCCTCTATAACCACCCGGTGGGCACCCGCGAGTTTGTGGACTTCTGCCGCCGCGTCGGCGCCGATCCGCTGTTCGTCGTCAATTTCGAGTCCGACGGCCGCCGCCCATGGGCAACCGACCCAAAGGGCAACAGCCGGTCCGGAGACGCGCGCGAAGCAGCCGCGTGGGTGGATTACTGCAACGGTCCGGCGAACGCGCTGCGCCGTCAGCATGGCGTCCCGGAGCCTTACGGGGTGAAGCTTTGGCAGATCGGGAACGAGACCTCCTACGATCCCCGCGGTTTCGACGTCGAAACGGCCGCCGCCAAAACGCTCGGGTTCGCCCAGGCCATGCGCCGGGCCGATCCTCGCATTGCCCTCATCGGCTGGGGCGACAGCGGCTGGGCGGAACGCATGGCCGAGGTTGCCGGGGAACAACTGCAATACCTGGCCTTCCACCACCACTTCGGTCCCGGCGGCGCCGATTCGCCCTTGCGCGGCGTCGAGTACCGAAAAGACCCGGCTCGGACGTGGGACCACTTGATGCGGGCGTGCCAGGCGCAGGAGCGGAAGATCCGGGACATGCGCCGGCAGGTTGCCCGGTTCGGCATTCCGCTGGCGCTCACCGAGTGCCACTTCGCCTTGCCCGGCCGCAACCGGTGCGAGGTGCTGTCCTCATGGGCTGCCGGCGTTGCCAACGCGCGCATCCTGAATGTGCACGAACGGCACGGCGACGTGCTGAAGATTGCCACCCTGGCCGATTTCTGCGGCACCCGCTGGCAGAACAACGCGGTCATGATCCCCGTGCCCGGCGGGCGCTCGTTCCTGATGCCGGTCGCCATGGTCATGAGCCTCTACCGAAAGCACGGAGGCAGGGAAGCCGTCACGGTGCTCAAGTCGCCCCCAAACCTCGATGTCAGCGCCAGCCGGAGCGACCATCGTCTCTTCCTGCATGTGGTCAATACAAGCCGCACGCAGCCCGTGCGCACAGCCCTGCGCGTCGAGGGCGCCAAAGCGGTCCGTGGACGCGTGTATTGGTTTGCCCTCGAGCCCGAGTTCGAGGTCTTCGATCAGCTTGCACACTTATCGCCAAGAGTGTTCGCCGGCTGCGCAAATTCTTATCCGCGTCTCCGCGTTCATGCCGTTGGTTGCGGCTGGGCCACGCCGGGAAAAAAATCAACGCCTGTCGGATTTACAACGGGTTTCACCGATTTTTGCTGAATAGTCACGAAAAACAACTCCAGTCGGTTGTGAGTCATCAGTTCGTGGCCCGGGTGGCGGGTCGGGCGCCTGCCAGGATCTGCGGCGTTTTGCGGACGAAATACTCCAGCCACTCCCGCGCCATGGCGTCGGCGATGCTGCCCGGGGCGCGGTGGTATTCGGGGATGGTTTTGCCCCAGTAAAAGCCGATCCACCCCGACGCCAGCGCCTTCGACCCGTCGATGAACTTGTCGAGGTCCGTCACCGGGCAGCTCAAGGGGAACATCTCCTCGATCACGATCGGCTTGCCGATGTCGTATGCCGCCAGCGCCTGCAACGCCTGGGCCACCTGGCCCTTCTTCGGGTAGAAATGCACAGACACGAAATCCAGATGCCGGGCGGCTTCAGGCGCATATAGAACAGGCTTGGCGCCCGGCCAGGTCATCGACCAGGGGATGGCGCCCACGGTGAGCAGATGCCGCCGGTCGTGCCGGCGAATGGCGGCCGCCATGGTCTTGACCCACGCCGCCGCAATCTGCCGCGGCGTCCGCCCCGCGAAGTCGAGCGTCAGACGCTGCACGAAATAACGGTCCCCAAAGGCGCCCGGCGTCCAATCCCGGCCGTGTTTGTCCTCCGTCAGGACCGGCTCATTCATGAGGTCGTAGCAGAACACGGCCGGACTGTGGCGGCACGTCTCGGCCACCGCCGACCAGAATCGGGCTTGGACATCCCAGCGGGGTCGCTCGTCCAGCGCGTTGTACCACGCGGGCACATCCTTCTTGTCGTAACAGCCCAGCCCGGTGAGATCCAGGTAGAGCCCAGTTCGCGCAGCCAGAGCTAACAGGCACGCCAGTTGACCGAGCGATTCGCGGTTCGGCTCGCGCGCCGACGTCATGAACCGCGACACCTGCAGATGCACACGCACCGTGTTCGCCCCCAGTTGCTTCATCTCCTCGAAATCCCCCGCCACAGCGTTCCACTCCTCCTTCCAGTAGGTCTCCAGCAGGCGGTTGGCCGCGTCGTGATCATAGTTGAACCCCCACGGCCGAAATGCCGCGCCGGATCCGGCCAGCACAAATCCGCGCCCGTCTTTGCTGACCTGGACCCATTCCATCTCCCTCTTGCCGGCCGGGATCACCGATTCCGTCCCTGGCGGAGCCTGCCGCGTCTGCGTCACGCCGTCCCCGGAACGGACGGGGCTCGCCCGGTCGTGAATGAGCGGAGCCGCGGACGCCACGGCGGCGCCCAGGCAAAGGGCGGCCATCCCGCGAAGAACCGCCGGCCCATCGAGAAAGCGTTTCATGCCGGAGGCATTCTGTCGCTCGGCCATGGGATCTTGGCAATCCCCATCATCGCTGCCGCGCGCGAAAGAACCGTTGGTGGTCGCCTTGGTTGGTCCAGGAGAAGGTCTGGCAGGCGTTGGTCAGCGTGACGTCCATCCTGTCCGGCCATTCCAAGGGGATGCCCAGGTTTGTGGTGGAAAGGATCGCATACTGCCCGCCGGCCCGGCCGCACAGCAGAAACCCAAAGACCGCCCCGGACATTTTCTGCAGGGAAAGCGTCGGCTGGGCGTTGACGCTGGCGGCGCGGAGGAACAGGAACGGGCTGTCCCCCGGCAGGCCGGGGAGCACCGCGCAACGCTGGTCCAGTGTGACGTTGGTGAGCGCATGCCACAGGATCGGGCGAACCAGGTTCGTGGCGTATTCGACGGCATAGGTGGCGCCCGGTTTGCCATAGAGCGTCGCCGCGGGAGGGGCTGCAGCCGTCAGCACCGGCTCCTGGCCGACGACGATGACGCGGCCGTTCCCGGCCCAGCCGTTGCTCACCACCTGCCCGCCCAGGCGCGTTCCGAGAAGACCGGCAAGCTTCAAGGGAGCGATCGCAGACGGCAGGTTCGACACGGCCACGAAGCCCAGATGCGCCACCAGGCGGGGCCCGCTTTGCGCCGACGCCCCCCCGTCCAGACCCACGCTCAGCAGAAGGCGGCGCGCGTCGAGCGGCACCAGCAGCGACGACGCGACTTCGCCCGGCTCCGAGTGCAACACCAGGTTCGTCAGGCGCGTCTCCGGCACCTCGAGCACCGCCGTGAACTCGCCGAGGTCGGGTCCGGATCGAAGCAGCACGGGCACGGCGTTGCTTTCGCCGCAGAATACGTTCGTCGAGCCGAGGCTCACGCTGAAATCGCTGAGCGTGTCGTGCACCACGACGGTGAATGTCCGCGTGCAGCTCAGGGGCGGGGAGCCGTTGTCGGTGACGACGACCGAGATGGTGTTGGTGCTTGGGCCCTGGGTGTCGGTGGGCTCCCAGAGAAAGATGCCCGTGCCGGGATCAATCGCCGCGCCCGGGGGCGCCTCGGGGCCGAGCGAGAAGCGGAGCGCATTGGCCGGGATATCAGGGTCGGATGCGGCGTTGGTGATGGAGAGCAGCTCATTCTCGCCAATCTCCTGGCTGGCGACGGCGGCCAGCGACGGCGGCGCGTTGACCTCGCGGACGACGACCGTGACCTGGCCGGTGGCGCTCAGGGCGGGCCAGCCGCTGTCGGCGACGATCACCGTGAACCCATGGGTGCCGGGGCCGGTGTGTTCGCCGGTCTGCCAGGTGATGTGGCCGCTTGTCGGATGAATCACGGCCCCAGGCGGGCTGCCGGGCCCGAGGCTGAACGTCAGCGTCTGCGGCGGGGCTTCGGCATCCGCGGCGGCGTTGTCGATCTGCACCAGCGCGCCTTCGTCGACGGCCTGGTCCGGACCCGGCGTGAGGGACGGGGCGGTGTTGACGAGTGTGATTCGGGTGGTGGCGTCCGGGGTGGTGGGGGGCGCCTCGGTGTTGCCGGCCTGATCGGTGGCCACCGTGTAGAACGCGTAGGTGCCGCCCACGGCGCCCGGATAGAACGCGGCGGTTTCCCGGGCATGTTCCAGCCACCGGGTGAAGGCGCCGTCGTTGACGGAAACGTAGAGGTCGTACCAGGCCACGCCGCTGCCGCCGGCGTCCGTCCCGGACCACTGGAGGAGGATCTGCTCGAAGCTGTCCGCCGGCAGCGCCGCCACGGCACTGGAAGGCGGTGCGGTGTCGGGGGCGGGCACGGGGGTGTATTCGAGCGTGTAGGCTCCGCTGCTGCAGTTGTCGAGCAGATGCAGCACGGCTTCCCGAACAGGCGGCAGGCCCAGGCCGACAAAGGTGCGGTCCGTTGTCCAAACGTTCGTTCCCAGGCCAATCACCATCCCGTCGGAGCGGACGACGCGTCGCAGCCGGTACTCCCCCCCGCCCGGGTCGGGCACGCGCAGATACATCCAGCCGTCCGGCGCAGCGGCGGCGATTTGGACGGAGAGCTGCGTGGGCGAGAGCGAGCCGGTCACGGCGGCCGCGGTGACGACCTGCACCGGGTTCGTGGTGCCGTCGCTCAGGTAGAGCGTGTCCGGATCGTCATGGGCGTCGGGCAGGTCGTTCACCAGAAAGTCCGGCTTGCCGTCTTCCCATGCGCCTTGCGCCTGGACCAGGCGGATCATCTCGTGGATGGTGACTTCGTCCACCAGCGACAGGTTCTTGCCGGTGACGCCGTCCAGGTGCTCGAAGCTGGCCTGGTAATCGACGAACAACCCCTGCAGCGAGGAGACCAGCAGCCATCGCCCAATGCGGATCTCGCCGGGCCCGATGTCGCCGAAGGCCGCGGTGAGCGAGGGGACGAGATTGCGGCCGGCCACTTCGGTGGCGAGGACCTTGAAGTCCACCAGCAGCCCTTTCTGGTTGTCGAGAACGGTGGGCTGTGCGGAGGTGATGCGGACATTGGTCGCAGCGCCTTTGCCGGCGTTGCGGACCATCGCGGCCAGGGAATAGGGGATGCTCGGCTCCACGGTTTCGGTCCACGGATCGTCGCTGAACACGTCGCGCTGATGGAAGTATTTGAGGACCAGTTTCGGGTCGGGATGGACCGTGATGGGAGCGGGCGTGAGCGGAATGGCCACCGAGCGCCCCTCCAGATCGAACTGCATCACGCCGCCCACGTAATAGACGGTCTCGGTTTCCGGGGCGGCTTCGGAGGTGGGGATCAGGGTCCAGGCGACCCAGCCCGCGGTTTCCGGCGCAAGCTGGCCGGTGCCGTCGATGGCGCTGAGCCCCGACAACTCGGGCTCGCGGATGCCGAAGAGGTCGGCGGCGCTTTGGCGGCGGGTGTCCAGAACGGTGAGGAACACATGGAGATTCGAAAGCGTGGAGGTTCCGGACCGGTTGGACAACTCGAGCCGGGCCTGGAAGGCATTCCGCGCCATGACCAGGCTCTGGTCCAACTGGAGCCGGACCTGGGCGCAGATGGCATCGCCCCCGGGCGCGGCGGCGGGGGTGGCGCCGGTGAGGCTTGCCGGCAACGCTGCAGCGGCAAGATAGACGCCGGGGGATTTCAACCAGGCATCGGGAGTGCTCCACTGGCCCCGGCGCTCGAGGTCGTCGATGATTTGCTTCTCCAGTTCCAGCCCCTGGGCCGGACTCTCGGGCAGACACTGCGGTTTGGCCACTTCAGCGGTGAAGTTCTGGTTGAAATTGAACCCCCCAAAGGCGCACTCCACACCCGCGCTCACCTTGACGCCGTCCCAGCAAATCTGCCCCGCGCCGCCGGTGCTCGAGCAGTATTCGTACTTGCCGGTGAACCCGGTGGCGATCTTGGCCAGCGCCATCAATCCCTGCTTGCCCACGAGCTGGCCGTTCTTCTTGAACGAGATCTCGCCGCCGACCTCGCAACTGAAGCTGAGCGGCAAATTGAGCTGGACGCCGCCGCACACGTTGGGTTTCTCCAGGTGGCACACCGTGCTGCCCTTGACATACCCGCTAAAGTTCACCCCCGTTCGAATCGGGCAGCCGGTGACCGCCTTGAACTCGACGTCAAAGCCGTTCTCGCTCCAAGCCTTCTTGAACTCGCCTCCGGCGAGGAAGTATTTGAACTTGGCGGCGATTTCGAGTTTGAGGCCGCCTTCGATCTGCCAGCCCTCGCCGCCAGTGTCGCAGCAGGTGCAAACCTGCGGGCCGCCGGACAGTTTGATCTCGAGATCGTCAAACCACGGGCTGGATTCGAGGAAGCTCTTCAGGTATTGAGCCACGGATTCGAACACGGACATGCCATAGGTCAGTTCGGTGCAGGACTGCACGAAGTTGGGGTCGTTGCATTGGTTGGTCTGGCAATTGACTGACCCGCCCAGACTGGGCCAGTTCATGTGCGCCCCGCCGGCGCCCGCGTTGGAAAACACAAAGCCGCCCAATCCGCCGCAGCCGCTGGCCGCATTGAGCACCTGAAGGGGGGTGCAGTAATTCCTCGTTTGCCCGCAAACGAGCGACCAGCATCCCCGGGCGCCGATCGAGCAGCCCCCACCGCCGCTGCGGGCGGCCACCGTTGCAGCCGGGGCGGCCTGGAGCCGCCGGATCGTGACCGGCACCGTCAGGCTGCTTTGGGGCGGCAGGGTGCCCACCTCGCTGATGAGCGGTTTGAGTTCCCAGTCGGGGTGGCTGTCGAAGTGGAGGCTGAACCCGCTGGCGGCGATCAGGCCGTGGTTGGATATCTTCAGGTCCACCTGCGAGACGTCGGCGGTGACGTCCGCCAGATCGATGACCTGGGGCTCAAGGGTCACCACCGGCATCGGCACCGCCGTCTCAAACACAGTCTCGATCGAAACGCGGGTGCGGTCTTCGACGACCGTTTTCGTCACCGTCCAGACGTATTGGACCGTTTGGCGGGACAGGAACGCCTGGACGTCGCTCGTCACGCCCGGCTTCAGCAGGGTGGCGCCGCGGTAGGCGGCGTGTTTTTCGGCCTGCACGGTGATGTCGTAGTAGCCTTCCCGCAAGCCTTCGGCCCGGAACTCCCCCTGGCTGTCGGTCAGCCCGTTGGTCACGGCCTGGCCCGTCACCGCATCCACCACAGTCACGACAGCACCGGCCACACGCGGCGCGCCTTCGGCGTAGTAGGTGAACTCGTCCGCCGCAATGACCCGGAGATCACCCGTGGCCTCGGACAACGCACGGAAATTGAAGGGTACCGTCAGGCTGCACCCGGCGCCGTCCACGGCCAGCGCGCCTCGATACTCGCCGAAAGGCAGGTCGGCAGGCGGCGTCAGAACCAAGACCACGCGATTGCTCTCGCCCGGCCCGAGCGAGGCCAGCGGATTGGTGGACGCGACGGAAAACCACGCCGCCGCCGGGGCAACAACGGTCAGCGGGCCGGTGGCCGCACCGCCCAGGTTGGCGAGGTCGAACTCGACGGCGGCCTGGCCGCCGCGCAGCATGCCCGCGTTCAGTTCGCCGGGAGACGCCGCCAGCCGGGGACTCAGCGACTCCACCGTGACCGAAAGCGGCACGTCCAGGAGGGCGCCTTCGAGGCTGGTGACGCGGACATGGTTGCTCGACTGGGCCGGGGAAGTCCCTTGCGCGGTCATCGCCAGCGTGAGCAGGGTGCTGCCATAGCCGTCCAGCGCCTCGGAAGCCAGCGCGGCTGCGATCTCCAGGTTGGCGGCGGCCGCCACGGTCTCGGCCGCGAGGCCGCTGAGGGGGATGTCGCTCAGGTTCTCGATCCGCAGCACGTTGGTCACCCAGGTTCCCTCGATCACCTTCACCGCCGGCGACGCGGGCGTGGCTTTCATGCCTGCCAGGGTGAAGCTGTCCTGCACGGGAGCGGCGGCGTCGCCGGGGTGGGCGGCGCCGATGGTGTAGAGCCCGGCCTCGCCGGGCAACGGATGCCACAGCGCCGTGAACCCGCCATCCGGCCCGGCCAACGCGGCAATGACGCGCACGGTGTCACGCACGGCGATGTGGATGTTGACGAGCGAGCCCTCCGGCGCCGGATGATCCGGCGTGTCGCGGAAGGCGCGCCCGTACAAGGGCACCGGCGTGCCTGCGGGCGCGATGTCCAGGTCGGTTTGGACGGCGGCCTGGTAGGCGCGCCGCACCTGAACGGGCGCCGGCGACACGGCGGTGTTGTTGTCCTCCAGCGTCTCGGCAACCTGGTTGCCCACGTCCGTCTGGATGACCAGGTAGTAGGCGCCCGCAGCCTGCGGCATCCGCACGGGGACGGTCTGCTGGAAATAGAGCCCGGGCTGGATCGCGCCCGAGAAGGCGTAGTTGCCCACCAGAACATCGTCCCCAAGCACCGGATCGTCCGAACGCAACACCCGGGTCGACCACGCGTTGCTCGCCGCGACCAGGCCCTGGTTTTCGATGCGGTAGGTGAGGTTCACGTAACTCTCCGTGTCCGCGCTGGCCGGCACGCTCCCGATGGAAACGACCAGGTCCGGCAGGTCGACGTCCGACACCTGGAGCAGGCTGCTGCCGCTGACGAAGCCGCCGGCGTGGGCGCCGATCATCACGGGCCGGGTGCCGTCGGTGACGCCGTCATTGACCGTGCTGACGTCGCACGAGACGGCGTCCAGGCCGTCGGGGATGATGACCGCGGCGGGAACGGTGGCCTCGGTGGGATCGCTCGAGGTGAGCTGCACCGTCAGGGAGCCTGCCGTTCCGGTGTTGCGGGTGACGGTGGCGGTCGTCGCCGCCGTCCGGCCTTCGGCCACCAGCGTGCGTCCAAGCGTCACCGCCAACGCCGGGCCGTCGTCGTCGCTCACCGTCAGCCATTCCCCAGCCACTTCCGCGAGGCGGTGGCCGGACACGGGGTCGATCACCCAGGCGCCGATGAAGGTCGTCTTGGAGCCGTCGACGGCCTCGTTGTTGACGGCGGCCACCGGAAACGCCACCGCGGTTTCGTAGGGGGCAATGGCCACGCGCGCCGGGACGAGGGCCACGTCGGGTTGGGTGCTCTCCAGCTCCAGGGTCAGCGCCCGGCTGGTCGACGGTTCGCGCACGAGCGTCGCCGTCGTCGCCAGCGGCCCGGCGCCCTCGCTCACCTGGGTGGCGGCCAGCGTCAGGCGCACGGCCGGCAGGTCGTTGTCGAGCACCATCAGCGACGCGACCCCGTCCTCGAAGCCCGTGGCGCTGGCGGTCAGGGCATAGGCGCGCGTCAGATCCGGCCACGCATCGTCAACAGGCAAAACCTGGAAGTCCGCGGAGGCGGCTCCGGGCGCGAGGGTGAGCGTCGCGGGAACCTGCACCCGGGCCGGATCCGAACTGCGCAGAAAGACCACGACCTCGTTGCTCGTCACCAGGTCGCGGGTCACGCTCGCGGACGCGGCCAGGCCCTCGGGAACCGTGGGCGCATCCAGCCAGAGCGTCAGCCTCGGCAGATCGGCATCGAGGACGGTGACCAGCGCTCCGCCGTTCTGATAGCCTTCGGCCCGGGCCACCAGCGAGACGAGGGAGTTGCCGCCGGGCGCGCCGTCGGCCAACGCCCTGATTTCGAACGCGGCGGAAGCATGCTGCGCGGGGATGACCACCTGGTTGGTGCAGGCCAGCGCCGCCGGCGCATCGTTCGACAGGCTCACCACAAGCGGCGCGCCGAGATCCCCGTTGCGCCACAGCCAGCCGCTGACGGGAGGCGCTCCCTCCGTGATTTCGACGACGGGCAGCTGGAGGTTCAGCATGGCGGGCAGCAGCGTGCTGTGGGTGGCCACGCCGGCATTGTTCGTCTCGTCGCTCTCCACCACCTCCTCGCCCGTGTCGGCCACCACCCGGAAGTGCAGATGGCCCGTGGGACTCGTGAAGGGCAGCATCACTTCCTGCGTGCGCGCAAGCCATGCGCCGGGGGGCAGGCTGTCGTTCGTGAAGACCAGGCTCGCCAGCAGGGTGTCGCCCCCCACCGCCCCCGTCGACCACAAAGCCACGCTCTCCCGCCATGTCCCCGCCACCGCGGCCGTCCCCGCGTTGGTGACGCTCCACACCACGGCCGCCGTCTTGCCCGGCGTGCCGGTGTCCGGCGCCAGCACCTCCCCCATCCGCAGGTCCGGCAGCGGCGGAAGCGTCAGGGAGATGACAGCGCTGGCCGTGTTGTTGGCCTCGTCGGCTTCCGGTTGGGCGCGGTTCGCGTCCGCGAACGCCACCAGGTGGTAGTCCCCGGACATCCAGCCGGCGCGGAGCGGCAGCGTCACGGTGGCGCTGTTCGTGCAACTCGCCCCCGCGCCCAGGGGACCGCCCGTGGTCGCGTTGCCGGTGAGGACGACGGACTGGGTGGAGAGAGTGGGCGTGGGCGACAGGTAGAGGGCGTCGCGCCAGACGCCGCCGGCGGTTGCGGAGCCGGCGTTGCGCACGGTCCATTGGACGAGGATGGCGTCGCCGAACCGCGCCGTGCCCGGGACCACGGTGAGGCGGTCGATCTGCAGGTCCGGAGAGGAGATGACGATGGCGTTGGTGGCGAGAAACGTGTTGTTCGTTTCCATGTCGGCCTCGAAGTTCTGCAGGAGGCTGTCGGCCATCACGACGAAATGGCACGCGCCGCTGAAGTTGGTCGGCACAATGATGCGGTTCGTCACCGTGTGCGCCTCGCCGGCGCCGAGCAGGCCGGGCGCGGCGAAGTGGCCCAGCAGGATGTCGTTGCCAATCGCGCGGTCGCCCGAAAGATACAAGGCGTCGGAACGGGGCGCCTGAACAGCGTGGGCGCCTTGATTGGTCACCGTCCACGCCACCTGGATGAGCGCGCCCACCACGGCGGCGGGTGGAGCCTGGAGATCGGCGACAATCAAATCCGCCGGCGGGGGCAGGGTGGTTTCGAGAACGAAGGCATCTTCGCCGGCCTCGCCGTTGGCCAGGTCGCCATCCTGGTTCATGGGATTGCCCGCGGGATCCGTCACCCCGGGGCCGACCGCCAGCAGGTAGCTGCCGGGATTCGTCTGCGCGGCGAAGGAGATCCGCCACGTGGCGTTGGAGAGCCACTGGGGCGCATTCACGGAAATGGCTCCTCCGGGACCCGTGAACGCCACGTCCGCGGCCGTGAAACTGCCGGCCGTCAGCGTCTCGCTGAACACCAGGACGAACTGGTTGAACGTGTGCCCCACCACGCCGGACGGGGACGCCGCAACCACCGAAGGGCCGCTCGAGAAGTGCGTTGCCAGGACGACGCCGTCGGCCAGGTGGGCGGCCGTAAATGCAATGCCGCCGCCGGCGTCGGCGCCCGCAAGCGACACGAACTCCCCGCTTCGCGAGCCGCAGGCGAGCACGCGAAAGACATGGGTCAGGGAGGGCACGTAATTGTTGATCCGGCGCACGTCGAGCACGCCGTCCAGCCGGGCCACGCCGGCGACCGCCAGCTGGTCGAACTGCGTGCCCGCAGCCGGACCGCCGATCTCGGCGAAGAGCGTGCCTGCGGCGGTCTGGGTGTAATCCCCGTGCACCGTCAGGAGCCCGGCCGAGGTGCCGGGCTGCACGGCGGACGCGTTGAGGACATGGCCCTCGATCGTTCCCGAGCCGGAGAGTGTGCTGCCTTCCAGCAGCTCCAGCGTGGCCACCTTGACGCTGCTGCCGGCGGCAGTCGTGACTTTGGTGTTTGTGACCGGCAGCGGGCCGGCGCCGAGCCGGCTGGCGCCGCCGATGGTGAACAGCACCCCCGCCCCGGAGCCGGTCACCTGCTCCAACGCCGGAAGCGAGATGCGGCTCGAGGCGTCCGTGCGGAACTCGAGGGGGCCGCCCCCGTTCACCCCGCTGCCGCCGCCGGTGATCGTTCGCAGCCCGGAACAATCGATCTCGCCGCCGGCGCTTGCGGTGGCCAGGCAGCGCAGGGTGCCCCACGCGCTGAATAGAACCTCCATGTTGGTGAGCGAGGACAGGTCCAGCCGCGTGCCGGCACCCGCCGCGGAGAACAGGGTGCGCTGCTCGTTCATCGCAAGGTTGACCGTGGGCACGTACGATGTCACGGAAGGGGGCAGCACAAACGTGGCGCCGCCGCTGAGCAGGAAGCGCGACGAATCGATCGAAGCCAGCGTGCCGTGCTCGAGCACGCCGGCGCCGCTCAGCTCCAGGGTGCCGTTGTAGCAGTTCGTCAGCGCCCCCGCCGCAAAGCGCGCCCCGTTCGGGATGGTGAGACGGCAGGTTTCGATCGAGCCCAGGAGCGGCGCGTCGAGGATGCCTCCGGCGGGCAGCGCAAAGCGGGTGAGGACGGCGCTGCGGAGCTGCGGCAGGTCCACGCCCGGGGTGGCGCAGTTCATGTGGATCCCGGCGTTCACCCCGTTGAACTGGGTGAGCGAGTCAAGCCGGATCACGCTCGCGGCGTCGGCCCGCAGCTCCAGGGGGCCGCCGCCGTTGATGCCGCTCCCGCCCGCCGTGATCGCCTGCACCCCGGAAAGATCAATCTCACCGCCCCCGGTCGCCGTCACCAGCTGCAGCAGCCCGCCCCAGCCGCTGAATTGCGCGGTCAGCACCGTCAAGGACGACAGGTCCAGGCGCGTGCCCGTGCCGGCGGCGGCCATGATGGTGCGCTTCTCGTTCATGCCCATGCCGCCCGAGGAACTGTAGCGGGTCACCGACGCCGGCAGCGCGAAGACGGCCCCGCCGCTGAGGGCGAAACAGGTCAGATCCACGTTGGTCAGGGCCGGCAGGGCCACCGTCGCCCCGCCGTCGAGGGTCAATTGGCCGCTGGTGAAGGAGGTGGCTTGCGGCAACTCGAGGCGGCCGCCGTTGCTGGCGGCCAGGTGCGCTCCCCCGATCCAGGCCGGTCCGTTGCCGGTGAAGATGGCGGTGCCGGAAGCCGTCAGCCTGCGCCCGGGCGCCACGGTCAGGCTGCCGTTCACCCAGGAGTTGCTGGCCGTCACGGTGAAATCGCTGTTGGTGATCAGCAGGTCGCACGCGCACTGGACGGTGCGGACGGTGACGTTGCTGCGGCTCACGACGCTCGCGCCGGCCGGCAGGTCGATGACGGCGCTGTCGTCCGCGCCCGGCACCACGCCCGTCGTCCAGTTGGCCGGGTCCTGCCAGCTGACGCCGTCGCCGCCTCCGTCCCAATGCGCCACGTTGGTCGGGCCGATGACGGTGAGGTGGGCCACAGCGCTGGTGATCGAGCCGTACAGGTTGGTGATGACCACCTGGTAGTTGCCCGCCTGGTCGGGAGTCACGTCGGCCAGTATCAGACTAGCCTGGGTGGCCCCGGCGACGTTCGTGGCGTCATGCCGCCATTGATAGCTCAACGGGAAACTGCCATTGGCGGTGACGCACAGCGTGGCGCTGCCGCCAGGCGGCACCACCTGCGCGCTCGGCTGCGCCAGGATGGTGGGCGCCACGCCCGGCGCGTTGGTGAGCGAGTCGGCGCGCAAGTCCAGCCGCGTCGCATAATACACCGGCTGCAGGACCAGGTCGGCGCCCAGGGCCAGGCCCTCCCAACTTGAGAATTGCCCGGCCAGCGAACCGAAGGTCACGACGCTGAACGCGTTGCTGAGCGCGGGCACGAAGGTGTTGCTCACCGAGACAGACAGCCCGCCGCTCAGCGCGGCCCGCCCGCTGATGGCCAGCCGGTCATGCTCCGCACCGGCGGCAAGCCCGCCGATCTCCACCGCCAGCCGTCCGTCAGCCGTTTGCGTGTAATCGCCCGTGAGAGTGAGCAGGCCCGCCGAAGCGCCAGGACTGACCAGCCCGCTGTTCTGGAAATGCAACCCCGCCCCGCCGAACGTGCCCGCGCCGCTCAGCTCCCCATGGGCCTCGTTCCAAAAGGAACTGCCCGCAAGGGTCACCGTCGTGGCGTTGACCCTGAACATGCCGGTGTTCCGATGCTCCGCCCCCGCCCGGCCCAGAGCCACCGGGCAGTTGCAGGTCACCACACCCGCGTTGCACAGTTCCGCGCTGACGGTTCGGCTGCCGCCGCTGCCCGCGTTGATTTCCAGCACGCCGCTCGAGGCGTTCACCAGCGCGCCCGTCACGTTCAAGATGCCCGCGTGGCCCGCGTCGGTCGACTCCAGTCGGATCGTGCCGTGGTTGGTAAACGTGCCGGCGGCGCTCAACACGCCGCTGCCGCCGGGATTGTTGCCGTGCACCCACAGGACCGTGTTGCTCAGGTTGTCCGTCCACAGCGTGCACGCGCCCCACAAATCCAGCGTGACCGGCGCCGCCGGCGATGCCGTCACGCGCACCGACGCCCCCCGCAGCCGAACCGGCCCCGCGATCGTCCCGCCCGCCGCCTCGAACGTCCCCTGAAGGTCGAGCGGGTATGCGTCGCCTTGCACCACCCCCTGATTGATGAAATGACCGGACACCTGGCGCGACCCGCCCGAGCCGGCCCGGCTCAGCACGAAACCGCCAGCCGCATTGACGAAATTCGTCGAGACGACCAGCAGGGATTCGTAGGCGGCATTCGACGACTCGAGCCGGATGACGCCGTGGTTGGTGGAATCCGCGGTCGTGGCCAGCCGGGCATTGCCGCCGTCGTGGCGGCCGTGAACCCAAAGGGTGGCGCGGTTGACCAGGGAGCGGACCGTGCATGGGCTCGCAAGAACAAGGGTCAAATTGGTGTCCGCCCCGTCCACCACCACGTCGTCGGACGGACCGGGCACGGCCCCCGTGCTCCAGTTGGTGGCGGCGGCCCACGGCTGTTCACCGGTGTGGGGACCGACCCACGCGACAGTGGCGGCCGTGAGAGGGCCCGCAGCCGCCAGGGACCCGGCCGCCGCCGTTGCCACCAGGAGCCAATGGGAAACGCAGATGATCTTCATAGGGATTCATGGGTCGCGCCCTCCGTTGGCAATGCTCGTTCGCAAACGTGTATGCTGTGGCGATAGGTTACCACACAGCCCCGAACAGCGCTCATGTTTCGACAGGAGCTTAGCAGTTACGGGGCCAGGATGCCGGGTTAGCTATCACGACCTTCCCGGCGTTGGCAAGCACGTTCCGCCCGCACCGTTCCGCCACATCCAACCTCCTATAAAGCCCCCCAAAGCCATCATGAACACGAGCGTCTCACATTTCCCGGAAAAGCCCGGGTTGACCTCGAGTCTTCTCGCCGTCTCCTGCGCTCTGTGCGTTGCTGTCGCCCATTCGGGCTTCGGGGCCGAGTGATTTTCCAGATGGAACTCGCGCGCGATATCGGGATTCGAGCATTGTGGTGGGGCGGGTCTTCGGTTCTATTGGGGCCGGGTGAACGCGATGCCGCCCCAACCCGGATCGGGAGGCGCCGAGGTGCTTTCGGTTGAGCGCCTCGGCAAGCGCTACGGCGCCACCGTCGCTGTGGACGGCGTCTCGTTCGCCGTGGGGCGGCGCGAGATTGTCGGGCTGCTGGGGCCCAACGGCGCGGGCAAGACCACGATCCTGAACATGATCCTGGGGGTGCTCGAACCAAGTTCGGGCGCCATTCGGATCGAGGGCATCGATCTGGCGGCCCGCCGTTCCCGCGCCATTGCGCACACGAACTTTGCGGCGGTGTATGCGCCGCTTCCGGGCAACCTCACGGTGTGGCAGAACCTGCGCATCTTCGGGCTCATCTACGGCGTGCGCGGCCTGGCCGCCCGGATCGACACGCTGCTGGACCAGTTCGACCTGCGGCCGTTCCGCAACGTGAAATGCGGCGTGCTGTCGTCGGGCGAACAGACTCGCGCCAGCCTGGCCAAGGCGATGCTGAACCGGCCGCGTCTCCTGCTTCTCGACGAGCCGACCGCGTCGCTCGACCCGGCAACCGCCCGCGACATCCGCGCCAAGATCCGCGAGTTTGCCGGGCAGGGGACCGGCGGTGTGCTTTGGACTTCGCACAACATGTATGAGGTGACGGAGGTGTGCGACCGCGTGCTGTTTCTTTCCCGCGGCAACATCCTGCTTGCCGGCAACCCAAAGACCCTGCCCGCCGACCACGGCAAGACCACGCTCGAGGAACTGTTCATCACCGTGGCGCGCGAGCCGCTCACGCTGGGCATCCAATGAGGCGCGCCCGCCTCCATCGCCTTGCCGCCATCCTGCTCCGGCAGGTTTACCTGATGCGCGGCAGCCCGGCGCGGGTGTTGCCGCTGTTTGCGTGGGTGACGGTGGACATCCTGCTGTGGGGCTTCATCACCCGCTACCTCAACTCGGTCAGCTCACCCGGGTTCGACTTCGTCCCCGTGCTTCTGGGCGCGGTGCTGCTCTGGGATTTTTTCACGCGCGTGATGCACGGGGTGACGACGGCGTTTCTCGAAGACGTCTGGTCGCGCAATTTCCTGAACTTTTTTGCGTCGCCCCTTTCGATTGCGGAGTATCTGGGCGGCCTGGTGGTCACCAGCATTGCCACCAGCGCGGTGGGCCTGGGGGTGATGCTTGTCCTGGCGACCACGGCGTTCGGGTTGTCGTGGTTTGCCTACGGCGCGATGCTGGTGCCGTTTTTACTGGTGCTTTTTCTGTTTGGGATTGCGCTTGGGATTCTGGGGACCGCGGTGGTCCTCCGGTTCGGGCCGGCGTCGGAGTGGCTCGTCTGGCCCGTTCCCGCGCTGCTCTCGCCGTTCGTGGGGGTTTTTTACCCGCTCTCGACCCTGCCCCTATGGATGCACTATCCCGCCCGCCTGCTGCCGCCCTCGTATGTGTTCGAGGGGGTACGGTCGGTCATTGCAGGGGGGACGGTGTCGGTGCCGGCGCTGCTGACAAGCGGGGGGCTTGCCCTGGCGGACATCCTGCTGGCCGGCTGGTGTTTTGCGCGCACGTACCGGCATGCCGTGCGCACAGGCCTGCTCGCCCGTTACAGCGCCGAGACGCTGAGCTGAAACGCAGATCGCGCAGCCGCTCGAATTCGAGTTCACTTCAGTTCGGCGATCGCGATGCCGCTTTCGCCCGCCACCGAGTAAAGCAGATAGCGGCGGCCGTCGGCATCCACGAAGACCGCCGGATCGCGCAGGGCGTTTTCGGGGCCCCTGGCCGCGCCGGCTTTCGAGGCTTGCAGGGGCAAGGTGGCGCCTTCCCACGCGCGCTCCGGACGCAGCACGTCGACGGGGTCCGCCACGCTCCAGTCGCGCCAGTCGGGACCGAGATGCATGCGGGCGCGCAGGATGCGCTCGGGGGCGTCGCCGATGCGGGTGTAGTAAACCCACAGGGTGTCCGCCTCCTTGAGCAGCGCAACGTGACGCGGGCCGGGTTCGTTGAGGTCGCCCTTCCGAAGTTGGCCGCCCGGAAACGGGTTGTGTCCGCGCTCAAACCCGGTCAAGCCGTCCCGGGACCGGTGGAGCACGCCGCCCTTGGCCAGGGCATACCACCAGCCGTCGTGCCGAAAGACCCGGAAATAAAACAGGCCGAGCACCTCATCGCGCGGCGTGAAATGCCGGCCGTCCCGCGACAGAGCCACGAAGCTCTTCTGTCCCGAGACGCGGCGGGCCGGGCCGTGGAAATACATGCGAATCTCGAGGCGCGTCTCGTCCAGGACGACCTCCGGGGAGGCGAGGTGCCCGCGACAGGCGGGGGTTTGGCCGAGGTGCAGCGCGCCGGGCGGGTGAAGGGTCCACGGGCCTTCGAGGTGGTTGGCGTAGGCGAGCCGGATGTATTGGCCGTTGTGGTGCGCGAAGTAAAGGTAGTAGCGGCCCAGCGGCTTGCTCACCCACGGGGGCACGCGAATGAGCGACGGGCCGTTGATGTTCTCACCCTCCCGCCCGGGCAGCATGTCCGGGCGAATGATGGGATTGCCCGCCAGCCGCCGAACATCGACGGGGCGCGCCGGTTGGCCGGGCGGCTGCGCGGCCAACCTGGGAACAGCGGGCGCGGGCTCCGTGGCGGCAACGAAGGGCAGGTTGGGGGTTGGGACGGCCGCCGGGCTGCCGGCGCAGGACAGCGCCAGCCAGGCCGCGAGGCACGCCGTGGATTGTGGCACAGGGCACATGGTCAGTTGCGCGGGATCTTGTCCTTCACCTCCGGATTGCCGGGCACGGCGGGTCCGCGCTTGTGGATTTGCGGCTTAATGCGGCGTCTTGATGTCGAACACCATCACGCCCAGAGCCGCGTCGGTATCCGTCATGGCGCTCCCGCGAATCACCAGCGGGTGGGGAGGAGGCGGTGCCGGGAGATCGAGGGCGCATTCGAAACGGGTCCCCCGGGCGGCGGTGGTGGCGGCGGCGACGACAACGTCATTGGCTTTCCGGTGGTTGGCGATGGCGGTTTGCTCGCGAGCGGCGCCGTGTTCCGGGGCGGTGTCCGGCAACGGGTCGAGACCGGCGGGGGCCAGCCCCACGGGGCGCTCGAGCGTGACGCGGACACGCGCGCCGGCCAGGGGCGGCGGGAGGGTGCCGCGGACAATGAGGGGTGAGCCGGCGCCCGCGGGCGGCTGGGGATCGAGGCGGAGACTCAGCGGGGTGGGCGCCAACCGGAGAGCGGGATCGCCGAGCAGCGTCCACATTTCCAGGTGTTCCAGCCGCTGTTTGGGCAGGGGCACCTTGCCTTGGCTGCCGTCGACCGCATCGTAAAGGGTGAAGAGCGCCGGGTCGATGTAGCCGCGGGCAAGCCCCTCCTTCACCGAGAGCCAGTAATCGCCAAGGCGGGCTGGAACCGGCGGCGCGGCCAGGCGCCGCAACAAGCCATCGACGGCGAGCTGTCCCGGGGCGCCGTAGGTTTCGCCGTGAGCGCCCATGACGGCGACCGGCCCGGTTGGATTGCGCATGGCGGCCAGGCCGTAGCCTTCTCCCCGGCGGCCGGCATATTGACAACTGTAACAGCCGGCCGTGAAAAGGGGGCCTGCGCCGCGGGCGATGTTCAGCTGGCCCCACCGGGCGCGGGGGAACACGTTGAACGACACGGACCAGAGCCCGTCCGCATTGGAGTGGCCCAGGTAGGCCGACATCAGCGCGCCCTCCTCGAGAAACTGGCGTGCCGTGTCGCTCCAGCGCGCGTGGGGCAGGTAGTAACAGGAGGCGGGATTGTGAACAAGCCCCCGCAAGGTCCAGAATGGGTGGAGTTGCTTCAGACGCGGAGCGGTGGCCCGTTCCGCCAGCATCTCCGCAAACCTGCCCCCGCCGGGATTGCCGCCGAGGAACACCACACGATGACGCCACGCGCCCGGACGCGCGTCGCGTTCGAAGCGCAGGGTCTTGGCCACCATGTCCCGCGCTTCGCCGGCGTTGCGCGCCGGGAAACGCCCCACGGCAACCGCGGGAGCCGAATTCGAGTCGGGGCGGCCGAAGGCGTGGTCGGTGGGCTGGCCGTTCATGCGGCCTTCCTTGCCTTGGGGCGCGGGCAGCGCGGCGGCTTGGGCGGCGGCCGGGTCGCCGCAGGGAACGTGGCCGACGAGGAGCAGGTAGGTTGGGGCCGGGTGCTCCTGGCACAGGCGGTTCAGGTGGGCCTGGAGGGGCAGCGCCTGGGTGCCCCGGACATCTTCGGCGCTAGCCACACGCGTGCTGTCAACCACCCCCACCTTGAGACCCTCGTCGCGGCGGTGCTTGATGAGCGGCGCCAGCGTTTCACGCAGGGCCGGCGGGGCGACCACCAGCCACTGCGCCGGGACCCGCGCGGTTTCGCCGGCAGACACGCTCCAGGCGAGCAGGCTGACCAGCAGGACCGGGACGGGGTTGCGCATGATGGACGGATCCGATGAGCTGAAGGCTGCAGGCCGCAGGTCGCAGGTCAGCCTTCGGAGTTCGGAGTTCAGTTCATTTTCGCCGCGGGTGCTTCTTGAGGCTTTTGAGAACGCCCCGCATCCAGGCGACGCTCTGGCGGGTGTTATCGTCCGTGCCGCTGCATTCGAGGGACACGACGCCGTTCCAGCCGGTGGCGTTGAGGTATTCCATGCAGGCGCGGATGTGGCCGGCGTTGACGCCGCCGCCGACAAACACTTCGGAGCTGCCGATGCCGGTTTCCTCGCCGCGGACGGCGGCGGCGAGGCCGGGGCTGACGTCTTTGATATGGCAGTGGACGATGTAGGGGCGGAGGGCTTTGCAGTAGTCGAGTGGGTTGTGGCCGGCGATGAAGGTATTGCCGGTATCGAAGTTGCAGCGGAGCCACTCGGAATCGAAGTGTTTGAACAGCCGCTCCATGAAGCCGATGTCGTTGGTGTAGGGGCCGTGGGGTTCGACATTGATGATGACCTTGTAGTCCTCTGCCCAGGACAGGCATTGGGCGTAGTTGTCGCAGGTGACCCGGAACACCTCCTTGCGGCTCATGCCGGGCGTTTCGAATGCGCCGTCCACGGTGTCGACCATGGGACAGCCGAGATCGGCGGCGAAGCGGATGGACTGGGTGACATATTGCACGCCGAAGGCCGAGCCGTTCGGTCCCATCATGGGGTAGGATCCGTCGATCTGCGACACCTGCAGGCCGAGCTTGTCGAGAAAACGGCGAATGGCGCGCGGGTTGGATTGGAGGGAGACGCCGGGGTCGTAGCCCAGGGCGGTGATGAAGTTCTGGCCGTGGATGGCGGCGAACTCGACGTGCTGGACGCCGGTGGCGGCGATCTTCTCGCAGGCGGTCTCGAAGCTGACGCTCAGGGGGCGCCAGTTGTCCGTGTGAATGCCGAGGTGAATCATGGGCGATTGCTACGCCCGAGAGCGGCGGCCGTCAAGGGGAGAGTCGCCCGGGGTGGGCAGGCGGGCGGGCGCCCGCGGGGCGGGCCGGGGCTGGCGGGTCAAAGGCCGGCCGTCACTCGGGCGCGGGCAGCTTGCGGAGGGCGTCGCGGACGCGGGCGGCTTTTTCGTAATCTTCGCGTTTGACCGCGTCGGCGAGGTCCAGCTCGAGGCGTTCGCGGCGGGTGAGGGGCCGGCTCTGGTCGAGTTCGCCACGCCACTGTTCGAGGGAGAACAGTTCCGGGCTGTGTTCGAGCAGGTCCTGCCGGCCGTAATCCTCGAAAAAGGTGCGGAGTTCCTCGAGGCTTTCCTCGATTTGGTCGATGGCGGCCCGGAAGCGGTTGGATTGCATGTGGCGCGTGGCCTTGGCGCGGGTGTAGAGCATGATGATCTGCGGGCGGAATTGCTGCAGCGACCAGGCCAGCTCGTCGGTTTCGGCGTATTCGTCGACGAAATCCAGCACCTTGAGATTGCGTTCGGTGTCGCGCACGGCGGCGGAGAAATCCTGCAGCTCGAGGAAGCAGATGCTGCGGTGATGGTATTGCAGGACCTCCAGTTGGAGCTTGGCGCATTCCTCCGCGCCCAGCACAAAATCGCCGTCGTCCCCGGCAGCCTTCTTGCGGCGGGCGTTGAACCGGTCGAGATAGAATTCGAAGAGCGACGCGTGCCCGAGGGGGCGCTTGCCGTCGGGCCGGCCGTGGGCGTTCATCTGCAAAATGCCCAGATCCACCCGCAACTGGATCTTCTCCTCGCCGTCCTTGCCCTCGAAACGGCGCACGACCACGCGGCCAGGCTCGTAACTCCACTGGTCGAGAAGCCGTGAAATGTCGTAACTCATCCCCCAATTATGAACGGCCCGGCGCCCCAAGTCAACGCCGGCCCTCCCTGGCCGCACATTCGCACATGGGCGCGTTTGGTCCCCGCCGGCGCCACGTTTCGGCCTGCCTTGAATCCCCGCTAAAAAGCCGTCAGCGTGTCCAGCACCGCCCGGGTCCGGGCCACCTCGTGGGTGCGCAACAGGCTGGTTCCACCCAGGGCGGCGAGCACCGCGAAAAACGGCTCCGCACACCGCACCTCCTCGCGGAAATACTCGAACGCGTGCGGCAGCGCGTGGCAAATGGGGCACCCCAGCCGGCGCAGCCGAAACGTGTTCAGGAAAACCCGCATCTGGTGCCGCACCCGCACCGCGCTGTCCTGGAGGTTCCGATAGTAAAAGCCCAGGCCGGGATCCAAAAGAATCCGCTGCACCCCCTGCCCCGCCGCCCGTTCCACCTCCCGCCCAAAATACCCCTCCATCAGCGCCACCGGATCCGCCCCGAAATCGAAATCGGCCACGTCCCGGACATGAGCGCCCTGCACGTAACAAATGATGACGCCCGCCCCGTGGTCCGCCACCATCCGATACATCTCCGCGCTGCCCTCCGAACCGGTCAGGTTGAGCACATTGGCGCCCGCCTCCAGACACGCGCGGGCGACGGCAGGCTGATAGGTTTCGACCGACACCAGCAGCCCCGCCTCGCGCAACGCCCGAACAACCGGCAGCAGCCGCGCAGTCTGCCGGGCGTCGTCCGCACGGGCCGCCTGCGCCAGCGTGGACTCCGCCCCCACATCCACCAAATCCGCCCCTTGCGCCGCCAGCACGCGGCCGCGCCGCACCGCGGCTTCGCACGACAAACACACGCTCTCGCGATACCACGAATCGGGCGAGAGATTGATGACACCCATCAGCGCCGGGCGCGTGTTGAACGCGAAAAAACGCCCGCCCAAATCAAACTCGCGCACCGGCGCGCGGGCGGCGTCGCGATGCGGTTCCAGCAACTCGGCCAGGTATTCGAGATCGAGGTTCATGGGGAAGATTGGCACGCCCGGCTGGATTCGAACCAGCGACCCTCTGCTTAGAAGGCAGATGCTCTATCCACCTGAGCTACGGGCGCACTTGATAATCAGGGACATACGCAGACAAAACTTGATGCTTGCAAATCTGATACTGTTCGTTTGGACAACCATGAATCCAACCCAGTCTGGCAGAAAACCAAGCATGCAAATCTTGTCCGCCATGTTCCATCGGGAACATTGTTCGCACGAATCAAGATTCGAGGCAAGCTCATCCGTCACAGCTTTGAAATGCTTCCGAACACGTGGACGCGTGGTCGACGGGGCCACTGATGTGCCTGCCCCCAGTGGACTTGCGAATCCCCCCAGTGTCTGAATCGCAGATTTCCAAATTTTTCTGAAAGAAACACAAATCTCATCCGTTTAACCCATTTGGGCTGACTGGCACACTGGCGACCGAGCGCCTCCGTCCGGGTTGCGATGCTCGGACCGCTACATCAACTAAAACCGCCACGACCGATGTGCAAACCGAGACGCTGTGAAATCGATGCCCTGCAAACTATGCAAACCAGGCCGCGCGCGTGGCCGAGGTGGCTCCTCGCAAGGATTCATGGCGAGCCTGCCGGGCGGACGGGGGGAACGAAGGAGTGGTTCGGTGGCAAGTTCGCCCCTTCAGCGATGCATTGGCCGAATGAACGATTGCCGATTTGTTGCAGGTTGGCGGTTTACTTGGGGGGCCGCAGCCTGCGGCGCAAACAACAAAACGAATTCCCCCAAAGGTGAATGAAAGGACGTTATGCGAAAGAAAATGGTATTGGCAGGTCTATTGGCGCTGGCAGCTCCGGCCGTCTGGCTCGGTTTCACCGAATACGGCAGCCAGGGGGATTATGCCCTGGGCTTCGGAAAGCAAATCGCAGGCGGCTGGCTGATGGTGGTTGACGTCGGAAGTCCAGTCGAGGTCCTGGTCAGCCTCTCCGCCGATGGGGGCGTGATGATGAACAGCGCGCTCCGCCCGGCCGGTCCGAACAACACGGGGGGCTGGCTGGACACGCGTTACAACACGACCTCTCATGGCTCCTGGAAGCGAACCGGGCCCAAGACCTTCGAGGCGGTCACCCTGCTGTTCATCCAGGATAACGACGGCAACCTCGTCATGTACGAGAAGGTCTTCATGAACGCCGCCTTGAACGACGAGGGGACCAGATTCGAGGGTACCGGACTCATCCATCTCATCCAGCAGGGCAACGATCCCTTGGATCCCGCCGCGCCGGTTCTCGTCAGTATCCCTGTGGGTAGTTGCACCGCCCGGGCGATTCGGTAGGTTGGGATCAGACCGTGCACCGCGGGGAGCGGCCGGGCACATGAGTGAGCCCGCGGTACGACGCAGGGTGCCAGTCCCAGAGCCTTGGCCTCCAAGGCAAAAAGGAGATTTGGGGCTGGCATCCTGTAATGTGGGGAAGCCGCTTCGGAGGCAGGGTGCAAGGCTATTGCCTGATGACTGACGCTCTGACCAGAGGCAACTGCAGAAATTGACAGCGATCCTTTTCGACCGGCCGCAAACATTCTCGAGAACTGCCCGTTCGGCGACCCTGGTTCGGTTTACCTGATTGCCGACACCTCAATCCCGATGCAATTGCGGCCGGGGTCGGACCAGAGCAAGTTGCTCAATAGGAACGCGCTGGGAATTTCGTTGCCCATAAAAACCTCCTTGAACTCGTTTCTTTGCCCTGAAATTCAATCACAACGAAAAGCGTGCCCAACCTACGTATTTGTTACAGCAAGAATTGGAGACCAAAAAGCGGCCGCAAGCCCGAACGTTATCGTTAACGAAATCTGCAACACGTTCTGAACTAACATCTTCCTCAGGTCCGACCCCGGATTCGGTGCCATTTACCGGATGGACGGGGATGGATCGAACATGCGGCAATTATGCTTCGACCAGGATTTGGATCTTCACCCGGCAGTCCTAAGCAACGGTCAAGTCGTGTTCAGGCGTTGGGATTAGAACCCTCAACACAGAATGAAACCTCCCGTGCCCGCCAGCACGGCGCGCTGATGCCTTGCGATCCAGGCGCTGGGTTTGGAACGGGCCTTCCCACTGAATGGCCCATGCGCCGGGAACGTCTGCAGGACGTGGCCCGATCCACTGCTCATTATGATGACCACTCTTTCCGCCCCCCTCGCTCTGGCCCTCGCTTGCTTCACGGGGACCCCGGGTAATCAACCCCCACCCGCCGCCGCCGCCCCCCGCGCAGCCGAAGTCGCCACTCCGGCGGGGGTTGTCCAGGCCGGTGCCATCGTGTTACGCACGGCCTTCGACAGCCCGGCTGAGCGCAGCGCCTGGTCGTCCCCCCCGCAGGCACGCTGGGTCAGCGGGGAGGGTGACAGAGGCATGGCCTTGCGGGTCGAGGTGCCGCCCGCGCAAGCCAGCCGGACCGTCATGGCGCGCCGGCCGTTGGACCTGGTCCCCTACCGCGGGATGCAACTGCAGTTCGTCTGCCGGGCGAAGGCGCAGAAGGTGAGCCGGCCGCCGGAGCCGCACCACGGCGTGAAATTCATGCTGCATTTCACGTCGCCATCCCTCGGCGCGCGCTGGCACCACCCCAGCCGGATCCACGGCACCTTCGACTGGAAAACACTGTCGTTCATCGCCTCCATCCCCGACGACGCCGCGCAGGGCGAGCTCGATCTGGGCTTGCAGAACGCCACGGGCACAGTCTGGTTCGACGATATCACGGTGGTCGTGGCCCGCGGCGTGCCGCCCCGGCGCCCGGCGCCGATGGCCAACCCGCCGCCGGCGTTCAAAGGGCACAACCTGCCCCGGCTGCGGGGCGTGATGTCCCCGAATGCGTTCAAGGACGAGGACCTGCGCGTGCTGGGCCGGGAATGGCGGGCCAATCTCATCCGCTGGCAAATCACACGCAACTGGGGCAAACCCAACACCGACCTCGACCTGGCCGAGTATGATCGCTGGATCGACAGCGAGCTGGCCGACCTCGACCAAGCGCTGGCAGCCTGCAGCCGCTATGGCCTCAAAGCCGTCGTCGACCTTCACTCGCCCCCCGGCGGACGTTACGAGGACAACAGCATCCGGATGTTCCATGAGGCGCCATACCAGGAACATTTCATCAGGCTCTGGGAGAAAATTGCCCGCCGGTATCGCGGCCATGCCGCCATCTGGGGCTACGACCTCGTCAACGAGCCCGTCCAAGGCAAGCCTTCTCCGCCGGGGATCGCCGACTGGTTGGGCACCCAGATCCAGGCGGCCCGGGCCATCCGTGCGGTCGACCCCGACACCACCATTATTATTGAAGCCGAAGACTGGGATTCGCCGCCCGGGTTCCGCTATCTGACGCCGGTGGAGCTGCCGCGGATCGTCTACCAGGTGCATATGTATTGGCCGCACAGTTACACCCACCAAGGCGTGCATGGCGGCCAAACCGGCGTGAGATACCCGGGCCAGATCGACGGCCAACGCTGTGACCAGGCGGCGCTGCAGCGATACCTCCAACCCGTCCGCGACTTCCAACTCGCCTACAACCTCCACATCTATTGCGGCGAGTTCAGCGCCATCCGGTGGGCGCCCGGCGCCGCCGCCTACCTGAAGGATTGCATCGAACTGTTTGAAGCGTATGGCTGGGACTGGTCGTATCATGCCTACCGCGAATGGGACGGCTGGAGCGTCGAACACGGTTCGGACCCGAACGATCACCGGCCTGCCGCCATGCCCACCGACCGGAAGACACAGCCATCCCACAGGATTTGGCAAAAAAAAGGTTGGAGGCTTGATGAAAACCTGCCACACGGCAGGTGATGAAAAAACAAAA
>JAFGQR010000142.1 GCA_016935555.1 Verrucomicrobiota bacterium
AGGCCACCCATTTTCACGCGTTGGCGCCACCAGGTGGAGGATGAGGCGGTCGTTGCCGACTCGGAAGAGCCCGCAGCCTGCAGCAGAGGCCCGTTTGAGACGATCATCTGCTGCAGCAGCCGCGCCAGCCTCTACACGGGCCAGCACATGCGCCGTCACGGCGTGCGGGATTTCAAGACACCTCTTACTGTCGTTCTCCTTTCATCTCAGCCTGGTTCAGCTCGATCACCCGCACGCTGGCAGCGAACGCGGGGTCCGGCGACAGGCGGGGTTTCCGGCCGCTGGTCGTGGTCAGGTTGCGGAGGGTCACCCGCTCCGTCAGGCGGTACGGAAATGGGCGGGTGGCCGTGGACGACGTCCCGTCCGGGTCGGTGAAGAGGTAGGGGCCCGCGTAATCTTTGGGGTGCTGGCGGTCGTCGATCGTGAGGCCGTCGATGCTGATGTCCCGCGGCATGAAGCAGGGATAGCCGAAGTCGTGTTGCCCGTCGTTGCTCGCGTTGAGCAGGTAGGGCTGGACCGGCGCGCCGCACGCGGGAATCCACCGGCTGTTGCGGATCACGAGGGTGCCTTCCCAGGTGCTGCCGTAGTCGCCGCGCAAGTTGACCAGGGACCGGCCGTTCAGCGTGGAGTTCTCGACCGTCAACGTGCCCCGGCCGATGGCGTTGAGTCCGGCGTGGCCCAGCGTGCAGCCCCGGATCGTGTAGGTGCCGGAAACGCCCTGGTGGGTGTCCATGCGGGACAGGGTGCAGTTCTCCAGGAGAATGTTCTTGCAGAAGTTGGCCCCGATGACGCCCCAGCGTGTGGAGTCGCAGATGTTGTCCATGCGGCAGCCGACCATCGTAAAGTTAACCACCTCGTTCGCGCTCAGGTCGTAGGTGCCCATGCTCACGGGTTTGCCGGCGGCGCCGATGGTCCTGTAGGTCTTGTGGCCGGTGACGAAGCAATCGCGCAGCGTGACGTTGGCACAACGGCTCACCGCCAGGAACCCGCCGTAGGGATGGCCGGTATGCGTCTCGCCCACGACATGATGGGTCAGGCCCACGACGGTGGTGCCCGAGCGGTTGATGGCAATGTTCCGCGCCCAGTAGTTGTAACCCTTGGCCTGCTTCATCCGGTTGGCAGTGGTGGTGAAGATCCCGCCTCTGAGGACCAGCGGCCGCTCGTCGATCGGCCGGGCTTCGACGCGCTTGATCGTGTCGTACTCCCAGTCGATGGCGCCCTCGATGGTGCCGTCACGGCGCAGGATGAAGCAATCGCGCTGGCTCGAACCATTGTTCTGGTTGAGGCCGCGGCGGATGTAGCGCCGCTGGCGGTCGTTCTCCACCCGCACCCAGCAGTCGCGGGGCGGCCGTGCGTCGAGGCGCCGCTGGTCCCGGGCCAGCCGTGGGATCGACAGCTTCACGGGATCGAGCAGCGAGCGGACGGCGAAGAGCGACGCGCGGTGGTTTTCGACATCGGTGTCGTCGATGATGAACCGGGCCGTGCCCCAGTCGGTGTCGGTGGCAATAATGGCGGTGAGTGCCCGGCGACCGAGGTGGTAGGTGGCACCCGGTTTGGCATGCACCCCCAGACCGTGAGCATTGGCGAACGCGTGCGCCTCGACGAGGGCCGGCAGGTCGTCGGCCACGCCGTCCCCGACCGCACCGAACGCCTCGTAACGGACCGGACGATCGGTGGGGACCGTGCGCTTCGCCTCCGCAGCGAAGACAGTGGTGACACCCGCCGCGCACCCGAGAAGGACGAGCGGCAGAAGGGTGGAAAGCGCAAGGCCCCGCTTCGCTCTCTTCAGCGGAGCAGCATTCCGGTCAGCATTGTTTGCAAGTGTCATAGGGTTGCCGGACGGATCATGCTCTTTTTCACCCCGCGCGTCATGTCACATTTCGCAGAGCGTCTGGCCGTCGCGGCGCGGCATGACGCAGGCATCGTGCCCCTCGCGGAAGCGCGAGTTGTCGTGACCGGGATGCACGGGCAGCAGCATCTGCTTGCCGGCGTCGTGGGCGAGCCGGGTGAGATCCCGATACTTCCCGGCGAGTTCCTCATAGCGGTGGGCTTGGCCGGCTTCAAGGCATCGGGTTCCAGGCCGCGTTCGATCGACTCGCTGGTGGCCAGATCCTCGGACCAACTCACCGAGACCCAATCCTTCGCCCAGGGGAGCCGAATTAGGTCCCAGAGCAGAATCCGCAACGCATCGCTTGCTTGCTGTCAATACATCTGTTGGCCTGCAGCGTGCGTCGCGGGGAGCGGTATGAACCGCAAAGAACGCAAAGAACACAAAGAAACGCCGGAAGACCCGGGCGCGATGGGGGCCCGGGGCACAGGGAAACATGACTACCCCTTGCGAACCCATTCACGGAACGCCGTAGCCTCTCGAAGCGTCGTCGAGGATGAGAACCCAGTCTTTGTCCTTGCCCGCTTCTCCCGGCGGATCAAAGGTTCGAGTCCCGCTCGTATCAAATGGGCCGAACGGCGCGCTCGTCGCGTTGCCGGAATTGTTGTAGCACTTTCCATCCCGCGGATTGTACCACCAGGCTTTAGCCTGGCTGCCGGAGATCCGGCTCATGTCAATGGTGAAATCCAAACCTCGCGTCGAATAGACGAACGCGTAGCTGCCGTCCGAGGCGCGCGTGGCCACCCGGTAATCGCCAGGCTCGCGCAGAGCGCTGCCCGGGATGGAACCCGGCGAGGACGAGATCAGGTTCGCGCATGGTTCGCGGATGAGGACGGGCCTGGACTCGATCAGTCTGCGCCAATGACGCATCTGGTCCGCGGCGGTGGAATGCAGGGCCGTCTGCCAAGTTGGAGTCGCAAAATAGACAAAGGAGTTCCCGTAGGTGTGTCCGAAAGCGCCGGAGAACAGCGCCCAGTAGGCTTCCACGCG
>JAFGQR010000018.1 GCA_016935555.1 Verrucomicrobiota bacterium
CCCATGCCCGAACCTTCCCCGCGGACAACGGCGTGCCGATCGCCTCGTGGGATTGGCCAACTTTGGATGGCCCGCTCGTCAACCGCGTCATGGGCCCCGGCACGGCCATCTCTGCGGGCGGCGCCTTCGTGGGGCCGCCTGGGACCATGTACGTCGCCAGCGGACCCAATGGCACGCCGCGCGTTTTCGGCGTCGTTCGATTCACGGTCCCGCCGGGCGAGAGCGGCCAGTATCGCATGGTGGCCACGGTGGCCCCGGTGTTTGACGGCGATCTGTCGGCCGACGCCGACTTCCATGTGATGAAGGGTGAACAGGAATTGTTCGGGGTATCCCTCCCGCCCAACACCCCGTCGGGCTACATCAACGAGCTGGCGCTGGAGGCCGGGCAGGTGCTGGACTTCGCCGTCGGCCGCGGCGCCGATGGCGTGGCATTGCGCAGCGCGTTAAAACTTGCGCTCACGATCGTGCGCACGGATGTGACGGGCGCGGCGCCGGTGATCGTTCAACAGCCGCTCAGCCAAAGCGTGCGCGTGGGCGAGACGGCGAGGTTTGCCGTCGAAGCCACCGGCGATCCGCCGCTGGCGTACATCTGGCTATTCAACAGCGAGCCCATTGCTGGCGCCACCGCGTCGGTGCTCGAATTGGCCAATGTCCAGTTGGCCCAAGCGGGCAATTACTCCGTCATCGCCACCAACGACTTCGGCTTCGCGGTCAGCGAGACCGCCAGTTTGACGGTCGAAGAGCCGCCGCCGGTGCGGACGTATGATTTGTCGGCCGATTACACCCTGGCGTCCAACCCGAATGGGCCGTGGAGCTACGGGGCTCAGGAGGCGCTCGGCGGCGCGTTCAGTTTGCTGGCCCATGCCCGAACCTTCCCCGCGGACAACGGCGTGCCGATCGCCTCGTGGGATTGGGCGGGCGGGGTTAGCCCGCTTGTGAATCGCGTCATGGGGCCGGGCACGGCTGTGTCGGCCGGAGGCGCGTTCGTGGGCCCGCCAGGCACCATCTACTTTGTGCCGGGCCCGGACGGCACGGCGCGCAACTTTGGCGTGATCCGGTTCACGGTGCCGCCTCAGCAAAGCGGCCAGTATCGGATTGAAGCGGCGGTGAGCCCGTTGTTCGACGGGGAGCTTTCGGCTGATTGCGACTTCCACGTGATGAAGGGCGAGCAGGAGTTGTTCGGGATGTCCCTGCCGCCCAACACCTCGTCGGGCTACACCAACGAGTTGGCACTGGAGGTCGGGCAGGCGCTGGACTTCGCCATCGGCCGGGGCGCGGACGGACTGGCGGCTCGGAGCGGATTGAAGATTGCGCTGCGGATGATCCGCACGGATGTGCCCGGCGCGCCGCCGACCATTACGCTGCAGCCACAAAGCCAGACGGTGGTTCAGGGAGCAACCGCCACCTTTGCCGTCGCCGCCACGGGTGACGCGCCGCTGGCCTACGTCTGGCTGTTCAACGGTGAGCCCGTTGCCGGCGCCACCGCGTCGGTGCTCGAGCTGGCCAATGTCCAACCGGCCCAGGCGGGCGGTTACTTCGTGGTTGTTTCGAACGAATGGGGGCACGCGGTGAGCGATGTGGCGACGCTGACGGTCACCCCCGGGCCGGCGTGTGCGGCGCCGTTGGAGAGCCTGGTGTCGTGGTGGGCCGGCGAAGGAAATGGAGTTGATCAGCAAGGCACAAACCACGGCGCGCTTATGGGCGGTGTCACCTTCGCGGACGGCCAGGTTGGCGCCGCCTTCAACTTCGTCGGTACCGGTCATGTGCGGGTTGTCCGATCGGACACACTGAACGTGGGCACGGGGCCGGGTTTGACCCTCGAAGGCTGGATCAAGCCGTCGGACACGGCGAACGGTCATGTGATTGCGGAGTGGAACCGGGGCGTGGGCGATGTGGTGCCGGGCGTGGCGTTCTGGCTGGGGCATCCGAGCCTGCCGCCGGGGGTGTTGATTGGCACCATTGCGGATGGGTCCGGCGGCTGGCCTTATGTGCAGTCGCCCGCCGGCGCCGTGGTGCCGGGCGTGTGGCAGCACGTGGCGCTGACCTACGACCGCGGTTCCGGCAATGCCCGGCTCTTCGTGAACGGCGTGGAGGTGGCCGCCAAGGGGGTCGGATCCTTCATCCCCGAAACCAGCCATGACCTCTATTTCGGAATCCGGCCGCCCGGCAGCTACGCGTATCGGGGGTTGATGGACGAGATGAGCCTTTACAACGGCGCGTTGTCGGCGACGGAACTGGCGGCCATTGTTGCCGCAGGCAGCGCGGGGAAATGCTCGAGCGAAGCCGCGCCGGTGATTGTGGAGCAACCGCGGGACCGGCGTGTCGCCCTGGGTGAAGCGGCGGAGTTCTCCGTCAGCGCCGGGGGCACCCGGCCGTTGGGTTATCAGTGGCGGTTCAACGGCAGCGCGCTGCCTGACGCCACCAACGCCACGTTGATCCTGCCCGCCGTGGCCTTCACCGACACCGGCACCTATTCCGTCGTGGTGTCCAACGCGTTCGGCATCGCGGTCAGCGACGACGCGATGCTGACGGTGCTGCCGCCGCCGTCGCGGGTGGCCGTGGTCAGCTCGGGCGCCAGGTCCGGGAGCGCGTTCGATCTGCCGATCCAGCTGGTTGCGTTCGGCAATGAGAATGCCTTGGGCTTTAGCCTGCAGTTCGATCCCGGTCTGCTGGAGTTTCTCGGCGTGTTGCCGGGTCCGGAAACGCCGGCGGACTCGAGCCTGGTGACGAACACGAACGATGCGGCTGCGGGGCGGGTGGGCATGGCGCTGGCCCTGCCGGCGGGCACCGCCTTCAACGCCGGAACCCAGCAGGTGCTGGCTGTCCGGTTCCAAGCGCCGGACGTGACGTCGCCCGTCACTGTGCCGGTGGCGTTTGGCGATGTGCCGACGCTGCGGCAGGTGGCCGACGCCCTGGCCCAGCCGCTGCCGGCCGTGTTCACCGCCGGCGAGGTGCGCGTCGAGCGGATCGCGTTCGAGGCCGACGTGGCGCCGCGCCCGGGAGGCGACCAGATACTGAGCGTGATTGACTGGGTCCAGGTGGGCCGGTTTGTCGCCGGCCTCGACACCCCCGAAGGCGACGAGTTCCAGCGGGCTGATTGCGCCCCGATGGACACCGCCGGCAACGGGGTATTATCGGTGACCGACTGGGTCCAAGCCGGCCGCTACGCCATCGGCGCGACACCGCCCATCGCCGCAGGCGGCCCCGAAAGCCCGGAGCCCGAGAACCCTGCGCCAGCCGCAGTGCCGGCTGCTGCCAGCCCGCGCGCGCTCCGCCTGCCCGACGTGACGGCCGCGCCCGGCACGGTAGTGACCGTGGCAGTCCGATGTGACGCCGCCGGCAACGAAAACGCCCTGGGCTTCAGCGTGGCGTTTGATCCGGCCACCCTGGCATGGGTCGGCGCCGCGCCCGGTCCCGGCGCGGCCGGTGCGACGTGGTATGTCAACAGCGCGAGCCTGCCGGACGGCGTGGTGGGATTCGTCCTCGCGCTGCCCGCAGGCGTGACACTCGAGCCCGGCGCATCCGACGTGGCCCACTTCAGCTTCCGCGTTCGGGCAACGGCCACGGGCAGCAGTGCGCTGGCGTTTGCCGACCAGCCCATCCTGCGGGAGGTGTCGGACCCGATGGCTGAGGCGGTCGCGTGCGACTACGCGGCCGGCTCCGTCACGGTGGACAACTCGATCGCTGTCGGCCCGCCCCTGGGCTTTCGGCGGTCTGGCAGCAGCCTGGTGTTGTTCTGGCCCGTCAACGGCCTGGCCTACGACATCGAAGTCGCCTCGAGCGGCTTGGACGGCGGCTGGCAGCGCCTCGACGTCGATCCGGTCCTGATCGACGACCAGAACATCGTCATCCTGACCGTCGCCGACGCGACCCACGCCTTCTACCGGCTCCGACAACGATAGCGGCACGCGGGCTCAGCTTGCTTGGAGCGGTGATCTGGATTGCCACCCGGGCCCCGTGGTGAGGCCAGTTGGAGCAACGCGGCGGCTCGCTCAAATCGGAATTCCGAAGGTGAAAGGCCTTGCGCACGCCGAACCCAGGCCAACTCCTTTGGGCCAACAGCCGCAGCATTGTGGGTTTAAAAGGGTTGCCGCCTCGATCGTCTGCTGGGACAATCGCACCGGCATGTTGATTCACTTGGTGTCCGCAGCAGCAACTCTCCAGCGATCTGACCTTCTATGAAGACCGCCGCCGTGCCCTGCCCACCCATCGAGAAGACCGTCAAGGCGTTAAATCGCCGTCACGTGGTGCTTTTCCTGATATATGCGCTGGTCCTCCTCGGCGTGCTGTTCCGTGAGAGCTTTTTGCCGGACAAAGCGCATTTCTCAAACGACGGCCCGCTCGGGGCCATTCAGCCCCTCTCCGCACATGTTGCCAGCGACTATTTTGGCCGGTGGCTGGATTTGAACTGGGTGGGGGCGCCGGGTGGGGCGTCGGCGCCCAATTTCTCCTTCGGGCTGATGATGCTGGTTGGCGCGGTGGGGTATGCGAAGTTTTACGCGCCGTTTGCGTTGTTGATTCTGGGGTTGTGCGCGTGGTTTTTCTTTCGGCAGCTGAAGTTTGGGCCGGTGGTCTGCGTGCTGGGGGGGTTGGCGGCGATATTGAACTCGGGGTTTTTCTCGACGGCGTGCTGGGGGGTGGCGGGGCAGTGCATCACGTTTGGGATGGCGTATCTGGCGTTGGGGCTGCTGGCGGATGAAGGGTCGGCGCGGCGTTGGCTGAGGGTGGTGTTGGCGGGGCTGGCGGTGGGGATGGGGCTGATGGAAGGGGCGGACATTGGGGCGATTTTCAGCTTGTACGTGGCGGCGTTTGTGGTGTTCCAGGCGCTCACGGCCGGGAACGGGTTCTGGACACGCGTGGTGAAAGGGGCGGTGCGCACGGCGGTGGTGGCGGTGTTCGCGGCGCTCATCGCGGCGCAGTTTATCAGCGTCATGATCAGCACCCAGATCAAGGGCGTGGCGGGTTCGGAACAGGACACCCAAACCAGGGAGCAACGCTGGGAATGGGCCACCCAGTGGAGCCTGCCCAAGGCCGAAACCCTCAGCTTCGCCGTGCCCGGCCTGTTCGGCTACCGGATGGAAACCCCGGACGGCGGCCAATACTGGGGCATCATCGGGCGGTTCCCAGGCTGGAAGCCGGAGTTTGGTCCCGGCGGGGCGCGTTACACGGGGGGCGGCATTTATTCGGGAATCCTGGTGCTGCTGATCGGGGCGTGGGCGGTGGCGCAGGCGTGCCGGCGGCGGGGATCGGTGTATACGGACCGGGACCGCAAGTGGATCCTGTTTTGGAGCGGGGCGGCTGGGGTGTCGCTGCTGCTGGCATGGGGCAAGTATGCGCCGTTCTACCAGGTGTTGTACGCCCTTCCCTACTTCTCCAACATCCGGAACCCGGCGAAGTTCACGCACTGTTTCAACTGGGCGGTGGTGGTGCTGTTTGCGTATGGCGCGCACGGCATGTTCAGGGCGTATGTGGGCGAATCGCTCGAGCGCGTGGCAAAATGGTTTGCGGGGTTCGAGAAGGCGTGGACGCTGGGGCTGGTGGGGACGGTTGGCGTTGCGGTGGCCGGTGCGGCGATGTACGCCGGCAGCCGCCGGGCGCTGGAGGCGTATTTGGAGCGGAACGGGTTCAACCTGGCGGAGGCCCGGCCGATCATCGAGTTTAGCAATGGCCAGGTCGGCATGTTCATCCTGTTTCTGCTGTTGAGCGTGGCCGCCATCGTGCTGCTCCAGCGCCGCACGTTCACGGGCCCGCGCGCCCGGTGGGCCGGGGTGCTGCTCGGGGTGATCCTGGTGGCGGATTTGGCGCGGGCGAACCTGCCGTGGATTCAGCACTACGATTACCGCGAGAAATACGCGAGCAACGCGGTGGTGGACCTCCTGCGGCAGCGGCCGTTCGAACACCGCGTCGCCATTCTGCCGTGGCGCGTCAACCAGGAGATGGCGCTGCTGCAGCAGATCTACAATGTGGAGTGGCTCCAGCATCACTTCCAATATTACGGGGTCCAGTCCATCGACGTGATCCAGGAGCCGCGCGTGGCGGTCGACAACCAGACTTACCGCGCCCTGTGGATCAGCACGAACGTGACCGTCCAATGGCAGCCCGGCAACCCCATCCTCCGCCACTGGCAGCTTGCCAATGTCCGGTATCTGCTCGGCCTGGCCAGCATGACCGAAGCCCTCAACCAGCAGCTCGACCCCGCCCAGCGCCGGTTCCGCACGGTGCTGCCCTTCGATTTCCCCAAGCTCCGCATGGGCGACGTTTCGACCATCCAGACCAACGCCGCCGGGCCGTTCGCGCTGATCGAGTTCACCGGCGCGCTGCCCCGGGCCGGCCTCTACACGCAGTGGACTGTCGCCACCAACGCCCAGGCCGCCCTCAACCAGATCGCCTCACCCGCCTTCGACCCCGCCCAGCTCGTGGTCGTGTCCGGCAACGTCTCGCCTCCCCCCGCCCCTCCGCCCACCAACCCGCCCGCTGCGTCGGTCGAATTCGTCCCCGATCAATACACCCCCAAACACGTCGCGCTCCGCACGCAGGCCAACGCCCCGACGGTCCTGCTGCTGGCGGACAAATACGACCCGAACTGGCGGGTGACGGTCGACGGCCGGCCGGCGGTGGTCCTGCGCTGCAATTACCTCATGCGCGGCGTCGAGCTGCCCCCGGGCCGTCACGACGTCGTGTTCCGCTTCCAGCCGCCGGCGACGGCGCTTTACGTGAGCCTGGCCGGCGTGGTGTTGGCCCTTGTCCTGACCGGCTACCTGGCAACCGGGCGTGGCCGCACGCGGACCGGCGAGGGCGCCCACACCGACCCCTGAAGCGTGGGCGGCAAGGGAGCTCCGGCAGGCCAATACTCTGGTAGGGCGAGACTCCGTCGAGCCCTGACTTCCCCCTCGGGTGCTGCGTCGATTTGAATCCGCCTGCTCCGGGCAGCCCAACCGCCTGCGGATGTCGCGTGAACGGGAATGCAGAAGGAAAACAATGGAGGGAAACCAGGGCTCGACGGAGTCTCGCCCTACCGGGGTGGTGGGCGCGATGGGTGGCGGCTCAGGGCGCGAGGGTCCAGCGGCACTGCCGCAACACGGCTCGCGGCGAGCCTTTCATCAGCTCATACCACACCGTGAGCAGCGTGCCGTCGGCCAGCTCGACCGTGCTCGGATACCCCAGGTCGCCCGAGGTGCCGTCGCTCGAGACCACCAGCGGGTCCGACCAGGTCCGGCCGTGATCGGTGCTCAGGCGCGCCTGGTTGCCCAGCGGGGCGCGCCGGTGGCCGTAGGTCATCAGCAGATGATCGTTGCGCAGCCGCAACAAGTGCGACGGCAGCCCCCACACGCCGATCGAACGCGGCTCCGACCACCGCCGGCCGCCGTCGGCCGATTCGGCTTGGAGGGTTTCGTTGTTGTGGGCGGAATTGTGGTTCCGGATATGGACCAGCACCCGCCCGTCGGCGGTTTCGACCGCATGCAATTCGTGGTATTGGGCGATCGCGTCGCCGGGCCGCGCCGGGATGTCCGCCAGCCACTGCCACGTCTGCCCGTCATCCCGAGACTCGCACACGCCGACGCGGCGCCGGCCGGTCCAGAGTTCCTTGCCCGCGTAGAGCAGCCGGCCGTCGGCGAGTTGGATTGGGCCGTGCGGGCTGTTCACCAGGCTCGAATAGCGCCCCGACCAGCTCACGCCGCCGTCCGTCGAGCGCAGCATCCATTGGCCCAGCTCGGATGGCCGCTGCGCCGCGCTCAGACGCCGGTGGGCCGATTGCCACCGCGCCAGCCGGTCTGCCGGCCACGATCCGGGCGTGCCGGCGGCCCTCTTTTCCGCCGCCTCGAGCGCCGGGGCGTAGGCCAGCGAGGTGAACGTGGTCACCAGGAGGCTGCCCCGGGCGGTCTCCACCACGCCCGCGTCGCGGTCGTCCATGGCGCTGTCCCACAGCACCTGCGGCCAGCCCCACATCCGGCCTTCGTCGCGCGACACCATCATCTCCACCCGCCCGAACGGGCACACGTGCCCCTCGCGCCCGCCCGAGCACACGACCAGCAGATCGCCGTTGCGCCGGCGCGCCAGCGTCGGCCAGCCGTGATAATGCTCCGGCTGCGGGCTGATCACACGGGTGTCCAACACCCGCGCCGCCGGCGCAGCCACAACCCGGCTTCCGACACCCAGCCAGGCCGCGCCGGAGGCCCATGCGGCATGACGGAGAAACGTGCGGCGGCTCAGCGCGGAGATCGAAGTGGCGTTCATCAGGCCGGGATCATCCCGCAACCGGTGCAGGCGTGGAAAGCGCGAAATAATCTCTGGCTCCGGCGGTTCATGTGGGGTAAGGAGCAGGCCGCACGCGAAGAGAGCCATGAACGAGCACACACCGGCCGTCGAGCCGCGGTTTCCGCCGCAGATCAAGTATATTGTCGGCAACGAAGCCTGCGAGCGGTTCAGCTATTACGGGATGCGGAACATCCTGGTGGTGTTCATGACGCAGTATTTGGTGAGCCGGTCGGGGGCGCTGGATGTCATGACGGAGGAGCAGGCGAAGTTCTGGTATCACCTGTTCGTGTCGGCGGTGTATTTTCTGCCGCTGCTGGGGGCGGTGCTGGCGGACGCGTTTTGGGGGAAATACAAGACGATTTTGTGGTTGTCGATCGTGTATTGTTTCGGGCACCTGGCGCTGGCGCTGGACGACACGAGGCTGGGGCTGGCGGTGGGGCTGACGCTGATTGCGCTGGGGTCGGGGGGGATCAAGCCGTGTGTGTCGGCGAACGTGGGGGACCAGTTCGGCCCGCACAACCAGCAGTTGCTGCCCAAGGTGTTTGGCTGGTTTTATTTCTCGATCAATTTCGGCTCGTTCTTCTCGACGCTCCTCACGCCGGTGCTCATGGACAAGGTGGGGCCGTGGCTTGCGTTCGGGGTGCCGGGGATTCTGATGGGGCTGGCGACGCTGGTGTTCTGGATGGGGCGACATCAGTATGTGCGGGTGCCGCCGGGGGGGATGGCGTTTGTGCGGGAGACGTTCAGCCGGGAGGGGTTGGGCAGCCTGCTGGGGCTGGCGCCGATTTACCTTGTGGTGGCCATGTTTTGGGCGTTGTGGGATCAGACCGGGTCGGCCTGGGTGCTGCAGGCGGAGGCCATGAACCGGGTGCTGGATTTGAAGGTGGTCCGGTTCGAGCTGCTGGCGTCGCAGGTGCAGGCGGTCAACCCCATCCTGGTCATGCTGCTGATCCCGCTGTTCTCGTATGTGGTGTATCCGGCGGTCTCCCGGGTGTTCCCGCTGACGCCGCTGCGGCGGATTGGGGTGGGCTTGTTTCTGACGGTGCCGTCGTTTCTGATCACGGCCTGGGTGGAATCGATGATTGCCGCGGGCGAGCGCCCGACGATTGCGTGGCAGCTGGCGGCGTTTGTGCTGATCACGGCGGCGGAGGTGATGGTGAGCATCACGTGTCTCGAGTTTTCCTACACCCAGGCGCCGCCGCGCATGAAGTCGCTGGTCATGGCGGCCTACCTGCTCTCCGTTTCCCTCGGCAACGCCTTCACCTCGGCCATCAACTTCTTCATCCAAAATCCGGACGGCACCAGCAAGCTGTCCGGCGTGGCCTATTTCAACCTGTTCTCGGGCCTGATGTTCGTGACCGCGGTGATCTTCGTGTTCATTGCGCTCCGCTACCGGGAGCGCAATTACGTCGCGGGCATGGCAGCTTCCTGAGCCCCGGTGGCGGCGGGTGATGTTAGCCCGCATTTCTCACCGCCCTGTGAGAAATGCAGGTTAGAACTTGTTCCTGCGATGGGCGCCGACGGCGGGCGCGTCGGGGTTGGCGCCGGGGCCGAAGTAGCGGAGCATGACGAGGGGTTCGACGGCGGAGGTGTTTTCGAAGACGACGCCTTGGCGGGCGGCGGGTTCGGTGCAGAAGACCTCGTCTTCGGTGAGGTCATGGAAGCGGATGAGTTTGGGGCAATCGAGGGTGAGGCGGTTCATGGTGCCTTTGCCCTGGACGGTGATGAGGCCGTAGGCGCCCTGGTCGGTGATGGTGCATTTGACGCCGGGGTCGATCGTGAGTTCCTTGGCGCTGAAAAGCTGCTCGCCGTCGACGGTGCCATAGACGATCCAGCGGTCCACGTACCCTTCCTTGCGGGTGTCGGCCACGGGGACGGGTTCGAGGTAGTGGTGGTCTTTGAATTTGGGGTCGACATTGCCGGGCCAGTCGAGCTGGTTGACGAGGTAATCCAGGTCGCGGTGGTATTTCCGGGGGACATCCTTGACGAGCAGCGACCACGGGACTTCGCGGCCTTCGACGAGCGACTGGTACATGCCGAACACGTCGGAGCCCCACTGCGGTTCGTACGTGCAGAGCGAGCCGGGCGCATGCAGGATGCACGGGGGAACCAGCCAGCCCGTGCCCGGCTTCAGCCGGTAGGCCTTGGACAAGTCCAGAATCCCGTTGTCGCCCTTGTTCCAGTTGGCGAGGCACTGGCGGACCTGTTCCTTGGTGGTGCCGGGCTCAAAGCCGAAGAAGGTGTAGGGAAAATTGTTGCCCACGTTGTTGTGCTGGGGCGGGAAGTAATAGCTTTCGGGTTTGCCTTCCTGGCCGACGAGCCTGGCCTGGGAGGCGTTCTGGTGCATGTGATGCGGGATCGGGCCCATGTTGTCGAAGAACTTCGAATACACCGGCCAGCGCTTGTACTTCCGCCAAATCCGGTCTCCGACAATCGCCCCGCCGCATTCCGCGACCGCCTGGTGCAGGGTGAACCGCCGTTTCCCGGCCACGCAGTAGCTCAGCCCCTCGTCCGGCGTCCGGTTCTCGTTGGCCGCGGGCGTGGTCGACGCGAACCAGCGCTCGTCGATGCCGCCGCGGTTCAGGCCGTAGGCGTAGAGGTCGTCCGGATGCAGTTTGAGGCGTTTGCCCGGCTGGAGGAAGGAGCGGGGCACCCAGTTCGGGGCCAGGCGCAGCAGGCCGCCGCTGTCTTCCAGCGCGGCTTCGACGAGGGGTTGAACGTGTTTGGTGACCGTTTTCAGTGATTTGACCGTGTTCATGGTGGTTCAGTGTTCTGTCATGCGCAACGCGTGATGAGCCGCACCCTGGCAGAAAGCCGCCGCGGTGACAAGTCAGTATCCGATCTGCGTTTTGATCACGGTTTCCATGCCGACCTCGACCGGGGTTTGGCGGCCGAGGAATTCGAGGAGGACGAGCACGCGCTGGCGGCCGGGCATCACGCGCGTGACGACTGCATGGAGCCCCCGGAACGGCTCGGCCAGCAGCTTCACGGCGTCGCCCGGCTCAAACGTGTCGCCAATCACACGCAGCTCGTCCTCGCCGAGCGTGGCGCGAAGATCCTCAATGATGGAGGCGGGGATGACCGGGTAGCCGGTGCCGAAGTGCACGACGGTTTTCACCCCGGGCGCGTAATTCACCCGGGCGAGCGCGGAGTTGAAGTCGAACCGCGCGAAGAGGTAGCTTGGGAACATGGCCTCCGTGACCCACACCTTGCCCTGGCGCGTGGCGCGTTTGAACCGAACACGCGGGTTGAGTACCTCCACATCGTCCATGCAGCGCAGGTGCCTGGCGGCAATGTGCTCGTGCTTCGGATGCGCCCGAAGACAGAACCACGCCACCAGAGGCCCGGAGCGGACCGGCGCATTCACCTGTTGACCCGTGTCAGGTGTCAGTTCCATGCACCCGAGATTATGGCACAATCCCGCGCCGTCCAATCGGAATCTGAAGTTGCGCGTTGGCCGCTGGCATTCGGCGTTCTGTGTTCGGTGCTCGGCCTGCCGCGCCGTAGCGGCATGCGCCGCGCAGGCGGGCATTCGGGTTCCCCCGCCCGTGAACGGTGAGAGTCTTCCAGCGCCCGTGCGTCGACGGGGCGTGAAGCGGTCCCGCAGCGCGCGACTCCGCGCGCCGAGGGTAGGGCGAGACTCCGTCGAGCCCAAACTTTCTTGCGTCGGCACCGCCACGGCGGATTTTTGGCTGCTCCCGGCGCCGCATCGTGGCGCAGGCGCATGCCAGCAGAAAAAGTCAGGGCTCGACGGAGTCTCGCCCTACCGGGTTCAAGGCCGCGATGCGCATGCGGTGGCTGAACCTCCAACGTTCAACGTTCAACGTTCAACGTTCAACGTTCAACGTTCGGGGACGCGTGCGCAGGCCCGGCGGATGTTCCAGCGCGCGCGCCGGAGCGCGCGGCGCGCCGTGTCGCGGTCGCACCCCGTCAGCGCCTGCACGATCCGGACGGCGCGGTCGCGCAGTTTGGCGTTGGAGGGTTTGACATCGACCATCAGGTTGCTGCGGACCTTGCCCAGCCGGACCATGGCCAGCGTGGTGAACATGTTCAACACAAGCTTCGTCGCCGTGCCCGCCTTCAGCCGCGTCGACCCCGTCAACACCTCCGGCCCCACCTCCGGCGCAATCACCACGTCCGGACGCTCCCCGCGCCCGATCGCCAGCGCGGGATTGAAACTCAACAGCACCGTCGCCGCCCCGCGCTGCCGCGCAGCCCGCAACCCGCCCCAGACAAACGGCGTGCGCCCGCTCGCGGCGATGCCCACGAGCACGTCCCGCCGCCCCACACCCCGATACGCCACCGCCCGCGCCCCGGCGTCCGCGTCGTCCTCGGCGCCCTCGATGGATTGCCAGAGGGCGGTCTGGCCCCCGGCCATGATGCCCTGCACCCGGTCGGGTGGCACGCCGAACGTCGGCGGGCATTCGCTCGCATCCAGCACCCCCAGCCGCCCGCTCGTGCCCGCCCCCAGGTAAAACAGCCGCCCGCCCCGCCGCAACGCCCGCACGATCAGCCGGATCGCCCGCTCGATCGGACGGCGCTGCGCCAGCACCGCCACAGGCACCTTCGCGTCTTCGCTCAACATCAGCGCCACCGCGTCGCCCAGCCGCATCCGGTCCAGGTTCATCGAACGCGGATTGCGCTGCTCGGTGGGCGATTCGTCCGGTGCCCGATCCGGCACCCCGGCTGCCGCATCGGCCGGCTGCGCGCCGCCGGTCTCGGGCGAGGCCTTTGGGGAAGGGCCTTTTGATGGCGGGGATGTGGGCGTTGGACGCCGGGCGGCGGACGCCGCGAGAAGGTGCCGGGCGAGGGTGACGGCGCCCCAGGCGCTTTCGCGGTGGAGCGGTGCCACGCGCGCGCCCGGCCAGCGTCGCCGAAGGCGCCTTGCGAGTTCGGCGGCAAACCGCGTCTGCTTGAGCAACACGCTTCCCGCCAGCACGAATTCCACCGGGCGCCCCGGGCGCGCTATGCGGCGGGCGCAGGCGGCGGCGTCTGCGGCGAGGCGGTCGGCGGCTTCGGTGAGGAGGCGGTCGGCGAGGGTGTCGTGGCGGTTGGCGGCGGCGAAGACATCGACGGCCAGGCTGGCGATGTCGGACTTGCCGGCGTGTTGAGTCCAGGCGACCAGTTCCTCGGGATCGTTGAGCTGCAATCGCCGGAGAATGCGGCGTCCGAGCGGCGGCCAGGAGCCGGTGAGATCCAGCACATGCACCAGCGCCTGCAACGCTCCCATCGCAATGTCGTAACCGCTCCCTTTGTCGTCCAGCAGGTGCCCCCAGCCGCCGACCTTCACCGTCCACCCGGCGGGCGCCCGCCCGAAACAGCATGAGCCGGTCCCGCTGACGACCAGCACCCGGGGCAGCGCCATGCCGGCCTGCTGGCCGCCAGCCCGTTTCCCTGCGCCCTCCGCCGCCATCAGGCCGGTTTCGAGGTCGTTTGTGCCGTAACAGGGGATGCCGGGCCAGACTCTTGCGGCGGCGGCGCAAATCCGTTGGCGGTCGCCGGCAGTGCGCGCGCCGGCCATGCCGATGGCGACGGCGAGGGGCAGGGGCATCCGGGCGCGGATGGCGCGGAAATGGCGGGCCAGTTGGGCATCGGTCAGCAGCTGGAGGTTGGCGGGACCGAACTCGGCGCGGCGGAGGAGGCGGCCGGCGGCATCGGTCAGGAGGGCCACGGTGTGCGTGGCGCCACATTCAACTCCCAGGCAGGCGGGCGTTGCGGATGCGGAACGGCTGGCGTTCATGGCGGGGATCCTTTTCGGTTTCGGGGTGTTTTGGGAAGCATGAAACCGCTTGGTCCGGTGTGTCGGCTGCGGTATGTATGAGGTCATGACCGCGATGGAGTCCACGCCATGAACCGCATTCGGCTGCTGCCCGACCACGTCGCCAACCAGATCGCCGCCGGCGAGGTCGTGGACCGCCCCGCCAGCGTCGTCAAGGAACTCGTCGAAAACGCCCTCGACGCCGGCGCGTCCCGCATCGGCGTGGACCTCCAGGCCGGCGGCCGCAGCCTCATCCGCGTGACCGACGACGGCTGGGGGATGACGCGCGACGACGCGCTGCTGAGTTTCGAGCGCCATGCGACCAGCAAGATCCGCCGCGCCGAGGACCTCAGCGCCGTGGCCACCCTGGGCTTCCGCGGCGAAGCCCTCCCCAGCATCGCCAGCGTCAGCCGCCTCACCCTCACCACACGCGAACGCGACGCCGGGGCCGAAGCCACCCAAATCCTCATCCACGGCGGCAAAATCGTCGACGTCAAAGCCGCCGGCAGCCCCCCGGGCACCTGCGTCGAAGTCCGCCAACTCTTCTTCAACCTGCCCGCACGCCGCAAATTCCTCCGCAGCCAGGAAACCGAATACGCCCACATCCACCATTGCCTGACCCTCGCCGCCCTGGCGCATCCGGGCGTGGCGTTCAACCTGAACCGGGACGGGCGAAGCGTCTGGCAGCTCCCCGCGGTGAGCCACGAGCCCACCCGCGCCGCCCGCCTGCACGCGTTGCGCGAGCGCCTCCGTGTCCTGCTGGGAAGCGAGCTGGCGCTGCTGGCCGTCGATCACATCGCCCCGGCCGCCCCGCCCGATGCCCCCGACGCCGAACCCCCCGAAGCCACTCCCGAACCGCCCGCGTCCGCGCTCCGCCTGTGGGGTTACATTGGCGCGCCCGGCGTATCCCGCGCCACGCGCGAGGACCAATACCTCTTCGTGAACCGCCGTCCCGTGGAAAACCGCACGATGAATTACGCGCTCCTCGAGGGGTATCACACCGCCCTCATGAAAGGACGCTACCCCGTGGGCTGCCTCTTTCTGGAACTTGACCCCGCCCTGGTGGACGTCAATGTGCACCCCGCCAAGCGCGAGGTGAAATTTCACAATGACAAGGCGGTTCGCCAGCTGATCTGCGACGGCGTGCGCCACGCCCTCCTGCGCTTCCATGCCGCCCGCGCCCCGGCCGACAGCCCCTCCTCCGCCTCCTCGACCGCCGTCCCCGCAGCCGCCTCGCCCATGCTCCCGACGGCTGTGCCCGTCGACCTGCCCACCCTGACCCCGCTCACCGGCACCCCCCTCGCCGCCCCGCCCACCCACGCCCGGCCCCCGTCGCCTCCCGTCGGTCCGGAGCGCATGCCAACCGGCGCGGCGCCGTCCGGGACAGCATTGCCCCAGGGCGCTCCCGCGGGGGTCGCGCCCCCGGCTGCGTCGCCGCCCGCCGCCCACGCGCCGGGCGCGGCGCCGGAGGATGGGCTGCTGGAGCCGACGCCGCTGCTTCGGGTGCCGCTGCGGGTGGTGGGTGTTGTGGGGAAGCTCTATGTGGTTCTCGAGTCGGACCGGGGGCTGGTGCTCATGGACCAGCACGCCGCCCACGAGCGCGTGTTGTTCGAGCAGATGCTCGCCCGGCTCGAGGCCGGCCAGGCGCCCTCCCAGCGGCTGCTCCTGCCGGAAACCGTCGAGCTGTCCGTGCGCGACGCCCAGTTCCTGCGCGAGCTGCTCCCCGCCCTCGCACGGCTCGGCGTCGGCCTGAGCGATTTCGGCGAGCGCACCTTTCTACTGGACGCGTTGCCGCCGTTTGTGAAGGTGTCGGCGCCGCGTCAGTATGTGCTCGGACTCATCGACGGCCTCAAGGCTGCGGGCCAGGAACTCCATTCGCATCGCCTCGGCGAGGACACCATCGCCAAAACCGTGTGCCGCCATGCCATCAAGGCCAACGATCCCCTGGCCGGCCCCGAAATCGAGCAGCTCCTCGCCGACCTCCGCCAGTGCGCCATGCCTTACACCTGCCCCCACGGCCGCCCCACCCTCGTCGAAATGAGTTACCGCGAACTCGAAAAGAAATTCGGACGCGTCACCGGCTGAACCCCGGCCCCCGCTGCGCGGGGGCTTGTCCATGACGGCATTCAATCAAAACCGCGCAGCGGTTTTCCTGATGGCGTTGGTTTCTCTCCGTCCTTCACGTTCCGATTAAGGTTCTTCGCCGGCGTCGTGCCCAGGTAAATGCCGTCGTCTCCCGTTTGTTCTATCGGCAGGTCTTGAACCAGCACTTCTTGACACCCGAGAAAGGCCAATCCGTGCCGCCAGTCCGATCGCCAGAGCCCAAGTGTCGTCGATGTCATCGCCGATGTCGGTGTCCAATATCACTCGATCACCGGCCGCCGATGCCCGCATCGGCCAATTGCCGCCAGACCGCGTCCGCATCGGGATGCGCCCCCTCCGCCAGTTCTTTCCACAGCCGCAGCCAGTCGCCTCCAGGCGCCTTGCCCGCTCGCGCCAGTTCGAGGCACCGTTCGACCTGTTCGTGGCGCTCGGCGGACAGCGCCGACCGCTCCCGGGCGCCGAGAAACGCCACCAGCCGACCCACGTGCGCGCGGAAAATGCCCGCCGCCGCCGTGTGGCCCTGCGACAGGAAACACAGCAGCGCCACCACGCTCCGCAACACGCGCTCGCCCGCCGTCGCCCCCGGCATGCCGCCATCCGGCTCCAATTGCGCCGCCAATTCCACGAGGGTGTCCGCAGGACCGAAGACGGCCGGTGATAGTGATTCCGCGGCGGCGATTGGGGGGCAAGGGAGAATGGACATTGCCTCGAAGTCTGCGCGCGGGAAGGCGGGGGAACGCGGCTGAACGATGGGGACGATTCTTTTCATTCCCATTGTGTCCCGGAACGAGGTCACCGAGTGCAACGTAGGCGAGGCAACCGCACCGCCTCCGCCATCGGGCCCGGCTCCAGCCGGAGTGGCACCTCCAGTTGGCGCGCCTGGGCCCCGTCCTTCCACGCCGCGATGAGAACGGACCCGGCCCGGGGCGGCACCTTCCCAAAAACCACCAGCGGGCTGCCGGGAAAAACCGTGCGGGCCGGCTCGGGTTCAATCCGCGCGCGGGCGGCGGGACGCACGGTCACCTTCACGCATCTTCACCCCGGCGCCGCTTCGCCCGTTGACCACGGTGAAGCCCGGAATGGTTGAAGATTCCGCATTCATGATCTGGTTCCTTTCTCGTTGCCCGCCGCCTCCAGGCTGCCGGCCAGTTGGTTGATGCACTTTCGTATCTCACGCAGACGCCACGGGCTTGCCTCAGCCCGCACCCATACCATCACGTCGGCGGCCACCGGATACTGCCACCACGAAACCGGCCCGGGCGACACCCCGGCCGCCCGCTCGCCCGCCAGCACACGCCGGACTTCCCCCAGCGTGCGCCCCTCGCGCTGCAGGACGCGAATCGCACGCAACCGCTCCAGATGCTCCGGCCCATACGCCGCCCCCCGCCCGGCCTTCCGAGGGCCGGGCACCAGTCCCCGGGCGATGTAAAAGCGAATGGTTCGCCCCGGCAGCCCGCTGCGGGCCGCCAGCACCGCCAGGCTCATTTCGTCCGGGGTCGCGCCCTTTCGGGCGTCCGGAGCGCCGTCGGCTGGTGACGTCGCGTTGCTCTTCATAGAGGTCTGAGCAAACGATCAAGGCAAAATCGGCGTTTCCATAACCGCCGTGATGGCAGGCATTTGTGATGCGCTCGATTTAAG
>JAFGQR010000143.1 GCA_016935555.1 Verrucomicrobiota bacterium
CGAAATCTTCACCCCCTCCGAGATGGCCAAGCTGCTGCAGGCTGTGCAACTGAATCCCGAGGATCTGCCCAACGGCTACAACAAACGCCACGTTGGCCGGACCGGCTTGCTCACATTGCTGGTGCTGGGCGGTTTCGCAGGCATGCGCACCGCGGAAATCCAACGGCAACGCTGGAGCGACATCCTGCTGGACCGCGGCGTCATTCGGGTGACGGCAGCCAAAGGCAATACCGCCTCAAAACGGTTGATCCCGATCAGTGACAACCTCCGGGCCTGGCTGGCCGTGTGCGGCCGGGACGGCGAACTTTGCTGCGATTATCCGCGGCCGTGGGCCGCGCTATATCGCGTGATCGACCGCGTGAACGCGACGCAGAAGAAACCTGGGGCCCCCAAGTTGGAATGGAAGCATAACGCGCTTCGGCACTCTTACATCTCGTATCGTGTCGCCCTGACGAAAAGTGTCGCCGAAGTTGCGCTCGAAAGCGGCAATTCACCGAAGATGATCCACCGCCACTATCGCGAGCTGGTGATGGAAACCGACGCCAAAACCTGGTTTGCCATCATGCCCCCGGACGTTTCGAAGATCGTGCCGATGCCGGCGACGGCGGCTTCTGGCTAATCGTCAAGCGGCGGAGCAACTCGTTCAGAAGGTGCTTGATGGAGTCATCGACTTCTGACCTGCTTATGGTCTTGCCGTCCAGGTCTTTCACGGACAGCGGAGTAATGGCCTCGTCGTAGGCCCAGTCCTCGCCTTTGAACTCGCCGCTAAGAGCCCGCATGGCCGTGGAGGCCTTCACCCTGAACCGGGCGATTTCCCCCGACTTCAAGGCGCCGGTGATGGCATTGGCGTAATGAACCAGATCAAAGATCACACATTCCCGCAAATATTCGTTGGGCCTTGAAATTGGCTTAACGGCTTTCGTTGCGTTCACCTGTGCCTCTTCAAAGCACTTCCTCGTGTAAGGTTCCTGGCCGAAGATCACGGGCGGCTTGTTCGGTTCGTCGCCGAAAAGCCATGCCCTTGAGATTCCTGTTTGCCGGACGATTTCTTCGCCGAGTTCTTCACTGAGCGCCAATCTTCCCAGTTCAATCGATTGGATGGTTGCCACGGAACGCTTCACCAGATCGGCGAATTCCTTCTGCGACAGCCCCAGCGTCAGTCTCAGAACGGCGACCGTATGTTTGCGCGCGGAAACTCTCACCGCGGCATTCATAGCGTATACGTATTAAGGATACAACATTTTCTTGAAGCCTGATACGTTTTCTATATACGTATTCCCATCGGAACAACGCCATGACTGAACAATCGCGAACATTGAACAACCTATGCCTCCCCCTCGTTACCTCGACAAAGCCTCCGTCGCCGCCCTCTTTGGCGTCTCTCCCCGCACGATCGACGTCTGGATGAAGAAGCGCCTCATCCCGTTCCTGAAAATCGGGAAGGGTGTGTTCTTTGACCAGGAGGACATTCACCGCTACCTGCTGAGCAAGTGCCGCGTCCAGTCCACCATCGGTTGAACGATACCGAAACAGAAAGGGATTGGGTGGCGCATGATCGTGAACCCTGATTTCCCAGACCACTGGAAGACTCGGGCGCTGGTCAAGCTCACCGGCGACGCCTCCGCTCCGATGGCGGTGCTCCGGTTGTGGGCCTATTGCCAGAACAGGAAGCAATGGCAATTCCCGGCCATGACGGCGCAGCAGCTTGCTTCAATCTGTCTGTGGGGTGACAGGACACCGGCCTGTCACGTCGCTCTGGTTAAAGCTGGATTTGTCGACAAGTTGTCGCCGAGAGGGTACGCCGCCCACCAGTGGGGCGAGTACAATGCCCAACTGCTGCAACGATGGGAAGCGGGCAAAAGGGGCGGCCGCAGAGAAAAGAATGCAAACACTTATGGTTTCAACGAAACCGAGAAACCGGCCGGTTACCGGCCGGTTACCGGCCGAGAACCGGCCAGTTCCCCGATAAGAGAGGACCAGACCAAACGAGAGGAGAAGGAAAAGACGGGCCAGACTGCCCTGGCGTTAGCATGCTCCGAGCAATCTGAAGCACCCAGCACAATGCCGCCGGAGGGCAATGGAGAGGGTGTTGCTCCGCGGGAAACAGGGATGAGGTTGGTCGGTAAGCTGGTTGAATCTGTCGCGAAGTCGACCAATCCCTTTCGGGACCGTGAGGTCAGAACTCATATGAGCCTGCTATTCGCGGCGGCCGAACAATACGCTCAGAGCTTCCTGGCATCCATGCAGCAGCAGAACTGGCACGACCGCGATGGAAAACCCATTGCCAGCTGGCGCAAAGTGGCCGAGACATACGCCAACAACGCCGAACGCAAGTGCAGGGGGATTTCCTAGTACGCTGCCCCTATTGGCGCAAGGAATCTATTCCACCGAGGTTCCCCTGCAGGGTCCGCGCGGCCACGGGCTGTTCCTCCGCCAACCCCGAAACGAAATAAGCCCCAATCGTGAGAAAGCAGAAACCGATTCTCTTGACGCTCAACCGGGCCAGCCAGGCATTTAATGTCGAACGTAGGACACTGGAAAGGCGCTTGAACGCTGCCGGCATCGGGCCGCGAACGTCCTACACCCTTGAGCAGATCGCCAAGGCAATGACCGGCGACTACATCGCCGCGCGGACCCGCGTGGCCCAGGCGACAGCGACCCGCATAGAAACGGAGAACCGGCGCCGGTCCAGCGAACTGCTCGAGGGTTCCGCCGTCGTCGCGTTCTTAGGCGAGCTTGCGACCCGCCAGAAAGCCATCCTCCGCCAACGACTCGAGAACGAGGCGCCCATGGCCATGGCCGGCGTGGATACGGGCTCCGCCCGCGTCATTGCCAAGCGGATCGTGGACGAAATCTGCCGGGAGATGGAGGCTGCGATTCTCGAGACTGGCGGCCGCACCATTGGGTAGAACCATGACCCGCGACACCCCCACGCCGCGCGTCCTGGCCTGGCTCTGTTCTGGCGAGGCCAAGGCGCGGACCGTGGGCCGACGCGCCATCGCACTTAACTTTTTACTGAACGAATACGCGACCACCACACAGCGGGAACTGGCCGCCAGGCTTGGTGTTTCCGAGGCCCGCGTGTCCCAACTGCTCCGAGAAATTCACCGCGCGATTTAAGTTGCCCGAGGCCGAAATGCTACCGTGCCGGCGACGGTGACAAACTGAACCGGTGAACTCGAAAGAACGCAAGCCCACCCAAGCGGCCCAGGCCGCAACCACCTACTTTGGCGAACAGCCCGCCCAACCAACCGCAACCGGACTGCTCGACGCCATTGATCGCGCGCTGGCGAACTACCCGGCGCCCCCGCCGGCACCCAAGGACGAGCCGCATCATTCGCAAGTCAACTGGGCGCCGATCCTAAAACTGGCGTTAACCGGCGAACAGCGCACCGCCCTCCGCAAGTACGTCAAGACGATTGACGGCCTCGAGACGAAACTGGCCGCCGCCGCGCGAGGCCAAGGCAAGGTTCGCACGCTCCGCGCCATGGAAGCCGCCGTGGCGGACCCGACTCCCGAGAACCTCGAAGCCGTAGGCAAGGCGAAGGCCCAAGCCGAATTCGAACTGCTCCAGCAGCGTCACGCCATCAAAGGCACCCTGCGACAGGTCAAACGTGAGTTCGCGACCGGGCCGGGCCTGGAAATCGCGCGCAAAGCCTCCGAACTTGCCGCCGGCCTGGTGGCCAACCTGGCCGAAAGCGAAGCCGAGGCCGCGAAAATGTTCGGCGTGAACTTCCGCGAAAGCCCAACATTGAAGGCCATCTGCGATGCGGCAGAATACCTGGCCAATGCCGTCCGCGAAGGCGCGCCGTGTTTCGACCTGGTGCGCAGCCTGATCCCGCCTGAGGAACTCAAGGCGGCCATCGGCCAGGCATGAAACCACCAACGCCAAGCCCGCCCATGTTCACTCTAGCAGATTTGTCTCGCGCCCTTCTCCGATGCGTTGGAGAACTCGAGGCGGTCATAAGCATACCGGCAACAAAAAAGGCCGCCGCCGAGCTGGAGCATCGACTTGCCGCCTTGACCGGACAACGAGCGGCAGCGGAACAAAAGGCAGCGGCGGCACAGCAGGCCCTCGCCGATGCAGCCGCACGCCACGCCGAACAGAAACGCCAACGTGCGGAAGCCGAAGCGAGAATCCGCGCGCTCGAGGCTGAACTTGCTCGGGTCAAGGAACGCAACGCCCATTTCGACCCCGAGCAGGCCGCCGAAATCCACATGGCAGCCCTGGGCTTTGACACCTTGCCCACCTGGAAACCAAATGAGAACCAAACTCACCCCGACCGCACAAAAGCAATCCCTTGAATTTAGAGAACGGATTGCGAAGCTGCGCCAGCGGTTGAACAGGGCGCCGGCTCGCGTCGCGCGCGTGGGCATCGTGCTCAATTCCTTGCCCCCGCTCTACGATTCCGCCCTTTCTGGGAGCGTTCCCCATGCGTTGCGGGCGGGCGCCCGGCTGATTCGCGCAATGGGCCTGATTAAGCTCGTAAGCGCCAAGGAAAAAGCCGAAGCGAATACGTTCCTTTCCGAGCCGGTGGCTTGAGCTTTCCCGTTCTGTGTTCTGCGCCAGACACAGGATTGGCTGCAGCGGCAGCCTCTGCTGAGGCCGTCATACCGTCCCCAGGCGGGCCGCAAGAAATCCTGGGGTTGCCCTCCGGAAAGTTCGCGGGATTCGGAGCGAGGCATGGCCGCAGTCGCAAGTGAGTCGTTCGCCGTTGCGATGCCTGCGGCGCGCTGGAAACCCGGCGCAGGGGCCGGTGCGCAATCGCTCCGTCACCGTAACTTCGGCAACGGCCCGCTATCGGCACCGTCCTCGCCGGTTGCCATAAGCGGGGTGTTTCGTGGATTGCCCGTGGCTGGTTTTGGCTGGCGACAGACTTTCAAGACTGAGCAACGCTGGCAGGCTAGTCACGGAATATCGACACGAACCCGGTACGCACGGAGTGGTGCCGAATTGGTGCCTGCGCTTGCATCCAAGTAGGTCGTGATTCCCGCCTGCCCAACAAGGTTGCTTGCCAGCAATTCGAAGGTTGCAGGAGTCGAGACGTTCGTACTCAACTCCAATCCATAAATCCGATTGGTCACGCTTTCCCACCGGATAACGATCTCCTCGCCGACTTGCGTCGGCTGGAGCAATCGGAAAGCGGATGACGCGTTGGTTGGTTCCGTTCCACAACGGTACTCCTCCCAATTGTTCAAATGGTCGCCGTCCGCATCGTCAAAGTCTGCCGATCCATCCACCAATAGACCGTTATGCTGCAGCCAAGCATCGAATTCCGCCACGAACTCATACGCGCCCAGATCGACTTTGGGCCCGACGATCCGCGGGCGCCCGTCAAAATCGGTCCAAGTATTGACTTGGGAATTGTTGCCCATATTTACACACGGAGAATTGGACTGGAGCCGTAAGTTGCCTCCAGCCAAGTCCACGAAGAGTGGATCGTCAGGCAAGTCAAAGGAAGGAGGATTGTTTTGATAGCAAATACTATTGAACAACCTGCCGTAGAATGCCGCCCCCCCCGAAGCGGCAGAATTCCCGACCAACGTGCCGTTGTTTACTGTGCAGTCATGGATGCCTCCGCCATACCAGGTGGCAGAGTTGCTTACGACAATGCAATTGTTCAGCGTTCCAAAAGCCGCGCCGCCACCCTCCACGTCGGCACTGTTCTCGATCAAGCGGCACCGCTCCAGTATACCGCCAACGGCCGCCCCACCCACACCGTCCCATCCGGCGTGATTTCCATTCAAGGTGCAGTTCGTCACCATCGCATAAGCGCAGGGGCACCGTTCAGGTCTTGCTGATCATTGACGCCCGATTCTTGCCGGCCGCTCCCGTGTATGGCAGGGATCCCCCAACTGCTCTTCGGCGATTACCCTTTCTTGTTGGCCACGAGCCAGGCGCGCCCCTTCTCGGTTAGGCGATACTTTTGTAGGCGACTCCGAGGTTTGGTCGGGATGGTCATTTCGAGCAAACCGCTCCGAATTGCCGGCTGCACGTAACCGTAAACGAAACTCGGTCGGTGCGCTAGCCGAAGCCTCTGCATGATTTCACTACCGTTGAGGGCCTGATTCTGAACGACGGCAAGAAGTCGGGCGACTTGTTCGGTGACTTGTTCGGTGACTTGTTCGGTGACTTGTTCGGTCACTTGTTCGGTCACTGCCCCGGTCAGAGGGGCGGTGATCGTGCGACCCTTCGGCCGGAATCGGACGACTACGGATCCAGCGGTTTCCTCAAACTCGGGTGCAGGATGTCCGGCTTGCACCGTAAGCTCCACAATGCGATTTGTTCCCCTGCCCCATTGCTCGATCAGGCCACGCCGGTAAAACACATTCGTAATGAGCGGATTCCGCGGCTTGGAGGCATGTGCCCGCTTGAGGTCCTCCGGCCTGATCCCAAAGGGCAGCGTGCCATCACTCCAGATTTCGACTCGGTCGTCAAAGATGGCGACGCTCACGGCTCCGCCCCAGATGGCGTAGTCGCGGTGACAAAGGCCATTGACCAGCGCTTCCCGCAAGGCGGCGGTGGGGAATAACAGTTCGTCGATGCGCTCCAACCGCCCCGGCTCGAACCGACCGCTCAAGGGTAGGTGCCGGTGGAGGAAGGTCATCGCGTCATCGAGCAGGCCAAAGACGTTCCCCTGAGGCTGGCGGTTGTCGAGGAACTCAGACTTGTCGATGCCTCGGAATCGGGCCAGGCGCAGTTGACGCTGCGGATAACCGGGGACCAATTCCTTGCCGAACAGGATGACGGCGGCATTGAGGATTTGGCCATTCTCCCGCAAGCTGAGCCGATCCAGAATGTCGCCGGTGTTCCCGCCGGTGGATTCTGGGAGGCGCCCCGCTTCGATCCCAAGGCGAACGGTGCGCAGGATTTCCTCGCGGTCGAGGTGCTTCACCGCGACACCAGTGGCCGGGGCATTCTCCCAGCGCGAGCGGCCATGAGCGCGCTCGAGCAAGAGCGCCTCGTAACGGGTTTGCGACATGGTTGAGGTGGTGGAGCCCACGCGCTGGTAGGGTCGCCCGTCGTAAGTGAACGGCCCGCTCGCAGCAACCGCTGGTGCGGAGAGAACGAGCACCTCGGCGCCATCGGGGAGCGCGACGCGTTCCTGAGAAATGAGCGCCGGCGGCTCGAACCGTCCCAGCGTGTTGGCCACTTCACGCAGCGTAGAGTCGGAAACCTGCTGTCCAATGAGCCGTCCCTCAGCCGTGATGCCAATGAACACCCGGCCGCCTTGGCCGTTGAGTAACGCGCAAAGAGTCTCCCCTGCACGGGGGAGTTGCGCGGTGGATTTCTTGAACTCCACCGTCTCGGATTCGCCCGCGGCGACAAATTGTTTCAGGTCTTGCAGCGTCATGGCTGAAATGGACTGGCTGCTTCGCTCTGAGCCGGCGCAGGGCTGACAGGTGTCCGTCCCAGCCGCGCCCAGATCCGGTGAGCAGGCTACCAGTTCTGGGTTGATCTCCCCAAGTTCAAAACTTCGTTGCTGAATTGCCGGGCTGCGAGACGGCCAGCTCCAATTCAAGATCTGCCGCAAAGAGGCGCAAGAGGCGCAAAAAGTTTTGTGCCTTTTGCGCTTTGTTGCGGTTAACCTCCTGGCCGGTGAATGAATGGTTGTGGTTTGCTGTTCTCGGATCTGGTCCGGGCGGTCGCCCTGAAGGCTGTGACGGGAAACGCGCTCGACGGCGCCTCGGCGTCATGCGGAACTGCTGCCGGCAGCAAAGTCTTTTCTCTACAATTCTCTACACGGGATATGGACAAATCGCGTACATTTCTTCCGATGACGATTTGGGCGCGACACGCATATCGCCCTTTATTCATAAGGGTTTCGTGCATGTTTCACGCAAAACCTCGCACGCCTTTGAGCGGGTTCGACCCCCGCCGCGCGTACCAGAGTTTTAAGCCTCCTGCTCCAACAAGCCCACGGCGGGATTGTGTCCGCCCTCAACACCGGCTACATCGACATCGATCCCGCCAAGCGCGGACGCACTCTGCATGGCCGTGGGGTAGTGGATCCGGATGACATGCCAGGGCCGGCGAGGGCGATGGTGCTGGGGTATGTTGGGACACGCGGCACTCGGGATCGGATACGGCCGCAATTGGAGAGGCGCGGGTATGCCGAGGGGGAGGACGATTGGATGGCGGCGTGAAGTCAGGTCGGATCTTTTGGTGAGGGTGGCTGTTGTTGAGAAGCGGTTTAGGGATATTCGAGGAGGATTTGTGAATAACTTGTGAATAACTGAACGAAAGCCCTTTGGAATAAGTTTGACAGATTCCGTCACGAAAAGGTAAATAACGGGAAATTACGGTAGATTACGTCATAAAGCGTTGATACTGGGGATGAGAGTTGAGAGTGCGGGTTGGCGGAAAAAGAACTGAACGCGCATGCCGGATTCGGAAATCAAGCCTCTCGAGTTCTATGGCCGCTTCCGGCACGGCATCGACGGGAGCCGGCGGCTGATGATTCCGGCGAAGTGGCGTCCGCCGGAGAAGAGCGTGGTGCTCAAGGCGATTCTATGGCCGATGAACGTCAACGATTACATCCTGGTGTTGCCTCCCGAGCAATGGCGGCAGCGTGTCCTGGAGAAGCTCAAGGACAACCGCCTCTCGGACGAGAGAGCAGCCAACCTGGAGCGTGTGATTGGCGAGACCTCCGAGCCGCTGGAGCTGGACAAGGTCGGGCGGTTTTGTCTGCCGGATCATTTGGCGGGTCCGGCGGGGTTGGAGAGGGACGCGGTGCTGGTCGGGCGCGTGGACAAGTTCGAGATCTGGAGCACGCGGCGTTTTGACGCCTCGCATTCGTACAATGCGAGTTTGGCTGCGGATTACGCAAAAGAGATTGGCATATGAGCTTACTGACCCTGTTGCGAGTCGGAAACAGTTTCTCGCCCATCGAGGATCACCGCAGCCGCTACCAGATGTGCCGACAGAACCTGCTGCCGCATTTTGGCGACCTGGAGGAGGCGGCGGCGCGCGAATTCGCGCGGCCCGCGGCCCGCTCGGGGCCGGGGCCGGATCCGGCGAACGGCGAGTCCGCATCGGGGCGGCGGCGGTTGTCGGGGGTCTCAGGTGCGTGCTGGAGCGGGGGCGGGCCTTCGGTCCGGAGCACGGCGGCCGCTCCGGGGGCGATTCCCTGTGCATATCCGGAGGGGCGGTGGTCGGCGCGGCGCGCGTTTTGGCGGGCGGGCGGAGCGGCGGGAAGGTCCGCGGCGCATGTGGAGGGGGCGCCGGTGCAGCGGGATCTGCCGTGGGAGGCGATTGCGGTGGCGCGAAACGACTTGAGCGAGGGCGACCTGGAGGTGGTGGCGGTGCCGCGCGAGCCCGCGCCGCCGGGGGCGGCTGCGGCGGGGCGCGCGCCGAAGGGGGCGTCCGGGTCGTTGCTGGACCGGTTGAAGGCCTCATGGCGGCGGGGTGCGGGCAGCGCGAGCGGGCGCCGGTGATGAATGGTGGCCGAATACGCGCACAGGCCGGTGATGGTGGCCGAGATCCTGGCCGCCCTTCGGGTGCGTCCGGGCGGGCGGTGGGTGGACGGCACGTTGGGAAGCGGCTCCTTGGCTGCGTGCATTCTCGACGCGAGCCGTCCGACGGGATGGCTGTTCGGTTGCGATCGCGATGGGGCGGCGATTGAGGCGGCGACGCGGCGGCTGGCGCCCTTTGCGGGCCGCTTCGAGATACGGCGGGGCGATTTTGCGGATTTGGGCGACTGGATTGGGCCGGCCAGTTGCGACGGGGTGGTGTTGGACCTGGGGGTCAGTTCGCCCCAGCTGGACGTGCCCGAACGCGGATTCAGTTTCCAGCACGACGCGCCGCTGGACATGCGGATGGATGACCGGCAGTTGCTGACGGCGGCGGACGTGGTGAATGGCTGGGACGAGGCGGCGTTGGCGCGTGTGTTCGGGGAGTATGGGGATGAGCCCCGCGCGCGCCGCATTGCCCGCGCCATTGTCCGGGAGCGGCAGACGCGCCGGATCGAGACGACGGGGCAGCTGGCGGCCCTGGTGGAACGGTGGGCGCCGCGGCACGGCCGGAAGCGGCATCCGGCCACGAAGGTGTTTTTGGCGGTTCGCATGGCAGTGAATTCCGAGATCCGTTCGCTTCAACGCGGACTGGCGGCAGCCTGTACGCTGCTCAAGCCCGGCGGGCGGCTTGTCGTGGTGACGTTTCATTCCGCCGAGGATCGCCTGGTGAAGGCGTTCGGAAGGGATCAGACCCGCGACTACACGCATCCCGGAACCGTTGACGTGCCGGAACTGCGCCAGCCGCGCGCGCCCGTGCTCCAATGGGTCCAGCGCCGCGCGCTGGCGCCGGACCCGCGCGAAATCGCGGACAACCCCCGCGCGCGCAGCGCGCAACTCCGGGCATGGGAGAAGGTATGAGGCGCAGACACCATCCGGCGCGGGACGAGTCGGGCACGATCCGGCCGCTGCCGGCGATCAAGGCGTTTCTGCTGTGCCTCCTGCTGGGCGGGACGGCGGTGGGCTACGTCGCCCAGAAGAACAAGATCTACGAACTCGGCGCCCAGATCACGCTTCGCGAGGAATGCCTGCGCCAGCTGCAGAAGGAAAACAAGGCTCGCGCCAGCCATTTGGGCCGCCTGCAGATGCCGCAGGTGATCGCCATGCGGGTTCGCGAACTCAACCTGGGACTGCAGCCGCCCCAGCCGGGCCAGGTCGTCTGGCTGCCGGAACCCGAGACGCCATCGCCCACCAACGGCGCCCCGCCGTTGCAGATGGTCCAACAATAATCCGGCCCCTGCTCCGCGCGCCGTCCGGGTGAGGAACCGAACGGCGCGGGGCGGGGGGCCGGGCCACCTGGAATTGTTCATGACCCTGGCGGATACAGCGCGTCGGGCGTGGCTGCCCGCTGCGGTGCTGGTGTTGGGCTTTGTCGGCCTGGGCTTGCGCCTTCACGTGCTGCAAGTCGTCCAGCACGACCACTGGCTCGCCGAATCCGAGCGCAACACCCAGCGCCTCTTCCTCATGGAGCCGCGCCGGGGCGAAATCCTCGACGCCAACGGCAACCCCCTCACCGCCAGCCTCCCCATCAAACGCGTCTTCGCCAACCCGCGGCTCCTGGGGCCGCGCTACGCGGAGGTCGCGCACCGGCTGGCGCCGCTGCTGGCGTGGGACGAGGCGGCGCTGGCGCAGCGGCTGCGGCCCTTCGTCTGCGCCACGAACCGTTTCGGCGAGCCGGTCACCAACGCCTACGTGAACCTGCACCGCAAGGTCAGCGCCGAAACCTGGCAGCAAGTCACCCAGACCATGGCCGGCATCGTCCAACATGCCGTCCAAAGCGCGGGCTCCCGCAAGCTCACCCCGGGCGAAGCGGTCTATTACCGCGGATTGCGCAGCGCCGCCCTCTATGCGATGGACGATTACGACCGCCTCTACACCTGCAACCGGCTTGCCTCGCACGTCATCGGCTTCGCCCAGGACCGCGAACTCACGTTCAACCGCAAAACCGTCTTTCCCTGGTCCGGCCGGGACGGGGTCGAATTCTGGTTTGACGGGAAACTGGCCGGGATCCGGGGTTGGAACCAGACCGAGACGGATCACGCCAGGCGGGAGTTGCTGCCTTTTCGGGAGGCCTATGTGGAGCCCAAGCCGGGGCTGAGTGTGGTCTTGACGATCGACATGGTGATCCAGGGCTGTGTCGAGGCGGCCCTTGCGGACCTGGTGGCGCGCCATACGCCCGAGAGCGTCTCGGTTATCGTGATCCGCCCCAGGACCGGCGAGATCCTCGCCATGGCCACCCTGCCCAACTACGACCCCAACCGCCCGGGCGAGGTCCCCGTGGACCACTTGCGCAACCGGGCCGTGGCGGACCTCTATGAGCCGGGGTCCACCTTCAAGATAGTGACGATCGCCGCCGCGCTGAGCGAGGGGGTGGTGCGGATGGACGACGTGATCGACTGCGAGACCGCCCCCTGGTATTATCTCGGCCACCGTCTCAGGGACCACGGCCGCTTCGGCCCCCTCACCGTGCGCCAAATCCTCGTCAAATCCTCCAACATCGGCGTCGCCAAAATCGCCCTGATGCTGGGCGAAGAACGGTTCCAGAACTACGTCAAACGCTTCGGGTTCGGCCAGCGCACCGGCATCACCCTCGGCGGCGAACGCGCCGGCATCGTCGACCCGCCCGCCCGCCGCGACAAGCTCCGCCTGACGCGAGCCGCCATCGGCCAGGCGATTGCCGTCACCCCCCTCCAGATGGCGGCTGCCGTGAGCGCCATCGCCAACGGCGGCGTGCTCATGCGCCCCTTCGTCGTCAAAGGGCTCCGCGACCAGCACGGCCGCCTGGTCGCCCGCTACGAACCCCAGCCCGTCCGGCAGGTCATCCGCGACGACGTCAACCGTCAGATGGTCGAGGCGCTGAAGCTCGCCGTCAGCGAAGGCACCGGCATCCATGCCCGGCTCGACTTGTTCTCCGCCGCAGGCAAGACCGGCACCGCCCAAATCGCCCGCAACGGCCAGTATGTGGACGGCGAGTATGTCAGCTCCTTCATCGGTTTCCTGCCTGCGGACCGCGCGGAACTGTGCGTGGCCATCACGGTCGTGAAGCCCAGCGGCGGCTATTACGGCGGCACGGTGGCCGCGCCCTGTTTCAAAGAGATCGCCGAGCAGATCGCCCTTTACCTCAAACTGCGTCCGGACCGCCAGCCGGTGGCGGGCGCCCCGGGCCGGCCCGGGCTGGTGCGTGCCGGCGGCGACTAGGCGCCTGCCGGGGGAGAAGACCATGCTGCTCAAAGACCTGGTCCGTGAACTGCCTGGCGCGGCGGTTGAAGGCTCGCTGGAACGCGAGATCGCCGGGATCGCCTACGACTCGCGCCGGGTCATGCCCGGCATGGTGTTCGTGGCCCTGCCCGGCCGGCGCGTGGACGGTCACGAGTTCATCGGCCCCGCGGTGGACCGGGGCGCCGCGGCGGTGATCTGCGAGCGCAACGGCATTCTCCGTTCCCGCGCGACCAGGATCCGCGTGCCCGACACCCGCGAGGCGCTGGCGCGGGCCGCGATTTCCTTCTACCATCACCCCGCCGACCGTCTGAAGCTCATCGGCGTCACCGGCACCAACGGCAAAACCGTGGTGGCGTTCATGGTCAAGCACCTCCTCGAAACCGCCGGTGTCCGCACCGGCCTCATCGGCACGGTTCATTACGAGGTGGGCGACCGACTCATCCCGGCCCAGCGCACCACCCCCGAGTCGCTCGAGCTCCAGCATTACATGGCCCAGATGCTCAGCGCCGGCTGCCGGGCCTGCGTCCTGGAGGTCAGCTCGCACGCCCTCGACCAAAAACGCGTCTTCGGCATCGAGTTCGACGTCGCCATCTTCACCAACCTCACCCACGACCACATCGATTATCACGGGTCGATCGACCGTTACTTCGCCGCCAAACAGGTTCTCTTTCAGCCCCCCGTCCCGCGCACCAAACAGGCCGCCGCCGTCATCAACATCGACGACCACTACGGCGCCCGCCTGGCCGACGCCACCCACGCCGAAATCAAGCTCACCTACGGATTGCACCGCACCGCCCACGTCCGCGCCTCCAACATCCGCCTGGACCGCCAGGGCTCGCGCTTCGCCGTCCATAGCCCCCGCGGGCGCTTCCCCTGCCGCCTCCCGCTCATCGGCCGCCACAATGTCTACAACGCCCTCGCAACCGTCGGCGCCGGCTTCGCCTTGAATGCGCGCGACGCCCTGATCCAATCCGCCCTCAACACCCTGCCGCCCGTCCCGGGCCGGCTCGAACCCGTCCCCGGCCCCCGGCCCTTCTCCGTGTTTGTCGATTACGCGCACACCGACGATGCGTTGCGCAACGTCCTCACCGCGCTGCGCGAGGTCACTCCCCATCGCATCCTTCTGCTGTTCGGCTGCGGCGGCAACCGCGACGCCGCCAAACGCGCCCGCATGGGCAAGGTCGCCGCCGAGCTCGCCGACCTGACCCTCATCACCAGCGACAACCCCCGCCAGGAAGATCCCGCCGCCATCGCCGCCCAGATCGAGAGCGGCTTCCGCACGGTGCGGCCCGGCGGGTGCGGCATTGAGTTGGACCGGCAGCGCGCGATTGCCCGGCTCCTGGGGCAGGCCCGCCCCGGCGACAGCGTGTTGCTGGCCGGCAAAGGCCACGAAACCTACCAGGAATTCGACAATACCATCGTCCCGTTCGACGACCGCGTCGTCGCCCAGGAGGCGCTCGAATCGATCGACGTCTCAACACGCCGTTCCCGTTCCTGATCCCCCGATTCCCGCCCGCCCGTGGGGCACAGATGGAACCCCGCCCCATCCACTATGTGATCCGGGCCTGCGCCGCCGAGCTTGTCGCCGGCGACCCCGACAAACCCGTTGAGGGCGTCTGCACCGACTCGCGCCGGGTCCGGGCCGGCGACGTGTTTTTCGCGCTGGCGGGGGAGCGGTTTGACGGGCACGCCTACGCTGCGGAGGCGGCGCGGAAGGGAGCGGTGGCCGTGGTGGTCCGGGGGGACCGCGTGCGGGCGCTGTCCGGGCTGCCGGACCCGGTGGCGGTGCTGGCGGTGGCGGACACGCGCCGGGCGCTGGGGGCGCTGGGGGCGCGCTACCGGGAGGAGTTCCGGCCGGGGGTGATTGCGGTGGGCGGGTCGAACGGCAAGACCACGACGAAGGAATTGCTGGCGTCGGTGTTGCGCCGGCGGTTTGACACCTTGTGGAACGAGGCGAGCTTCAACAACGAGATCGGCGTGCCGCTCACGCTGTTGCGCCTCACGGCCGGGCACCGCATGGCCGTGTTGGAACTCGGCACCAACCACCCCGGCGAACTGGCTCCCCTCATGCGCCTCGCCCAGCCCCGGGACGGCATTCTGACCAACATCGGTCGCGAGCACCTGGAATATTTCGGCGACCTGGCCGGCGTGGCGGGTGAGGAAGCCGCGCTCGCCGAAGGCCTGCCCCCGTTCGGCAGGCTCTTTCTCAACGGCGACGATCCCTGGACCCCCTGGATCGCCCCGCGCTCGCCCGCACGCGTCGTCACCGTCGGGTTCAATCCCCACAATGACTGGCGTGCGCGTGTCATCGGGGCCGGGATGGAGGGGGTGAGGTTCGAGGTTCATGCGCCGCAGCCGGCATACTCCGGGGATTACTCCATTCAGTTGCTCGGACGCCACCAGGTGGCCAATGCCCTCCTCGCCCTGGCGGCGGCAGCCGAATGGGGCGTTGCCCCCGACGCCGCCCGCGAGGGGCTGGCGGCTTGCGCGCCGGTCCGGCACCGGATGGAGGCCGTCGACTGCGGCGGGCACCGGGTGCTGAACGACGCCTACAACGCCAATGCCGACTCGATGCTTGCCGCCCTTCAAACGCTCTGCGATTTCCCGTGCGCCGGACGGCGCTGGGCCGTGCTGGGGGACATGGCCGAACTGGGTGTCCACACCGCCTCGGCCCACCGCGAAGTCGGCCGGCGCGCCGCGGAACTGCGCGTGGACCGACTGGTCACGATCGGCGCCTGGGCGCAAACGACGGCCGAGGCGGCGCGCGCCGCGGGGTTGGCGGACACGGTGGTGTGCGACGGCCTGGCGGCGGCGGCGGAGGCGGTCCGGGGGCGGGTGGGACCGGGCGACGTGGTGTTGATCAAGGGATCGCGCGCTGCAGGGCTGGAGCGCCTGGCGGAGGCATTGGACACGTGTTCCCCCGCTTCGGGCATGGGAGGCTGCACATGATCCCCTGGTTGGCCCAGTGGATTCTGGAGGCGACCAAGGCGACGGCTTGGGCGGATGATTTGTCGTTCCTGCGGTTGTTCCGCTACATCACCTTTCGCAGCGCCGCTGCGGCCGTGACCGCCCTGTTGCTCTCCTGGTGGCTGGGACCCGCCGTGATCGCCTGGCTGCGACGGCTCCGGTTCGGACAGGACTATGCGGATCGGGCCGAGGAAACCGGCATCTTCACCCGGGCCGGCACCAAGCGCGGTACACCCACCATGGGAGGCATCCTGATCGTCGGAGTGATGGATCTCACCGCCCTGCTCTGGACGCAATGGAACGTCCTGGTCCTGCTGACCCTGTTGTCGGTGGTCGTGCTCAGCGGCCTGGGCTTTTACGACGACTGGGCAAAGATCACCCGGCAAAGCAGCGCCGGCGTCACGGAGCGGATCAAGCTGGCGGTGCAATTCGCCATGGCGGGCTTCATCGCCCTCTATCTCTGGCGCGTGCCCGCCACGCGCCATCTCATCAGCGAAATCATCGTCCCCTTCTACAAGCACCCGGTCGCAGCGGGATCGCTGGGGGCGGCGATCGGGCTGGGGCTGACGGTGCTGACGATTGTCGGGAGTTCGAACGCGGTGAATTTGACGGACGGCCTGGACGGGCTGGCGATCGGCTGCACGCTGATCGTGTTGTTTGTGTTTGTGGTGCTGACCTACGTGGCCGGCAACGCGATCATGGCCGAGTACCTGAACGTGCCCCACGTGGCGGGCGCCGGCGAACTGTCGGTCTTTTGCGCGGCGATGATCGGCGCCGGCCTGGGGTTTCTGTGGTTCAACTGTCATCCGGCGCAGGTGTTCATGGGCGACACGGGTTCGCTGGCCTTGGGAGGCGCGCTGGGGATCATTGCGGTGCTGATCCATCAGCCCCTCGTCCTGGTCATTGCAGGGGGCGTGTTTGTGGCCGAGGCCCTCTCGGTCCTCCTGCAGCGCGGCTACTACAAATGGACCCGCCACCGCTACGGCGAGGGCCGCCGGATTTTCCTCATGGCGCCGCTCCACCACCATTTTGAAAGCAAAGGCTGGAAGGAATCCCAGGTCGTCACCCGGTTCTACATTCTGGGAATCCTGTGCGGGGTCATCGCCCTGAGCACCCTGAAGATCCGCTAGAAAGCCGCTGGCTCGGACCGCTCACGACGCCCGGGAACCCCTCGCCGGCACAGGCTTGACCGACGGGAACGGCCGATGGGAACCAAGACGCGGCGCACGCCTGCGGTTGCGACTGTGGGCGATGGGGATTAGAGTGTGGCCTGGGCTCGTGCGCCAGCCGCAGACCGATCGATCCATCGGCTGCCCCTGGCTCGCATCGTGCTTGAATTGAAAAGGTTTGACGTGAGCCGGACACGGGTATGAGATGAACGCGAAGCGAAACGAACTGGCTTCACCAAGCTCTAAACCGTTGTTTGCTGCCGCCCCCATGTATTGGGAACCGGAAATGTGTGATGTTTTGCCGCCCGGGGCATTCCAACATGCCCGGGCGGGCGCTTTAACCGCAACCTGCTGACCGAACACTGTCGCCACCGGCTCTAGCCTCCCATGAATACTCCCAACCCGCTTCACCCCCAAGGCGCCTTCCCCGATGCCCGCACCGGATCGCACGTCCGCATCGCCGTGTTCACCATCCTCGCCATCCACGTCGTCCTGCTCGGCGCCCTCCTGCTCCAGGGCTGCAAAAAGTCGCCCCCCGAGGCGGCTTCGGGCACCGAGGGCACCGCCCCTCTCCCGGCCTTCGTGCCCACGACGAATACTGTCGTGCCGCCGCCCGACATCGCACCGTTCGTCCCGCCTCCGGAGGTGGCCCGCATCGAACCGCCGCCGTCCGCTCCCTCCCCCGCTCCCGCCCCGCCGGACGAGCCAACCAAGGTCGAGCCTCCCCCGCTGGCCCCGCCCGCAGAACCGGCCAAGATCGAGCCCGCTCCGCCCGCCGTGGCCTCGCCTCCGGCCGGCCCGGCTCGCGAGCACATCGTGGTCAAGGGGGATTCGTTTTATGCTCTGGCCAAGCAATACCATGTGACGTCGAAAGCCATTGCCGAAGCCAATCCCGGCGTCGACCCCCGCCGGTTGAAGATCGACACGACGCTGATCATCCCCCCGCCCGTCGAACCGCCGGCACCCAAAGCGGCTGACCGCGTTGGCGCGGACGGCGCCAGGGTGTACAAGGTGAAGTCCGGCGACAACCTGACCACGATCGCCCGCAGATTCGGCACCGATGTCAAGACGTTGCGCCGCGAAAACAACCTGAGAACCGACCGGCTCCTGGTCGACCAGGAACTCAAGATCCCCGCCAGCGCCAAGTCGCCCCCCAAGACGGACGCATCGGCCACGGCCAAGGCGCCCAAATAGCCCGCGCCGCCGCGCACACCGGCGCCGGGCTGGCCTGGCCCCGCCGCGACATGCGCCCCGGCCGCGCCGATCGCCCCGGCCGCGGGCGGCCCTGCCCAAGCACGGAACGTCAGACGCACGCGGCGGAGCGCGTGCGCCCTTCAAACTTTGGCGGATTTATGAAGATTGCCACCTTGATTCTGCTGACGTGTGTTGCCGGGCTGCTGGCAACGGGATTTGTGATGTTGTTCAGCGCGAGCACGGGCGAGACCAAGCTGAACTACTGGCTGATGCAGCCGGTCTGGGGCGCGCTGGGGATTGTCGGTTTATGGACGCTGGCCTGGGCAGGCGACTACACGTGGCTCAAGAAGGTGTGGTGGCTGGTACTGGCCGCCACGCTCGTGCTGCTGATCCTCGTGCTGGTGCCCGGCATCGGCAAGGTCGCCAACGGCGCGCGCCGGTGGTTTGCGTTTGGGGGATTGCGGGTGCAGCCGACGGAACTGGCGAAGATGGGGGTGATCATCGTGCTGGCGTGGTATGGCGAGCGGCATGCCCGGAGCATGCGCAGCTTGCTGTGGGGCTGGCTGGTGCCGGGCTCGATGCTCGGCGCGGTGGTCGTTTTGGTGTTTCTCGAGCCTGACTGGGGCACGGCGGCGCTGATCGGTGCCGTCGGCGTGATCCTCCTTTACCTGGCCGGCGCCCGGATCGTGCCCCTGACACTGTCCGTCATCGGCGCGGCATCGGCGATGGCCGTGCTGCTTGCGCACGACCCGGTGCGCCTGAAGCGCTGGCTGGCGTTTTTGCATCTGGAGCGGTATCGCGACACCTTCGGCTTCCAGACCTACCAGTCCGTCACCGCCATCGGGTCGGGAGGCTGGCTGGGCAAAGGACTGTGCGATGGACGGCAGAAGTTCGGTTTTGTGCCCGAGCTGCACACGGATTTCATCTTTTCGCTGATCGGCGAGGAACTGGGCCACGTGGGCGCGATGGCTGTGCTCCTGGCGTTTCTCGCCATTCTGTTCAGCGGCTTGCATATCGCCCGGCATGCCCGGGATGCGTTCGGCCGGCTGCTGGCCAGCGGGATCACCTTCCTCATTGCCATGCAGGCCGCGATCAATATTGGCGTGGTCACCAGCGCCCTGCCCAACAAGGGCCTCGGATTGCCCTTCATCAGCTACGGCGGCTCCAACCTCGTCATCCTGCTCGCCGGCGTCGGCCTGCTGTGGAACGTCGCCCGCCACGGCACGCAAACCGACAACGTCTTCCGGGCCGGCGTGGTGGCCCTGCCCAACGCCGAACTCGAACCGGCCTGATGCCCGCCGCTTCACCCCAGCCAAACATCGTCATCGCCTGTGGCGGCACCGGGGGCCACCTCTTCCCCGGCCTGGCCGTGGCCGATGCCCTGCGGCAGCGGGGCTGCGACGTGCTCTTGCTGGTCTCCCCCAAGGAAGTCGACCAGCTCGCCATCCAAAACCTCCCCGCATGGCCCGTCGCCACTCTCCCCGCCGTCGCCCTCACCCGCGGCCGGCTGTGGCGGTTCCTGGGCGGTTTTGTCCGGTCCTACGCGGCCGCGCGGCGGCTGTTTCGCGACCGGCGGCCGCACGCCGTGCTCGGCATGGGCGGGTTCACCAGCGCCCCGCCGGTGCTGGCCGGCCGGGCCTGCGGCGCCGCGGCGTTTCTTCACGAATCGAACAGCGTGCCCGGCCGCGCGAACCGGTGGCTGGCCCGCTGGGTGCACCAGGCGTATGTGGGGTTCCCCCAAGCCGCCGCCCGTTTGCGCGGCACGACGGTCGTGTCCACCGGCACGCCGGTCCGCCCCCAGTTCACACGCCTGGACGCCGCCACCAGCCGTGAGGCCCTGGGCCTGGACCCGCACCGCCCCGTGCTGCTCGTCACCGGCGGCAGCCAGGGTGCCCACGCCATCAACCAACTGCTCATCGACGCCGCCCCCCAACTCGCCCATGAGACCCCGGAGTTGCAGGTGTTGCACCTCGCCGGAACGCAGGATGCAGACGCCGTCCGCGATGCCTATGCCCGGCACGCCCTCACCGCCCAGGTCCACGGCTTCCTCCCCGACATGCCACACGCCCTCGGCGCCGCCACGCTCGCCGTCAGCCGCGCCGGAGCTTCGTCGCTCGCCGAACTGGCCGCCGCCCGGCTGCCGGTGCTCCTGATTCCCTACCCGTCCGCCGCCGACGACCACCAGTATTCCAATGCCAGGGCTCTCGCCGAGACCGGCGCGGCGCTGCTGCGCACCCAGGCCGAACTCACTCCCCGCAGCCTGGCCGTCGCCGTGATCGGCTTGCTGCGCGACCCCGCCCGCCGCCAAACCATGCAAGACGCCCTCGCCCACTGGGAATCCCCACGCGCCGCCCAGACCGTCGCCGAAACCATGTTGGCGCACCTGCGATCCCTCGGACGACTCCCCGCCCCGTGTCCCACCCCGGCCGGGAACTCCCGGGCAGCCGGGCAGGTGCGTCCGCCATCCTCCCGAACCGCGGATCCTCCCGAGCGCCGGGGCATGGATCAGCCCGGGGAACCGACGAGCGCCCCTGGCAATCCGGCCGCACCGGCGCAAGCGGGCTGACAACGTGGCCATCGACCCCCCGTTCCTGGCGGCGTTGACCCGTGCGGTTTCCCCCGCCGCCCTCGTGCGCCGCGATGAACCGCTCGCCGCGCGCACCACCATCCGCATCGGCGGCCCGGCCGACTGCTATTTCGAACCCGCCTCCGAGTCCGATCTGGCCCGGGGGCTGGCGCTGGCCGCGCGGCACGGGGTGCCGGTGACCCTGATGGGACGCGGTTCGAACCTGCTGATTCGGGACGGCGGCATTCGGGGTCTGGTGATTTGCCTGGCCCATCCCGAGTTCAGCCGTGTCGAGGTGCTCGCCGGCCGGCTGCACGCCGGCGCCGGGGCGCGGCTCAAGACCCTGGTCGCCGCCGCGCGCCGCCACCGGCTGACGGGCCTGGAGTTTCTCGAGGGCATTCCGGGGAGCCTCGGCGGGGCCTTGCGCATGAATGCCGGGGCGATGGGCTTGTGGATCTTCCAGGCGGTCGAGCGCCTCCGCATCATGGACCGCACGGGAACGGTCAGCGAACGCGCCGGCAGCGAGGTGCCGACCGAGTATCGCGCTTGCCCCCTGCTCCGGGAACATGTCGCCCTCGGCGCGGTCCTCAAAGGCGCGCCCGCCGCCGCGGAAACCATCGCCGACCAGATGACACGGTTCAGCCGCAAACGCCGGGAATCGCAACCGGCGGCGCCCAGCGCCGGCTGCGTGTTCAAGAACCCCCCCGCCATCGCCGCAGGCCGGCTGATCGAGGAATTGGGGTTGAAAGGCCACCGCGTCGGAGGGGCGATGGTTTCCGACGTGCACGGCAATTTCATCGTGAACGCCGGCAACGCCACTGCGCGCGACGTGCTGGCGCTCATCGCCCTGGTCCAACACGCCGCCAAAAGCCGCCGCGATATCCACCTCGAACCCGAGGTGCAGATCGTGGGCGAAGACTGAGGACGCCGCCGCGTCCGGCCAAGCGCCTCCCGGCGGTCGCAAGCCACAGGCTGAGTCCCCTGTGAACAGAATCCCCAACGCCAGCCCCTCCGTGGTCCCGTTGCACATCACCGTCATGCACGGTGGCCCCTCGGCGGAACGCGAGGTGTCTCTGCGCTCGGGGGCCGCGGTGGCCGCGGCGTTGCGCACCCTTGGCCACCGGGTCGATGAGCTCGATCCGCAGACGCCCCACTGGACCCTGCCCGCCGGGACGGCCGTCGTGTTTCTGGCGCTGCACGGCACCTACGGCGAAGATGGCACGGTGCAAGCCCAACTCGAACACCTCGGCATCCCCTACACCGGCTGCGGCCCCGAAACCAGCCGAATCGCCTTTGACAAGGTGCTCACCAAACAACGCTGCGCCGCCGCCGGGGTGCCGACGGCCCGCTACCGGGTCGTCACCCGCCCCGACGCCCCCTGGCCGCCCGGCTGGGAACCGCCGGTGGTGCTCAAGCCGGTGCGCCAGGGGTCCAGCGTCGGCCTCGAATTCGTCGAGCGGTCCGATGACTGGTCGGCGGCCCTCAGGCGGGTCCTGCGTCATGACCGGGAAGTGCTGGTTGAGGAAAGGATCCCCGGTCGCGAATTGACGGTGGGCATCCTGGCTGGCCGGCCGCTCCCGCTGGTCGAGGTCCGGCCCAGGCAAGGCGCTTACGACTACGCCCACAAATACACCGCCGGCGCCACCGAATACCTTTGCCCCGCCCCGCTCGATGACGCCACCACCGCGCGCGCCCAGCAGGCTGCCCTGACCGCCTTCCGCGCCGTCGGCGGCGGCGATTATTGCCGCGTCGATGTGATGCTGCGCGCCGATGGCCAGCCGGTCGTTCTCGAGATCAACACCCTGCCCGGCATGACCGAAACCAGCCTGCTGCCCAAAGCCGCCGCCGCGCTCGGGTTGAGTTACGCCCGGCTCTGCCAGCACATGGTCGAGCTGGCTCTCCAAAGAGCCAAACGCGGCATCTGAGGTTCCCCCATGGCCCACTCCAACACCAAGAACCGGCGCTTCGAACGCAAGCATGTCCTGGAGGTCAAGGTCAGTTCCGCGCGCCGCCGGCAGATCTGGGTGCGGCGCCTGGCCATGCTGCTCACCGCGGCCGGCATCGTCGCCCTGGGCGCGTTCGTGATCGGGCGCGGAGGCGACTGGCTGTTGGGCAGGCTCATCTATACCAACCCGGCCTTCGCCATCCACACCGTGGAGGTGGAAACGGACGGGGTGTTGTCGCCGGAGCAGTTGCGGACGTGGGCCGGGGTGCGCCTGCGGTCGAATCTGATGATGCTGGACCTGGGCCGGATCAAGCGCGATCTGGAGCTGGTGCCGGCGATCGAATCGGTGGCGGTCGAGCGGGTTCTGCCGCACACGCTGCGGCTGCGGGTCACGGAGCGGCGGCCGGTGGCCCAGGTGGCCTTGCCGAACCATTGGACCGGCAGCCCGGAGCGCCCGACCGTCTACACGGTGGATGCCCGGGGCCATTTCATGTTTCCGATCGAAGCCGCCCAACGGGCGGCCCCGGCTCCCGCCACCGAGCACCTGCCCGTCCTGGTCGGCATCCCGGTCGCCGACCTGCGCCCGGGCCGGCGAACCGAGCTGACGTCGGTGCACGCGGCGCTGCGGCTGCTGGAGACGTTTGCCCAGTCGCCCATGGCGGGGCGGGTGCGGTTGCGGAGGCTGGATGTGAGTGTGCCCGGGATGCTGAAGGTGCTGACGGACCAGGGGAGCCTGATTGTGTTTGGGTTTGAGCATCCCGAAACGCAGCTGCGGCGCTGGGCGGCCGTGCACCAGCACGGGGTGCGGTCGGGCCAGCGGATCGCCTGGATGGATCTCTCGGTCGCCAACAATGTCCCCGTGCGGTGGCAGGCGCAGCCGCCGGCCACCAACGCGCCCCCCACCGTTGAACGTTCTTCCACCCAAAAACATGTTTGACTCGGATCCCATCATTGTCGGTCTGGAGATTGGCACCTCCAAGGTGTGCGCCATGGTCGGCGAAGTCGGCTCGAACGGCGCCCTGAACATCATCGGCGTCGGCCAGGCCCGCTCGCGGGGCGTGCGCAAGGGCGAGATTGCGGACGCGGCGAAAGCCGTGGAGGATGTGCGCAACGCGATCGTGGATGCGGAGCAGCAGGCGGACGTGGAAGTGCGCAGCGTCTACCTGGGCGTGACCGGCGGCCACGTCCGCGGCTTCACCAACCGCGGCATGCACCCCGTGGCGTCCGCCGACCGCGAGATTGCGGCGGAGGACGTCGCCGACGCCATCAAGAACGCCAAGGTCATCAACCTGCCGGCTGAGAACACGCCCCTGCATGCGATCCGCCAGCATTTTCTCGTGGACGGCCAGCCCGGCGTGATCGACCCGGTCGGCATGCTCGCGGCGCGGCTTGAGGTGGACATGCATGTCGTCCACGGCAACGCCCACCGCTTCCAAAACCCCATCCGCCTCATCAAAGGCCTGCCCCTGGACGTCGAAGACATCGCCTTCAACGGCCTCGGCTCGGCCCTGGCCCTCCTCAGCCACGACCAGAAACAGATGGGCGCCCTGGTCATCGACATCGGCGGCGGCACCACCGAATACGTCGTCTATTCCGGCGGCATCATCCGCCACACCGGCGTCCTCGCCGTCGGCGGCGACCATGTCTCCAACGACCTCGCCTACGGCCTGAAAGTGCCCCTCCGCCGCGCCGAGGACCTCAAAATCCAACACGGCTCGGCCCTCACCTCCGACGCCGACAAGGGCCAGACCCTCCCTCTGACCGGCGAGCCGGGACTCCACACCAAAACCATCAACCTCGAACACCTCCGCCGCATCATGGCGCTGCGCCTCGAGGAACTCTTCGAAATCATCGCCGCCGAACTCAGCCAGGCCGGCCTCCTCAACTACCTCTGCGCCGGCGTCTTCATCTGCGGCGGCGGCGCCCGCATTCCCGGCATCGACCAGCTCGCCACCCGCATCTTCGACATGCCCGCCACCCTCGGCCGCGCCTCCTCCGTCAGCGGCCTCAAATCCGCCCTCGACCAGCCCGAGTTCGCCACCGCCGCCGGCCTCGTCAAATACGGCGCCTCCCAGCACAGAAAACGCGACGGCGACGGCTTCGTCAACGCCATCCGCAAGCGCGTCCAGATCTTTTTCGGACGCGCCTGAGGCTTCGCGGCCCGTGACGTTGCACGGCGCCACGCCCCGCCCTCTCACCGCTGCCTCAACCCCCCCGTCTCCCCATCCCCATGACCCCTCACCCTCCCGCCCTCAATACCTCCGAAGCCGCCGCCGCCGCCGTCCCCGCCCCCACCCCCGCGGTCACCATCCGCGTGTTGGGCGTGGGCGATGCCGGCTGCAATGTCGCCGCGCACCTGGCGCGCGACCCGCTCCCGCACGTCAGCTTCGCCGGCCTGAACACCAATGCGCGCGCCCTGGCCCAAACCGTCCTGCCCACCCAGCTGAGCCTCGGCGCGCGGATGATGCGCGGACTCGGCACCGGCGGGGACCCGGAGCGGGGCCGCGCGGCGGCGGAAGTCGACATGGCGGGCATTCGGGGGCTGTGCGAGGGGGCGGACATTGTGTTTCTGGTCGTGGGGCTCGGGGGCGGCACGGGCACCGGCGCGGGCCCGGTGGTGGCGCGGGCGGCGCGGGAGCAGGGCGCGCTGGTGCTGGTGGCCGCCATTCTGCCGTTCGCATGCGAAGGCCAGCGCCGCCAGCGCCAGGCGCAGATCGGCTTGCACGACCTGAAAAAGGCCGCCGACGTGGTCATTTGCGTGCCCAACCAGAATGTGTTCAAGCTGATCGACGACGGCACCAGCCTGCTGCACGCCTTTGCGCTCACCAACGAACTCGTTGCTCAGGGCCTGCGCGGCATCTGGCGTCTGCTGTCCAAACCCGGGCTGCTCAACGCGGATTTCGCCGATCTCTGCGCGCTCACCCAGGGCAAACACGCCGAAAGCGCCCTGGCCACCGCCGAAGCCAGCGGCGAAAACCGCGTCCAAGCCGCCCTCGACCAAATCCGGTCCCACCCCCTCCTCGAGTCGGGCCAGGCGCTGTCCAACGCCGCCGGCGTGCTCGTCAGCCTCTCGGGAGGACCCGGCCTGGCGATGTCGGAAGTCCACCGCTTGATGGAGGAGATCAACCAGCAGGCCGAAAACGCCCACGTGGTGCTCGCGGCCTCCCTCGACGACACCCTCGGCGACCGCCTGCAGGTGACGCTCATCGCGTCGCGTCCCGGCGCCGGGGAACCCCCGGCCGCCGCCGCACCCTCCGAAGAGTCTCTCATCGCCCCGGAAATCCAATCCCAACTCGTCGAACCCCTGAGTTCCCCACGGCCCGCGTCGCGTTTTTTGCCGCCGCCGCCCGAGCTCACTGCCGAGCAGACGGAGCAGCTCTGGACCCAACAGGAAGGTTGCGGCGGTCGGCGCCTCAAGTCCCGGTTCCGACAGGGCCAGTTGCCTCTTGAAATCGTCTCCAAGGGCCGCTTCGAGAAAAGCGAGCCCACCATCCACCGCGGCGAAGACCTCGACGTGCCGACGTATGTGCGCCGCGGAGTCGCCCTGAACTGACTCCGGTCCAAATCAAATGAAATCGAATACGTCGTCCCCCGTTTCCATCCAATCCCCAGCCTCCTGTCCGGGCATCGAAGTGCCTCCGACACCGATCCGGTGCGGCACGGTTCGCAGGCGGACAGGAGGGCGGCAGGTCAAAAGAATCTGGCTGACCTCCGCAACGTTGAGCCGGCCGCGCTGTTTGATCACAGTGGACGCGGTGATTGCGTTCGGCGCTCTTTGACGATGGACGGTTGGACCGGGACGGCCTGCGGGCCGGCCCGGCTTGTCACGGATGATTTTCTTCATCGGAGGAAAACTGAGAACTATGGCTCGCGAGGCGCGGCAGGTGAAAGGGTTTTGCTAAAAAACCGCCCGAAGTAAAGGATGCCTCCCACACAACAGTCCCTCAACTGAGACCGGGCATCCTGCCTCGCGAGCCCTCCCTCCTCCCCTTCTTCCGTCGCTCCCCCATGCTTGTCCCCGCCGGCGGAGCTTTGTCTCCGTCCCGGCGTCCCGCGCCCGGCGTTGCTGCCGGGCGGTTTCGATTTGACTTGCCGGGTCGGTGCGTGATGGTAACAGGGAAGTATGCCACAGGCAATCATGGATCCGGCCGAAGTGAAGCGCTTCGCCGAGGAACTCCAACGGTTCAACCGGGATCTGCAAAGCCGCTTGGGGTCGCTGCAGGCACGCTTCGCGGCGCTCGGGGAAACCTGGCAGGACCAGGAACACAACAAGTTCTCCGACGAGTTCAAACAGACCGTCAAGGTGCTGAAAAAATTCGTCGAGGTGGCTGATCTGCACGTGCCCTACCTCCTGCGCAAAGCCCAACGCATCGAGGAATACCTCGGCCAACGCTGACCATGCCCGAAGGCGCCCACGTCACCTCCGTCGAAGCGATCGACGCGTTCCGCGCCAGCCTGCTCGTCTACACCACCAAGGCCCGTCCCGTGCTCGAAGAGGCCTGCGACGAGGTGTCTCGCACCCGCCAGTGGCTCGAATCCGACCGCCGCATCCACTGGGAACACCAGGTCCGACGCCGCCTGCGCGACCTCGAACAGGCCCAGCAAACCCTCTTTAGCGCAGGCCTCTCCAACCTGCGCGAAGCCACCGCCGCCGAAAAAGCCGCCGTCCAGCGCGCCCGCCGCGCGCTCGCCGACGCCGAAGCCAAGCTGAAGCTCGTCAAGCGCTGGCACCTCGAGTTCGACCACCGCGTCGAACCCCTGCTCAAACAACTCGAACACCTCCGCACGGTGCTGGCCCACCTCATGCCCAAAGCCGCCGCCTTCCTCGCCCTCACCCTCAAGAGCCTCGACGCCTACACCGGCGTCCCCACCCCCGCCGCCGACCCCCCCCCGCCCCCCGCATCGGAAGAGCCTGACGCCGCCCCCGACACCGCCGGCGCCGGCGCCGCGCCGCCCGCGCGCGCGCCCGACCCGTCCCCCGACGGAGGCGGCCCATGAACCTCAACGCCACCGGAAAATCCCTCGTCGTGCTCACGAAGGACCTGTCCCTCCTCTGGGAACAAACCCAAGCCAGCTGGCACGATGCCCGCAGCCGGGAGTTCGAGCGCCAGTACCTGGCGGAACTGCTGGCCAGCGTCGACCACGCGCTCCCCGTCCTCGAACAGCTCGACAAGGTCATTGCCAAGGTGAGGAGCGACTGTGAGTAGTCACCTCAGCGTCAGCGAAACCATCGACCTGCTGGATCGCCTCAAAACCGCGATCCGCACCGCCGCCGCCGCCGAGGAAAAACTCGAGCACGACTACCGCCTCCAATCCGGGGCCGCCGCCAAAAGCCTCGAGCAATCCGCCGAAACCAACGCCGCCCGCCGCGCCGACGATCTCCAGCGGGCCGAAGCCGCCTGGAAGGACACGCGCGCCCGGCTCCAGGCCCGCTACGAACGCCGCCTCGCCCGCTTCCAGCAAGCCCGCCAGTCCAGCCAACACCACCTCGCCGAACGCATCGATCACGAGGAGGGCCGGCGCAAATACGCCGCCCAAAAAGGCCTCATCGAAACCGAGCGCGAACGCAAGGAGAACCTCGCGCGCAACGACGAAACCCTGGCCGAGTTCAGCCGCCAGCTCGCCGAAAACCGCGAGGCCTTCGTTGCCCTCGAGGCCGCCACCGCCCACGCCTTCCGCGGCTACCCCCCGTTCGTCGCCCGCCTCACCGCCCCTCCGGCGCCGCCCCCGCCCGATCCCGCCGCGGACGAATACCAGCTCCTCGAGACGCTCCACGACCGCCACGCGAAAGCCGACGCCGATCTTGGCCGCTTCGAACGGTTCCTGTTCGCGCGCATGTTCCGCGACCTTGCCCTGGGGTTCTGGATCCTCCTGATCGTCGTCGGCTGCGGCGTCGCCGTGCCCGTGCTCCGCTACTTCGGCAGCCATCACCTCACCTATCCCCATGCCGCCGCCCTCATGGGCGCCCTCCTCGCCCTCCTCCTCGCCCTTTATTTCTACGGCCGCCGCCAAGCCGGCCCCCTCGCCGCCTCCCTCGCCCAAGACCTCGAATCCGCCCGCCAACTCCATAACGCCGCCCTCGAAAAAGCCCAGGCCCGCCACGCCCGCGAGATCGAACGCATCCAGGCCGAAGCCCAAAACCGCGCCCGCCAGCTCGAACAGGACTGGCAGACGGCCGTCGAGCAAAGCGCCGCCGTCCGCGAGTCCGCGCCGGCCCGGCTCGAGGCCAGGGCGCGGCGTGTGGCCGACAAGCTGGAGCGCTGGCACCAGGCGCGCCGCCGGCAGCTCGAACGCGACCAGGCCGCGGCCCGGACCCGCCTTGACCGGGAGACGGCCGCGCAGCAACAGCAGCTGAACGCCACCCACGCCGCCCGCCGCCGGCAGCTCGACGCCGAACACCAGGCGCGCTGGGCCGAGCTTCAAGCGGACTGGACCCGCCGGCTGGGACCTGTCTACGACGCCCTCAGGCGGTCCGCCGCCGCCGCGGCGGCGGCCTTTCCGCCGTGGGAGCCGGAGCGGTGGGACTTGTGGACGCCGCCGGCTGCGTTTCACAACGCCGCGCCATTCGGATCGCTCGAGGTGGACGTCTCCCAACTCGCCGAAACCCTCCCCAAAGACGCGCGCCTCGCCCTGCCCGGCCCCGCCCGATTCACCGCCCCGCTCGTCCTCGTCTATCCCCAGCGCGGCTCCATCCTGTTCGAAACCACCCGCTCCGGCGGCGAAACCGCGGTCGCCGCCCTCAACAACATCGTGTTCCGCCTCCTGGCCGTGTCGCCGCCCGGCAAGGTCAGCTTCACCATCATTGACCCCCTGAAGCTCGGCCAGAATTTCGCCGGCATCATGCACCTGGCCGATTTCGAGGACAACCTGATCAACAACCGCATCTGGACCCAGACCGCGCAGATCGAACAGCGCCTGGCGGACCTGAACGAGCACATGGAAAAGGTCATCCAGATGTACCTCCGCAACGAATACGCCACCATCGCCGAATACAACGCCCAAGCCGGCAACATCGCCGAAAAACATCACTTCGTCGTCATCGCGGATTTCCCCGTCAACTTCAGCGAAACCGCCACCCGCCGCCTTCTCCACATCGCCGCCAGCGGCGCCCGCTGCGGCGTCTACACCCTCATCCACTGGGACCATCGCCACCCCGCGCCGCCGGACTTTGTCCCTGACGATCTTCGCAAGAGCAGCGTGTGCATCCAGTGCTCCGCGAACCAGTTGCTCCTGGCAAACCCGCCCGTTCCGGGCACCCGCGTCCTTCCCGAGGCGCCACCCGAACCCGCCCTGGCCACCGGGTTCCTGCAGAAAGTCGGCCAGTCCAGCCGTGGCGCCAACCGCGTCGAAGTGCCCTTCAGCCAGGTTGCCCCGGCCGATCCGGAGATGTGGACGCTGGAGACCACCGAGGAACTGCGCGTGCCCATCGGACGCTCGGGCGCCACCAAGCTCCAATACCTCGCCATCGGCAAAGGCACCCGCCAACACGCGCTCGTCGCGGGGAAAACCGGGTCGGGCAAATCGACGTTGTTCCACGTCATCATCACGAATCTCGCCCTCTGGTGCAGCCCCGAGCAGGTCGAGTTTTACCTGGTCGACTTCAAAAAGGGCGTCGAGTTCAAGGGGTATGCCGCCCGACGCCTCCCCCAGGCGCGCGTGGTGGCCATCGAAAGCGACCGCGAATTCGGCCTGAGCGTGCTGCAGCGGGTCGATGAGGAACTGAAACGGCGCGGCGACCTTTTCCGCCAGCTCGGCGTCCAGGATCTCCCCGGCTACAAGCGCGCCGGCGGCAACGCCCCCATGCCCCGCTCGCTCCTCATCATCGACGAGTTCCAGGAGTTCTTTGTCGAAGACGACCGCATCTCGCAGGCCGCCGCGGTGCTCCTCGACCGCATCGTCCGCCAGGGCCGCGCCTTCGGCATCCATGTCCTGCTCGGCTCCCAGACCCTCGGCGGCGCCTACACCCTCGCCCGCACCACCCTCGGCCAGATGGTCATCCGCATCGCTCTCCAATGCAATGAAGCCGATGCCTACCTGATCATGGACGAAAACAACGCCGCCCCGCGCCTGCTCTCCCGCCCCGGCGAGGGCATCTACAACGACATGGCCGGCATGCAGGAAGGCAACAGCCCCTTCCAGGCCGTCTGGCTCTCCGATGCCGACCGCGACGCCTGCCTCCAGCGCGTCCGCACCCGGGCCGACGGCGTCCCGACCCCGTATCCCGGCCCCATCGTCTTCGAGGGCAACGCTCCCGCCGATGTCCGCGAGAACCAGCCGCTCCAGACCCTCCTTGGCGCCTCCCGGATCCAACCGGCCCCGGCCGCCCGGATCTGGCTCGGCGCCCCCAACTCCATCAAAGGCCCCACCGAAGCCCTCTTCCAAAAACGCAGCGGCAGCCACCTCCTCCTCGTCGGCCAGCGCGATGAAGCCATCCTCGCCATCTTCACCCTGGGCCTCGTCGCCCTCGCCGCCCAATACCCCGCGTCCACCGTCCGCTTCGTCCTCCTCGAATCCCTGGCCCCCGGCTCTCCGGGCCGCGCCTGGATCGACCGCGTCGTCGGCGCCATCCCCCACGATCTCACCCTCGCCAAAGCCGGCGCTCTCGGCGCCGTCATGACCAGCCTGACCCAGGACCTCGACCGCCGCGCCGAGGACGAATCCCGCGCCGCGCCCGCCGTGTTTCTGTTCATCCACGGGCTGCAGCACTTCAAGAAACTCCGGCAGGATGAGGACATGGGTTTCTCCCTCGACGACACCGCCACGCAGGCCAAGCCCGCGGCCCAACTCCTCAAACTGGTCAACGAAGGGGCCGCCCACGGCATCCACGTCGTCGCCGCCGTTGACACCTACAACAACGTCAACCGGTTCCTCGGCCGCAAAGCCCTTAACGAATTCGAAATGCGCGTCCTCTTCCAGATGAGCGCCAACGATTCCGCCAGCTTGTGCGACGACCCCAAGGCCAGCGCCCTCGGCCTCCATCGCGCCTTGTTCTTCAATGAACAGGAGGGCACCCTCGAAACCTTCCGTCCCTACGCCCTGCCCCCCGCCGAATGGCTCGACCACGCCCGCACCCACCTCGACCGCCTCGCCAGATGCGCGCCGCGCCCGCGGGCGTCCTGACGCTCGCGGGCGGGCCTGCGGGGACGCGCGGCGGGGCGGGGCAGGGCGGGGGTCATTCCCCCAGAGCCTGGGGGCCCTGGCCGCCGTTGATGAGGAACAGCGCGGCCATGCGGACCGCGAGGCCGTTGGTGACCTGCTCGAGGATCACGGAGCGCCCGCCGTCGGCGATTTCGCTGTCGATTTCCACGCCCCGGTTGATGGGGCCGGGGTGCATGATGAGGACCTCAGGCCGGGTGCGGGCGAGGCGGGCCTGGTTGAGGCCGAAAAGGCTGGCGTATTCGCCGATGCCGGGGAACATGGTTTTGCGCTGGCGCTCGTGCTGGATGCGGAGGAGGTTGATGACGTCCGCGGAGGCGATGGCGTCATCGACGTTGTGGGACACCCGGCAGCCCAGCTGTTCGAAGGTTCGCGGGACAAGCGTGGAGGGCCCGCAGAGGGTGACGTGCGCGCCGAGTTTCGTCAGCGCCCAGATATTGGACCGGGCGACGCGGCTGTAGAGGATGTCGCCGAGGATGACGACGTTGAGTCCGGCGATGCGGCCTTTTTTCTCGCGGATGGTGAAGGTGTCGAGAAGGGCCTGGGTGGGATGTTCATGGGCGCCGTCGCCGGCATTGACCACGCTGCCGGCCACGCAGCGGGCAAGAAAGTGGGGGGCGCCGGCGGCGCTGTGGCGGATGATGAAAATGTCGGCGTTGAGCGCCTCGAGGTTGCGGGCGGTGTCCTTGAGGGTTTCGCCCTTTTTGAACGAGGACGCCTCGGCGTTGAAGTTGATGACGTCGGCGCTGAGGCGCACGGCGGCGAGTTCGAAGCTGGTGCGGGTGCGCGTGGAGGGTTCGATGAAGAGGTTGACAACGGTCTTGCCGCGCAGGGCGGGGACCTTCTTGATGGCGCGCTGGCCGACCGCCTTGAAGGCGCGCGCGGTGTCCAGCACCAGCAGAATTTCCTCGGGCGCGAGCGATTCGATGTCGAGCAGGTGTCGTCGGTGCCAGGTCATGCGGGCGGCGCCTCAATCTTTCTCCAGATAGACCACGTCCTCGTCGGTTTCCTCCTTCAGGCGCACATCCACGCGTTCCCGCACGCCGGTGGAAACGTTCTTGCCGACAAAATCCGCCTTGATGGGGAGTTCGCGGTGCCCGCGATCGATCAGCACCGCGAGCTGGACGCGCTGGGGGCGGCCGAAATCGTTGAGGGCGTCCAGGGCGGCGCGGGCGGTGCGTCCGCGGAACAGGACGTCATCGACCAGGACGACCGTTTTGTGGTTCAGGTCGAACGGGATAACGGTGGGGTAGACCTTGGGGGCGGCCTTGTGGTTGAGGTCGTCCCGGTGCATGGCGACGTCCAGTTGTCCGACGGGGACCGGGTGGTGCCAGAGGCGTCCGAGCAGGGCGGCCAGGCGCCGGGCCAGGTGGATGCCGCCGCTCTGCACGCCCACCAGGGCGACCTTGCGGCTGTCCTCGTTGCGCTTCACAATGTCGTGCGCCATGCGCGAAAGCAGCCGCCGCATGTCCGCTTCGGTGAGGAGAACCGTCCTGGGAGTGGCGCGGGGTTCAGCCATAACGCGACCGGGAGGCCCTGCCGCGCGGGCCGTCGGGGGTTCGGAGGAGCTTGAGGTTCATGCTGCCGTGGCAATCCTGCGGGCAACCTGCGAGAACGGCCGGTTCCCGCGGTTGGCGCCCGAGGCTATTGCGGGCTCTGGCGGCCCTTTCGCCACTTGGACCGGTGCTTGATGATCCAGTCCGTCAGCGCCTGCTCGAAACCAATGTCGTAGCCGGCCTTTTCCGACTCGAGCCACTTGTGCCGCAAAATCTCCTCGCGTTCCGCCTGAAACTCCCGATAGAGCGACGAGCTTTTCAGCATTTCGTCGCGCTCGGCGTCCGATTTCTTTTCACCAGCCATAGCCAAGAATGGCCTTCATTCGTTCGAATGGCCAGTGTTTAGCAGGAGCGGCCCGGTTTGACAATCGGATTTTGGTCGGGTCCGGCGCTGGGGGGCCATGGCGGCGGCAGCCGGAGCGTTTCCGCGAGCGGGGGCTTGATGGGGGGCATACGACGTGCTGAGCAGGACGGGGGGGGCTGCCGGGCTGACGAGGCAGCCCGACAGGGGCGCTGCGGGCATGTCGGGGCGGCGTGGGTTTAAGGTCGGACCGGCCCGGTCCGATACGCTAGGTAAGCCGTCGAGTGGCCTGCGATGGCGTGTGGCGATTGGGATCAACACATATCATGGACAAGAAAACGGAAAACCCGGTGCCCTCCACCAAACCGTTGGTTGTGGGGACGCTCCTGGCGCTGCTGGTCGTGCTGGGGCTGAGCTTCTGGGTTTATTGGACGGGCAGTCTGGCCCTGCGCGCCCAAGCCAAAGAACACGGGCTGCGCCTCTACAGCCACAAAACGCAAGCCGGCACCCCCGCGCCCCTCGGCACGCCACCCCCGTCGCGCGAGGACACAGACCGCAGCCTGGCGGCGTTTCTCGGGCACTTGGACGACTGGGCCATGCGGGTGACCCTGGCGACGGCGGCGGGGGGAGCGGGGTTGACGCTCAGCCTGGTCTTCGGCCTGGGGTGGCTTCGGCACGCGTGGTTTCGGCGGATGCTGGAGAGGCGGGAAGCGAGCGAGTCCAGCGCGCGCGAGGGGGAGCAACGGCTGGCCCGCCTCCGGGACCAGTTGAAAGGCGAACTGGAGAAGCGCCACCAACTCGAGGAACAGATGGCCCAGCGCATCGAGCACGCGATTGAAGCGCGCACGGCGGACTTGGCGCGCGCCCACGCGGCGTTGGAGAAGGAACTCAACGACCGCAAGCAGGCCGAGAAAAGCCTGACCTACCAGCGCCAGGAGTTGTCGCGTTCCAAGGACGTTCTGGAAATGCACGTGCAAATGCGCACGCAGGAGCTGCAGACCCTGCAGCGGCGTTACGAGCACATCCTCAACTCCGCCGGCGAGGGCATTTACGGCCTGGATCTCCAGGGCAAAACCACCTTTGTCAATCCCACCGCCGCGAAACTCACAGGCTGGGAGGTCCAGGAACTCGTGGGCAAACCCGAGCGTGAGGTGTTTCATCGGCAGCCGACCGACGGTGTGCCCAGTGGCAACACGCAGCTGATGGACCGGAACGGGAACCTGCTCGCCGAACAGGTGTTCTACCGCAAAGACGGCGGCACGTTCCCCGTCGAATACGTCCGGACGCCGATCCTGGAAAACGGGCGGATGGTGGGTGCGGTCGTGCTGTTCAAGGACATCACGGAACGCAAGCGCGCCGAGGAGACCCTGGCGCGCAAGGCGGCGGAGCTGGCGCGGTCCAACGCCGAGCTCGAGCAGTTCGCCTACGTGGCGTCCCACGACCTCCAGGAGCCGCTCCGCAAAATCCAGGCCTTCGGCGACCGTCTCAAGGGAAGGCTGGATGCCACGCAGCAAGCCGACGGCCGCGATTACCTGCAGCGCATGCAGAGCGCCGCGGCGCGGATGCGGACGCTGATTGACGATCTGCTGACGTTCTCGCGGGTCATCAGCAGCAACCAGCCGTTTGTCCCGGTTGACCTGGCCCAGATCACCCGCGAAGTCCTCACCGATCTCGAAGTCCGCGTCGAAAAATCCGGGGCCAAGATCCACCTCGGCGCCCTCCCGACGATCGACGCCGACCCCCTGCAGATGCGGCAGCTCCTTCAGAACCTCATCAGCAACTCCCTCAAATTCCAACCCCCCAACACCCAGCCCGTCGTCAAAATCGACGCCCGAGTCGTCAAACGGCCCTTCTCCTGCGCCAAGGATCCCACACCCGACGACGAAGTCTGCGAGCTGACCGTTGAGGACAACGGGATCGGCTTCGAGGAGGAGTATGCGGAGAAGATTTTCGCCGTGTTCCAACGCCTGCACGGCCGCAGCGACTACGAAGGCACCGGCGTCGGCCTGGCGGTGTGCCGCCGGATCACCGACCGCCACGGCGGCACGATTGCCGCCCGCAGCAAACCGGGCGAAGGGGCGACCTTCACGGTCACCCTGCCGGTGCGCCAGCCCCGCGGAGACCCCCCCCCATGAGCGAGACATCCAAACCCCTGGTCATCCTGATGGCCGACGACGACGCGGACGACCGGCTGCTGGCCCAGGACGCGCTGACGGAATGCCAGCTTGCCAACCACCTGCATTTCGTCGAGAACGGCGTCGACCTGCTCGACTTCCTCCATCACCGGGGCAAGTATGCCGCCCCCGGCACCTCCCCCAGACCGGGCCTCATCCTCCTGGATCTCAACATGCCGCGCAAGGACGGCCGGGAGGCCCTGCGGGAGATCAAGTCCGATCCCGAGCTGCGCCAGATCCCGGTCGTGGTGTTGACCACATCGAAAGCCGACACGGACATCGGCCGCATCTACGAGCTCGGCGCCAATTCCTTCATCTCCAAACCAGTCACCTTCGACTCGCTCGTCGACGTCATGCGCCTCCTCGGCAAATACTGGTTCGGCATCGTTCAGCTTCCCTCGAGGAACTAGTGCAGCCTGCCTCCGCCAACGGGCCGATCCGGGTGCTCCTGGTCGAAGACGACGAGGACGATTACATTCTCGCTTGCAACCTGATGGGCGACATTGCCCGGCAGCGCTACCAGGTGGACTGGCACAAGACCTTTGACAGCGGCCTGGCCGCCGCCGTGCGCAACCGCCACGACGTCTGCCTTTTCGACTATCGCCTCGGCGCCCGCAACGGCGTCGAACTGCTCCGCACCGTCCTCGACCGGGGCTGCAGGCTGCCCATCATCCTGCTCACCAGCCAGGGTGAACATGAGATCGACCTGGAAGCCATGAGGGCCGGCGCCGACGACTACCTCGTCAAGGGCAAACTCGATGCCGGCATGCTCGAGCGCTCCATCCGCTACGCCATCGAACGCAAACGCGCCGTCGCCCAGGCCGCCGCCAACCAGGCCCGCCTCGCCGCGTTCGGCGCCGACATCGGCCTGGCCCTGACCCAGCGCGATGCCCTCCGCCCGATCCTCCAGCGCTGTGCCGCCGCCATGCTCCATTACCTCAAGGCCGTCCAGGCCAATATCTGGGTCTGCGACCCCGACCCCGACACCCTCCGCCTCCACGCCTCCGCCGGCCTCCACCCCTCCCCCCAGAAACTCGAGTTCCAGCAGTCCCGTGTCGCCCTCGACCTCAAGGCTCTGGCCGCCGGGCAGCCCGTCCTCATCCCGCAGTTGCGCGGCGACGCCCGGCTTCTCGACCGGGAATGGGCCCGCCGCGAGCGCCTGGTGAGTTTTGCGGCCCACCCTTTGCGGCTCGAGGACCGGCTGGTCGGGCTGATGACGCTGTTTTCCCGCCAGCTGCTGACCGGGGCCAGCCTGCAGGAGATGGCCTCTGTGGCCAACGGCATTGCGCTGTGCATCGAACGCAAACGCTCCGAAGAAGCCCTCGGCGCCAGCGAAATCAAGTACCGCTCCGTGGTCGAAAACATCAAGGAAGTCATCTTCCAGCTCGACCAGGACGCTCGCTGGACCTTTCTCAATCCCGCCTGGACCGAAATCACCGGCTTCAAAATCCGCGACACCCTCGGCACGCCGTTCACTGACTACGTCCATCCCGAAGACCTCGCCGGCCACCGCGAGCTGATGCTCGAAGTCATCAGCCGCACCAAGAGCTTCTGCCGCGACGAGGTGCGCTACCTTGCCAAAGACGGCACGTTCCGCTGGATGGAGGTCTACGCCCAACCCCTCCTGGACACGCCGGACTCGCAACCCGGCGCCTCCGGCACGCTCAGTGACATCACCGAACGCAAGCGCGCCGCCGCCGAAATCGAGAAGCTCGCCGCCTTCGCCCGCTACAATCCCGACCCGGTCATGGAACTGGCCGCCGACGGCACCTTGACGTATTTCAACCAGGCCGCCAGGGACATGGCCGCCGCCATGGACATCCCCGAACCCGGTGCCCTCCTGCCCCCTGACGCTCCCGCCCTCGTCCGCGAATGCCTCCGCACCGGCCAGAGCCGGCTGCGCCATGAGATGCTTCTCCAGGGGCGCACCCTCACGTGGTCCTTCTTTCCGATCCTCTCCAGCCAGGTCGTCCATTGCTACGGCGTCGACAACACCGAACGCCTCGCCCTCGAAGCCCAGCTGCGCCACTCCCAAAAACTCGAGTCCATCGGCCAGCTGGCCGCCGGTGTCGCCCACGACTTCAACAACATCCTCACCATCATCGAAGGCCACGCCGACCGGCTCCTCGCCCGCTGCGACGCCCAGAATCCATCGGCCGATCCCCTCCACCAGATCTCCGCCGCCGCCAAACGCGCCTCCGCCCTCACCCGCCAGTTGCTCGTCTTCAGCCGCAAGCAGGTCCTGCAGCCGCGCGTCCTCGACCTCAATGCCGTGCTCGGCAACCTCACGACCATGCTTCAACGCCTCCTGGGCGATGACATCGCCCTCGAATCGTTCCCCGCGCCCGGGCTCCCGCCCATGGAAGGCGACGCGGGGATGATCGAACAGGTCATCCTGAACCTCGTCGTCAACTCGCGCGACGCCATGCCCAAAGGCGGCCGCCTCGTCATCACCACCACCGCCGTCGACATCGACGCCGACCACGCCCAGCACCACCCCGACGCCCGGCCCGGACGCCATCTCTGCCTCAGTGTCAGCGACACCGGCCACGGGATGCCACGCGACACGCTCGACCGGATTTTCGAGCCCTTTTTCACGACCAAGGAGGTCGGCAAGGGCACGGGGCTCGGCCTGGCGACCGTCTACGGCATCGTCAAACAGCACCAGGGCTGGATCCGGGTCGCCAGCGAACTCAACGCCGGCACCACCTTCAAAATCTATCTGCCCGCCACCTCCAAACCCCTCGAGCCCCACGCCAACCCGTCCGCCGATCCCCCCGCCCTCCGCGGCCGCCACGAAACTGTCCTCCTCGTCGAAGACGAACCCGTGCTCCGCGAACTGGCACGCGTCGTCCTCTCCGAATTCGATTACCGCGTCCTCGAAGCCGCCTCCGGACACGAAGCCCTGAAGGTCTGGGACGAGCACGGGGGCAACGTGGACGTGCTCCTGACCGACATGATCATGCCTCAGGGCATGAACGGACGCGAACTGGCCGAGGAACTCAAAAGCCGCAAACCCACCCTCAAAATCATCTTCACCAGCGGCTACAGCCCCGAGATCATGGGACGCGACATGACCCTTCACGACTGTCTCTTCCTGCAAAAACCGTATCCTCCCCCCCTTCTCGCCCAAACCGTCCGCGCCTGTCTCGATCACGCCAACAACTGACGCCCGCCCGCCTGCCCCCGGCCCCGGGTCACAAGACTTTTGGGGCAATTCGCCGAATAACGCCCCCCCCGTTACGCTTGCCATCAAGGTCTTGGCTGGGCCTTCGCCACCGCGCTCGCAGGCTCGCCCGTCGGTGTGGCCGCATCGGCCAATGCGTTTCCCGTCGCCCGGTCAGCGGCGCCGTCTCATGCTCCGCTCATGAGCGATCCGATCTATCCTCGCAGCCCGTGCGAAACGATGTGCGGCTGGATGCACCTGCCCCGTTCCATCGACAAGATCCGTCTTCACCTCGCCGGGGAGGAGTCCCCGGGCAGGGCGCTCACGCGGGAGGAGATCCAGGAGTTGCCGTGCGGATCATGCCCGACTGGCGCGCGAAGTTGAACAGGCCGCCCGCGTCGACCACGGGCCGCACGTCCCCGAGGGGTTTGAGGGCATAGACCTTGCCCGTGGCGGTCGCCCGGACCGTCAGCGCGTCCAGGTCCACGGTCACCTCGTCGCCCGTCTTGAGCCGGTCGCACAGGCGCTCGGCGCATTCGCACGGGTAGACTTCGCCGGTGGCCACGCTGTTCCGGAAGAAGATGCGGGCGTAGCTTTCCGCGACGACGAGGTGGCAGCCGGCGGAGCCGAGGGCGATGGCGGCGTGTTCGCGCGAGCTGCCGCAGCCGAAATTGCGTCCGGCGATGAGGATGGGAAACGCGGAGTCGACTTGGCCGGGCCGGACGAATGGCGTGGGGTAGAGGGATTCGGGCAGGCCGTGGAGCGCGTAGCTGCCGAGCTTCTCATATTCGTCGGGCAGGGTGGGGACGAGGTTGAGGAACTCGGCAGGGATGATCTGGTCCGTGTCGATGTTGTCGCGGACGACGTAGACGGGGCCGGTGAAGACGGGGTTCATGGTGAGGCGGAGTGGCGACGGGCGGGGTCAGGTTGGTCTTTCAAGGCGGCAATGAACTCTTTCATGGCGGGGGACAACACCTTGGTTCGCTTGTGAATGGCGGCGACGGGGCGCGTCAGCCCGCCGTCGGCGAAGGGGATTTCGGCGAGGGCGTGTTGGGCGACCTCCTGGGAGACGGTGCTGCGCGGCAGGATGGAGACGCCGGCGTTGATCTCGACGGCGCGTTTGACGGTTTCGATGTTGTCGAACTCCATGGCGACGGTGACGTGGACGCGGCGCTCGCGGAGCAGCTTGTCGAGGGCTCTGCGCGTGGGCGTGTCGGCGTCGAAGGCGACGAATTTCCGGCCGGCGAGGTCTTTGAGGCGGACGGATTTCGACCGGGCCAGGGGATGGTGCGGGCTGCAGACGAGCACGAGGGGTTCTTTGCGCAAGGGCACGAGGTCGAGTCTCGAGTCGCGGACGGGGTAGGCGACCAGGCCCAGGTCGACCACGTTGCCGAGCACGTCCTCATACACCTGGGCAGCCCGGCGGTATTCGACATGCACGTTGACGGTGGGATAGCTCTTGAGGAATCGCTTCAGGCAGCCGGGCAGGTCATGCAGCCCAATGCTGTAAATGGTCGCCACCCGGATGGTGCCGGAGACGATGTCCTTGATTTCCTGGAGCTTGTTGAACAGCGACTCGTAGGTCTGGATGATCTGCTTGCTGTAATCGTAAAGCACCCGCCCCTCCCGCGTGAGCCGAAACTTCTTCTTGCTGCGCTCGATCAGCAGCGTCTTGAACAGCCGCTCCAGGGAACTGATCTGCTGGCTGACGGCGGACTGGGTGACGTCGTTGATCTGCGCCGCCTTGGTGAAGCTCTCCGTCTCCGCAAGGTCGCAATAGACTTTCAGGCTTTCGATCTGCATAACTCAATGGCCCCAGTATGGGACACCCAACAGATTTGTCAATGGATGCAATCAATTCCCCTCATGATTGGCGCGCGTAGCGCTCGCAAAACTCCCCAAGCAGACGCACGGCCGCGCTTCGCGCCCGGCGCCCCGCGGCCATGACTTCGGCATGCGACAGCGGACCGCAGGCGCGGCCCGCGGCCAGGTTGGTAAGGCACGAAAGGCCGGCGACGGCGATCCCGTGCTGCCGCGCGACGACGGCTTCGGGCACGGTGCTCATGCCGACCGCGTCGGCCCCAAGCCGGGCAAACATGCGGATTTCGGCGGGGGTCTCGTAGGACGGCCCGGCGACGGCCAGGTAGACGCCCTCCCGGAGGGGGACGCGGGTGGTTTTCGCCGAGGCTCGGAGCAGGGCGCGGAGCGGTTCGTCATAGACGCGGGTCAGGTCGACGAACGGCTCGGTTCCCGGGGGCGCCTGGCCGCGGAGGGGATTGACTCCCATGAAGTTGATGTGGTCGGCGAGGAGCATGAAGTCGCCTTGGCGGTAGCGCTTGTTGATGGCGCCGGCGGCGCTGGTCAACAGCAGATGCCGGATGCCCAATGCCGCCGTCACCCGCACCGGGAAGGTCACCGTGTCCATGCAATGCCCTTCGTAGTAATGCGACCGGCCGCTCAGGACCAGCAACGGGGTGGCCCCGATCAGCCCAAACCGCAGCTTCCCCGCATGCCCAAGCACCGCCGTCCGCGGAAACCCCGGCAGCTTCGCGTAGGGAACCTCCAGCGCAACCCGCATCCCGGCCAGCGTGTCGTCGAACCCGCTCCCCAGCACGATCGCCAGGGTCGGCCTCAGGGAGCAGAGCTTGCGCAACCGGGCTGCCGCCAGGCGCGGATCGGGATCGGCGGCGTTTGAACTCGAGGCATGGCTCATAAGCAGGGCGAGTGTTCCGGAACGCGCGGGCAAATGACAACCGCAAACGCCGCGACTTGGCGCTGGACAAAAGGCGGCAGGTTGGAAGAGCCTGCGCACGCGCAGCTGCGCAAGCCCGGATTGAACGATGAATGCATACGTCGCGGAATTCCTCGGCACGGCCATTCTGGTGATCTTTGGCAACGGCGTGGTGGCCAATGTGCTCCTGGCGCGCACCAAGGGCCATGGTGGCGGCTGGATCGTGATCAGCGCAGGCTGGGGTCTTGCGGTCTTCGTGGGCGCGTTCTGCGCCGCGCCCTTTAGCGGCGCCCACTTGAACCCGGCGGTCACGGCGGCGATGGCCGCCGCCGGCAAACTCGGCCCGGGCCAGGTGGCGGGCTATGTGCTGGCCCAAATGCTGGGAGCCATCGCCGGAGCCGCCGCCGTGTTCCTTTTTTACCGCGCCCACTTTGCGGTCTCCGACGATGCCAACGCCAAGCTCGCCTGTTTCTGCACGGCGCCGAACATCCGGCATCTGCCCCAGGCATTCTTCTGTGAGACGCTGGGGACGTTTCTGCTGGTGCTGCCGATTTTTCTCATGACGGATGTCACGGCCTCGATGCCGGCCGGCTCCGGCGCGGCACAGCCGGTGGCCATCGGCCTGGGCACGCTCGGGGCGCTGCCGGTCGGCCTGGTGGTGTTCGGCATCGGGCTTTCTCTCGGGGGCACGACAGGCTACGCGATCAACCCGGCGCGCGACCTGGGTCCGCGGCTGGTTCATGCGCTGTTGCCGGTGCCGGGCAAGCGGGACAGCGACTGGGGGTATGCCTGGGTGCCGGTGGTGGCGCCCGTGGTGGGCGGGCTTTTGGCGGTGCTGGTCCACATCGCGGTGCGGTAAAAAAAAAGAAAAAAAAGCGCGAAAAGGGCTTGCCAGCCCCCACCCGTTCGCGGTAGATATCGCGCCGGGCAGTGAACTTGCAACTTTCCGCGCTGTCCATGCAAGGAAGCAAGGCCCCGCCGCAACGGCGGGGCTCTTGCTGAACCCGGGGCGAGCCCCGGCCCAGGCCACCCTGACCCATCCCAGTCCCGCACCCGCTTCCGGTCCCGAACAACGAGCATTGGGATTCCGCGTCGTGTCCCGGCTCCGCTGCGGCCCTGAAGCGCCGCGGTGTTCCGCGCGGGTCAGGCGCGCGTCTCGCTGCGGCGTTGCATTCCCCGGCGGGGCGGGTATAACCGTGGCGATGAAGCGCCATCCCCTGATAGCGTTTTTCGGGCTCATGTTTGTGATCTCCTGGGGCGTGTGGCTTCCCCTGGCCATGATGCCGGGTCCGGCGCGGGGCGGTGAGCCGAGCCGCTGGGTTCCCTGGCTGCACGTGATTGGCGCGTATGGACCGTGTTTCGCGGCGCTGCTGGTGACGGGGGTGGGGGAGGGGGTGGAGGGGTTGCGCCGGCTGTTCAGCCGGCTGCTGATCTGGAGGGTGCACGCGGGGTGGTATGCGGCGGCGTTGCTGCTGCCTGCGGCGCTGTCGCTGCTGGTGACGGCGATTCACATGATGTTCGGCGGCGACGCGCCGGATTTCGGGTCGCCCCCGATCGAGGGCATGGCAATGCCGGCGTGGCTGCGGCCGTATCAGGGTTGGGGCATCCTGGCGCCGGTGTTTTTCCTGCAGCTGATGACGGGCAGCTCGCTGGGCGAGGAGTTGGGCTGGCGCGGCTTTGCGCTGTTGCGTTTGCAGCAGCGTTTCAGCGCGCTGGATGCGTCCTTGATCATCGCGGTGGTGTGGGCCGTCTGGGCACAACCGTTTTTCCACCTGCAGCATGCGCCGGCGGGCTCGGGGGTGACGATGCGGGATGTGCTGTTTTTCGTGATGCTGTTGGTGGGGGTGGTTCCGGCGCAGATCCTGATCACGTGGCTGTTCAACAGCACGGGGGGCAGCCTGCTGCTGGTGCTGCTGTATAACAACTCCCTCAAAGTCACCGACATGTTCCTGGCCGCCCCCAACGCCGGCCAGTTCATCCCCGCCGCCGCCTACTGGCTCGTCACCCTGCTCCTCGTGTCCGCCGTCGGCACCCGCCGGCTGACCCTTCGCCCGGCGCCGGAAGCGCCCGGGGCGGCGCCGGGAGTCCAGGCATGAAGGCCCTGTGCATCCACGCGCACTTCGACGATTACGAATTCGTCGCGGCGGGCACGTTCGAGTTGTGGCGGCGGCGGCTGGGCGCGGGCTTTGCCGGCCGGGTGCTGGTGTGCACGGACGGCCAGGCGGGCCACCACTGCCGGTCCCGTGCGGAGACGGGGCGGCTGCGCCTGGCGGAGCAGGAGGCGTCCGCGGCGGCAGGCCATTACGAGTTCCGGCTGCTGCGCCTGCCGAACGGGGAGGTGCCGCGGGAGGCATGCCAGCAGGTGACGCCGGGTTTTCTGGCGGCGCTGTGGAAGGCGATCCGGGATTTCGAGCCGGACTACGTGTTTTGTCCGCCGGTGCCGGCGGACCCGCTGGCGGGGGTGCACAGCGACCATGTGGTGGTGGCGGAGGGGGTGCGTCGCGTGGCCTACATGATCAATGTGCCGCATGCGTTCACGCCGGAGTATCCGGCCGACGAGACGCGTTCCGCGCCCTGCAAGGTGCCGGTGATTCTGAACGTGTATGACGGCTACATGGCGGGGGCCAACGCGGCGGATGTGGTGGTGGACGTGGAGGAGGCCTTTCCCCTGATTGCCCGGATGTCGTGGTGTCACCAGTCGCAGATCGCCGAGTGGCTGCCCTGGGTGGGCCGCCACGACATGGAGGTTCCGCGGTCGATCGAGGACTGGCAGCGCACCCTGCGGCGGCGGTTCGACCGCAAGAATCGCGAGCTGGGGCTGGCGACCGGCCATGCGGTGGAGGTGTTCCGCGTCACGGCCTGGGGCGCCGTGCCCGACCTGGCCCAGCTCCGCCGGGATCTGCCCGGAATCGCGCCCGACCTTTCGCCGCTGGACGCGCTGGGCAGGCGGCTGGCCCTGTGGCGGGGCGAGAATTCCTGAAGCGCGAGGCGCATGGGGGCACCCGGACATTTGGCTGCTCGGTGGTCGGCGTTCGATGCTCGTCCCAGTGTCCGTCCCAAGGAAGCCCCGCCGCCGCGGCGGGGATGGGGGCTCGCCAGACAACCCCGCCCGCTTCCTCAACCACAGCTGCGACCCCAATTGCGAAGCCCAGCAGGAACACCTCCACGTCTGGATCGTTTCCCTCCGAGCCGTCCGCGCCGGCGACGAACTCACCTTCGACTACGGTTACGATCTCCAGGACTACCAGGACTACCCCTGCACCGGCCGCTCCCCCCACTGCGCCGGATTCATCGTCGCCCAGAACC
>JAFGQR010000144.1 GCA_016935555.1 Verrucomicrobiota bacterium
CACTTCGTCTGCGAGGTGTCAGGGTGCCGGCGTGAGGTCAGTACGGCTGCCGGCCTCTGAGGAACCATGAAGACACGAAAGCCCAACAAGACATCAGTGAAAAGACAGTTGAAGCACGCGGCGCAGCGAAGGAGTTAACCTGCATTTCTCACAGGGCGGTGAGAAATGCGGGTTAAGCATCTCAGCCTGCTATTGCCGAACAGGCGCGTCGCCGTAGCCGCGTCCCGATCCCTTGAGCCTGTGCGCCAGTATTGCCCCGGCACCACGGAGTGCTCCATACTGGGGCACCCGCATGAATGTCCGACACTTGCTCCCGTGGCTCGCCGGCGCGCTGATGACCTGCGCCGCCAGCGTGCACGCCGCCCTTGATCCGGTCCGCCTGCGCTGCGAATACCTCGACACGCCGCTCGCCGTGCAATCCCCCCAACCCCGCCTCAGCTGGATCGTCGAGTCCTCCGAACGTGGGCAGGTCCAAACCGCGTATCGGATCCTGGCTGCCAGCACCCGCGGCCAGCTCGAAGCCGGTGGCGGGGACCTGTGGGACAGCAGCCGGGTGCCCTCCGCGCAATCGGTCCATGTCGCGTATGGCGGCACCGTCTTGCGCTCGCGCCAGCCCGTGTTCTGGAAGGTGCGGGTGTGGGACCGGGACGGCCGGCCCTCGCGCTGGAGCCGGCCCGCGTTCTGGCGGATGGGCCTGCTGCAGCCCGAGGACTGGCAGGCCCAATGGATCGCCACCCCCCACGTGCCCGCCCCCGTCGTCCGACCCAATTACGGTTTCCTCAGCCGATCGGTGAAAACCGCCGACACCAACCAGTGGGTCGTCGTCGACCTGCGCCAGCCCCAAACCTTCGACCGCGTCCGCCTCTTCCCCGCGCACCCCTACCCTCACGACCCGTCCGCCCGCGACTATTTGTTTCCGCGGCGGCTCCGGATCGAAGCCGGGGACGATGCGGCCTTCGCCCGGGTCCGGGTGCTTGCGGATTGCACCGCGCACGACCTGCCTGCGCCCGGCTGCGAGCCGCTGACCCTGGCGTTCGCGCCTGCCACGGCGCGGCATGTGCGTCTGCATGTCACACGCCTGGCAAGGCGCGGAGGGCCCTGGCACGGATTCGCCCTGGCGGAGTTTGAAGTGTTGAGAGGCTCCACGAACCTGGCGCTCCACGCCCCTGTCAGCGCCCCCGGGGCGGCACGCGACGGCACCTGGTCCGAAACGAATCTCGTCGATGGCGTTGTGGTGTCGCAGCGGGGCGGGCCTGCGACGCCGATGCCGGCGCCGCTGTTCCGAAAGGCCTTTGTCCTGGATCAACCCGCGCGGCACGCCACGGTTTATGCGACCGCCCTGGGTTTATACGAACTGCGCTTGAACGGCCGCCGCGTTGGGGACCATCGCCTCGCCCCGGAGTGGACCGATTACGGCAGCCGCATCCAATACCAGGCTTACGACGTCACCCGGCTGCTGCGCCGGGGCGACAACGTCCTCGGCGCCCTGCTGGGCGAAGGCTGGTTCGCCGGACGCATCGGAATGTCTGACGGGCTGGTCCAGAAGCTCACCCGCGTTTACGGCGAGCAACCCCGTCTGCTCGTCCAACTCGAGATCGACCTGGCCGACGGCACCCGCCAGACGGTGGCGACCGACCCCACCTGGCGCGCCACGCTCGACGGTCCGATCCGGCAAAACGACCTCCTCGACGGCGAAACCCATGACGCGCGACGGGAGCTGCCGGGTTGGGACCAGCCGCGCGGCGAGCCGCCCGGCGCCTGGGGACCTGTCACCGTCGTGCCGCCCCCCACGGCGCGCCTGGTCGCCCAACCCAACGAACCCGTCCGCGCCACGCGCGAGGTCCAGCCGGTGGCCCTCACCGAACCCCTGCCGGGCGTCCACGTCTTTGATTTGGGACAAAACCTTGTCGGCCACTGCCGCCTGCAATGCCGCGGCCCCGCCGGCACAACCGTCACACTCCGCCACGCCGAAATGCTCAACGAGGACGGCACCCTTTACATCGCAAACCTCCGCGGCGCGCCGCAGACCGACCGCTACACGCTGCGCGGCGCGGGCCGCGAGGTGTTCGAGCCGCGCTTCACCTGCCACGGCTTCCGGTTCGTCGAGGTGACCGGGCTGCCCCGAGGACCGCACCGCGGCGACCTGACCGCAATCGTGGTCCATTCCGCGGCGCCCGAAACGGCCACGTTCGAGTGTTCGGATGCGCGGCTGAACCGGCTCTGGCAGAACATCCGCTGGACCCAGCGCGCCAACCTCGTGTCCGTGCCCACCGATTGTCCGCAGCGCGACGAGCGCCTCGGCTGGATGGGCGACATCCAGGCCTTCGCCCAAACCGCCCTGTTCAACATGAACCTCGGCGCCTTCCTCACCAAATGGCTCCAGGACGTCCGCGACGCCCAGGCCGACGACGGCCGGTTCCCCGACTTTGCCCCCCATCCCTACGGACGCAACAGCCGCTTCACGGGCGCGCCCGCGTGGGCGGACGCCGGTGTGATCGTGCCGTGGCAGGCGTACGTCAATTACGGCGACCGCCGTCTTCTCGAAACGCATTTCGAATCGGCCAGGCGCTGGGTGGACTTTGTCCACGCCCACAATCCCGATCATCTTTGGCGGACGAACTGGGGCAATGCCTACGGGGACTGGCTCAACGGCGACACCATCCACCACGAAGGCTGGCCGGACCAAGGCGGCGCCATCCCCAAGGACGTCTTCGCCACCGCCTTCCACGCCCACACCACAGACCTCGTGTCCCGCATGGCTGCCGTCCTCGACCAGCCCGACGACGCCGCCCGGTATGCGGATCGGTTCCGCCGCATCCAAACCGCATTCCAACGCGCGTTCGTCCAGCCCGACGGCCGGATCCAGGGTGACACCCAGGCCGGCTACGCCCTGGCGCTGCACTTCGACTTGCTGCCGGATGCCTTGCGCCCCGCCGCCCTCGACCACCTCCACGCCGCCCTCAACCGCTACCACGGCCACCTGTCCAGCGGCATCCAGACCACCCACCGCCTCCTGCTCGAACTGGCGCGCGAGGGCCGCGTCGACACCGCCTGGCAAATCCTCACCAACCGCACCTTTCCCTCCTGGTATTTCACCCTCGACCAAGGCGCCACCACCATCTGGGAACGCTGGGACGGCTACGTGCCCGCCCGCGGGTTCCAGGACCGCGCCATGAATTCCTTCAACCATTGGGCCCTCGGCGCCGTCGGCGAATGGATCATGCGCGAAATCGCCGGCCTCCACCCCGACCCCGCCCAGCCCGGTTTCCGCCATTTCCTCATCCGCCCCCGGCCGGGCGGAGGGGTGGCGTGGATGAAGGCCAGCCACCAGTCCATCCGCGGCCGCATCGCGTGGAATTGGACACGGGACAGCCACTTCGACCTGGCGCTGAACGTTCCCGCCAACACCACCGCAACGGTGTGGCTGCCCGCCAACGCCCCCGCCGCCGTCCGCGAGGGCCGGACGCCCCTCCTTCAAGCCCGCGGCGTGCAGCTCGTGGAAACGCGCCCCGCCGCTGTCGTCGTCCGCGTCGGCGCCGGCTCCTACCGGTTCCGAATGCTGGCGGCGCCGGGCGGCTGACGGCCCGCCCGGCGACCCGAACGCACCCGGGCTGTCACCGGCGTCGCCTGTTCCCTTCCCATGAACCGAACAATTTTCAATTCTCAATTTTCAATGTTCAATTTGCAATTGCCAATTACACACGCCGGTTCATGGCTCCGATGCGCGCAAGGACTTTCCAGGAACCGTAAGAACCTTCCAGCCCCTGTGCTTCGACGAGGGGTGAAGCGGCATGAATGCCGCGCGCCGCCCTCGGAGCCTGGGCTTCAGCCCGCTTCAAGCCGTGAAGGTTCATGGCCGCAGGATCCAGCCGCAGAGTTCACAGCCAGCCCACACCCGGAAACCGTCCGGGCCTGCGGCTGGCTTCAGGTCATTGTCGGAGCCGGAAGTATTGCTGGGTGTTGGTGGACATATCCGTCACGAACGGGCTGGTGGCTCCTCCGATGTCGGAGTAGGTGCCGGTCACGGCCGGAGCAGCTTGGAGGGTGGCGGCGCCGGACCATTTGAGGGTCAGGAACTGGTTGGTGCGGGCCAGTTGCAGTTCGGGGCGGAGGTTGAGCTGCATCGCCACGATGCCGTGGTTCGGGTTGAGGGCGTACACCTGGTTGGGCCCGAACGCGACCGCGCCTGCCGCCGGCGCCCATGGATTGTCCGCCTGGAAACTTTCCGTGTCCAGCGCGACCAGGCCGGTGTCGAGGTCGGCCACGCTGAACAGGCGCAGGGTGTCGGGGGTGGAAACGGAGACGGCGCCCAGGAGTTGCCTGGCGGGTTCGATGCGGATGGGCGCAAGGGAGGGCACGTTGGTGTAAGTGTGGAGCACGGTGGCCGTGCCGTTCCCGAAGTCCAGGCCGATATGGTAGAGGTCGCCCTGGTAACTCTTGCCCCAGACGGTGTCGCCCTCGCCCCAGCAGAGGCCGTGGTTGAACGCCCCGGGCGGCACGTCGCCCAGCGTGAACACGTAGTCGGTCAGGGTCGAGATCTGCATCACGGCCAGTTTGTTGTCGTCCTGGGCCGCCGCGACGAACTCGGGATACGCGGTTCCGCCCACATCGACTTCGCGCGCATCGAACACGTCGCCCCAGCGTCCGCCTTCGCCGCTGGGGTCACCCTGCCAGATGGTGGTGGGCGTCAGGGTGGTGGATTCCTCCATCCAGAAGTAGACTTTGAACGGGTCCAGGGTGGCGTTGGTGGTGAGGTTGCAGACAAACACCCAGCCGCTGGGCGTCGCGGCGATCTTGTTCACCAGGTAATAGCCGCCGAACACGTCAAACGGATCCAGAACAAAACCGCCCTCGTCGGCACCCGTCTCGCCGTCCAGAATGAGCACCGCGTCGCCCCCCGTGCGCGTCACGAGCAGCAGGTTGCTGGTGGCGGGGTTGTAGGCGAGGCCGCTTTGCTGGCCATCGGGCGCCAGGTAGGACCGGTCGTTGGGCTGGACCGCCCACCAGGATTGCATGGCATCGGTGAACGCGGCCGGCTCCACCACCACCGTCGCGCTGCCGCTCGTGACCGAGCCGGTCGCATCCGTCACCACCACGTAATACACCCCCGAGTCCGCAATGTCCGCACTCGGGATCTCCAGGGTCCGGTTGGTTTCGCCCGTCAGCAGCGTGTCCTGGAAATACCACTGGTAGGTCAGCGGCGCGGTGCCGACGGCGCGGACCTCGACGGTGAGAGGCCGGGTTTGAAGCGCCGAGGTGTTCTGGGGTTGCGTGCAGATTTGCAGCGGCGGATTCACCATCCCCGCGGGCATCAGCAGCATCCGAAACGTGATGGGCATCCGCAAGTCGAGCTGCGGATTGGGGGTTTCGGAGCCGCGGGCCAGCAGGCGCACCCAGTTGGGACCCGACGAGTCGAGGAACTGCCAGCTGACCAGCATCGAGTGCTTCCCCGCATCGGCATACTCATCCGTCACCCGCGCAAGATCCGGCGAATAATCGCCGGGCGGCTGGGCGAGCAAGGCGCCCTTGGTGTTTGTCAACGGATCGCCGGGGCTCAGGAACGTGACTTCGTCTTGTTGATTGGTGGCGTTTTCCCAGCCTTGCACCAGGACGCCCCCGTTTCGCAGGTCGTCAATGTAAATGCGGAACGGGCCCGTGTCGGTCAGGTCATCGATGGCGAACGCGATGGCGTCCAGCACGCCAAAGTTGCCTTGCAGGGAATTGTCGCCGGTCGAACCCGACCAGGCATAGGTGGGATCCGTGGGGTTGGACGGATTGAGGCCGCGCTCGATGGTGACCGTCTGCCAGCAGACATCGGGTTCGAACACCTTGCCGCCCACCGGGGCTGCTCCCCACGCGCCGCCAAAGACATTGGTCGCCCCCAGAAACACAATCGGCGTTCCGCTCACGCCGCCGTTGGTGCCGATCGGGCCCGTCAGGGCGGTGTTCTGCCGGATGCTCAGTGAGATTCGGATCCTGGGGTTGGCGCCGCCGCCGACCTTGGGGCCCGTGGTGAGTTTGCAGCTCTCAATCGCGTTGGTCCACACCTGGGTGGCGTTGATGATCTGCCCTTTGACCAGCGGGCTCGTCGGCACCGTTTCCACACCCCCGTCAATCCCTTCGGCGAGCCGCCCGATTTCCACCCCGTCGGCATACACGATCACTTCCGTCGCATTGCTCAAGACCGTCGGGACATTCACATACGTCTGCCCTTCAGCCAGCGGCCCGTTCACGGTGTCAATTTGAGGCGTCTGGAGACACGGATCGCCGGCATAAGTGAACCGGATGGCATCCGCATAAAAACGATTGACCGGCGACGTGTAAGGGCCGCCGGTCTTCGTGAAGGTGAACGTGGGATTGGTCACCCCGGCGTCCAAGGTCACCGTCCCCACCGTGCGCCAGACACCATCGGGAAGCTGATTGAACATATCAGTGGTCGCCGGCAACCCGGTGCCGCCGGTCACCGTGACCGAGGCCAGCAGGTTGGTGGGAATGTTGGTGGATTTCCCGTGCGTCACGTCCACGATGTATTTGCCACCGGCATTGGTGAGCATCGGGGACACGAGAAACGCAGCGCCATCGCTCGAGGAAGCACGCGACCATTTGATCGTCGAGGTGGTGCCCGGAGCGGCGCTCTTGATTCCCGAATTGAACCAGGAACCGCTGATCTCGGTGTAGGCATTCGTGTTCTGCATGCCCCAGATCGTTTCCACGATCACGACTTCCGCCTGCAGCCCGCCGATGGAGCAGGCCAACGCCACGCCCATTGAAAACCACGCCTTTCGAAAACGCCGCACGCCAGGGAAAAGAACTTTCATAGGAAGAGAAAAGAATAGTTGTGTTTGCAGACCAACCACTCCTGTACCAAAAATCACCGGGCAAGTCAAAGGTTCTTTGAGCACAATCCCGCGCGAATGTCGCTGCCACCTCGCCTGAGCCCGCCCACAGGCTGCCTCCGCCGTGGTTCGCGGCAAACTGCCTTGCTCCAGCCGGAGCCGCTCACCCGCCATGAATGTTGGCGACGCGAATCGACCTCATGCGCGGTCCGCCATCTCCGGTAGGGCGAGACTCCGTCGAGCCCTGACTTCTTCTCGTCGCACCCTTCGCTTCGCGACCTGCGCAGGCGTTGGGCTCCCCCGCATGGCGGGTCCAGATGAGCGCAGCGTCTGAGGGGAAGTTAGGGCTCGACGGAGTCTCGCCCTACCCTCGGTGTGGGGAAGCGCGGTTCGTGGAAACTGCAGACGCTCTCCAAGCGCGCATCGGGGGCCTTGAACCGCCGTCGATATGGCGCAATTGATAATTGAAAATTAGGAATTGGAAATTTTCAATTGGACCCTTCGGCAGCCCATGCCGCGGTTCATGGGAAGTTCTCTCGCCAACATGGGCCCGCATCAAGCCCATGAACCGCCAAGGGACGATAACGGCATTCATCCCGCTTCACGGTCCGGGTGGGTCGGGCTGCCGCAATTCCTCACTGGGCCACCGGCGATTCGTGGCGTCAAGCGGGCTGAAGCCCGCGCGCCCAGGACGAACGCGGTCCCGCGCCGCCGCATGCGCGTCAACCTAAGTCGCGGGAGCGACGAACGAGAGTAGCCGTGGGTGTGGCCTGCATCGGCCTTAGCGCGCAAATCCGGGCTGGCAACTTTCCGGAAGCCTGCTATGCTTTGCGTACTCCGATGAATTGCAACCGCATAGGCCGTATCGTCCGGCTGTGGCCGCTCGCAGCCGGGTTGGCTCTCGCCTCATTCCCGCTGCCGGCCCAGGAATACCGCGCGTTCTGGGCGGACGCCTTCCATCCCGGCTTCCGCTCGGCTGCCGAGGTGACGAAACTCATCAGTGACGTCCGCGCCGCCAACGCCAACGCGGTGATCGTCGAGGTGCGCAAGCGGGGCGACGCCTACTACGAGAGCCGGTTCGAGCCCTGGGCGCTGGACATCTCGCCGCCCGGGTTCGATCCGTTGCAGGATTTGTTGGCCAAGGCGCACGACACCAACGCCGGGCCGCGCATCGAGGTCCACGCGTGGATGGTCACCTACCCGATTTGGTCGTCCAACCGGTATTACGCGGTCCCGCCGCAGCCCGATCATCCGTTCAACCTGCATCCGGACTGGCTGACGGAAGACGTCGATGGCGACATGAATCCGGCGTCGTATTCGTTCGATCCCGGCCACCCGAGCGTGCAGGAACACACGTTCAACGTGGCCATGGACATCCTCGAGCGCTACGACGTGGACGGGCTCAACTTCGATTACGTCCGGTATCCGGGCAACACCTGGGGTTACAATCCGGTGGCCGTGGCCCGCTTCAACCAGCGCTTCGGGCGCGCCGGCACGCCACTGTCGAACGACCCCCAATGGCGCCAATGGCGGCGCGACCAGGTGACGGCCCTGGTGCGCAAGGTGTATGTGTGCGCGCAGGCGGTCAAGCCGCAGGTCAAAATCTCGGCGGACACCATCACGTGGGCGCCGAGCGTGACCTCCGACACGGCGTGGACGAACAACGCGCGCGCTTATTACGATGTCCTGCAGGATTGGCGCAGCTGGATGGAGGAAGGCATCCTGGATCTGAACATTCCAATGAACTATTTCCGCCAGAACAATGCCACCTACGCCGCGGACTTCATCAACTGGAAGAACTTCGCCCTGGACCGCAAGTTCAACCGCGACGTCGTCATCGGCCCCGGCATCTACCTGAACAGCATCTCCAACGGCCTGCTCCAGATGCGCCTCACGCGGGAGCCGAGTCCTGCCGGGAAGCGCGCGGCGGGCGTGTGCGGCTATTCATATGCCGTGCCGGCCAGCAACTCGATCCCCGACCTCCAACGCGTTTTCCTCGAGGCCCTCACGCAGCCTTCGGATTACGACCCCATCACGCCGCCCATCTTCGCCACGCCGGTGTCCCCGCCGGGCATGCCCTGGAAAACCGCCCCTGCCACGGGCCATCTCAAGGGATTCGTGCTGTCGCCGCTGGGCGCCGGTTGGGATGGCGCGACCGTGACGCTGGCCGGTCCGGAGACGCGGACGCTGTTGACGGACGCGACGGGGTTCTTTGGCGCAGTCGACTTGGCGCCGGGGACCTACACGCTCACGGCGGCCGCGGGCGGCTATGAGGCGTCGCCGGCGGCGGCCACCGTGAGCGCCGGCAGCGTGGCCACGTGCGATCTGCCGCTCATGGCGCCCATGGAGTTCCTCGACCTGGCCGTCCTCGCCGGCGAACGGGCGGCCATCCTGTCATGGACCACCCCCGAACCCGCGTCGTCCCAGGCCGAATTCGGCACCGACGCCGCCTGCGACCGCCGGAGCGGGCTGGACACGGAACCCGTGGTGCGGCACAGCGTGTGGCTGACCGGGCTGAGTCCGGCGACGGAGTATTGTGTGCGCGCCCTTTCGATCGCGCGCGGCAGCGAATACCGTTCGACCAACCTCTGGTTTCGCACCAGCCCGGAAATCGTCGTCGACAACGCGGACGCGGTCTTCGATGGGAACTGGTCGAGCGCGAATGTGTCGACGCAGTGTTATCTGGAGGATTACAGCTACACGAGCGCCGTGGGCGACACCGCCACGCGCTGGGCGCGATTTGTCCCGGCAATGGCGACTCCTGGCAAGTATGACGTCTTCGCCTGGCATCCGGATGGGAGCAATCGCTCCACGAACGCGCCCCATCGGATTGTGTTCGAGGGGGGCAGCGTCACGGTTGCTGTGAACCAGCAAACCGGCGGTGGCCAATGGCAGCTGCTGGCCAGCCGCCTGCCCTTCGGCGCCGGCACCGCGGGTTTTGTCGAGATTTCCAATGCCACGGGCGAGAAAGGCTTGGGCCGCGTGGTCATGGCCGACGCGGTGCGGTTTGTCTACAGCGCCGGACAGGATACCCCCTCCGATGCCACGGTGCCGGCGTGGTGGGCCCGGTACTATTTGGGCCCAGCCCCCGATCCCGCCCTCGACCCGGACAACGACGGTTACCCGACGTGGCTCGAGTATCGCCTGGGCACCGTGCCCACCAACGCCGCGTCGCGGCTCGAGTTGCGTCTCGAGTTGCAGCCGGCGTTGACGATGGTGTTTTCGCCCTGTCACCCCGATCGCGCGTATGGGCTGCAGCGCAGGGCGCACCTGGGCGAGGCTCCCTGGGAACCGCTGAGTCTGGCCCCGTGGCTCATGCTGCCGAACGGCGCCGCCGCCTGGACACTTCCCCTCCCCGCCGCCCACTGCGCCTTCTTCCGGCTGACGGTGGACTGGAGCCTCTAAGGGTCCGTGCAAAAATTACTTCCGATTTTGGCGGGAGCGTCGCCGGGCCAGGGGCGAGGCGCGAGGGAGGGAGTGTATCCGC
>JAFGQR010000145.1 GCA_016935555.1 Verrucomicrobiota bacterium
CTGCCTTCCTTCCGGGCGTCGGGTGAGCTCATGACCGGAAAGGAACGAACCACAAAGAACGCATAGAACACAAAGAACAGACCGGCCATTGATGTCCCCACCCCGGGACGGTCATCGCGCCCAACTCATCCAGTGTTTCTCTGCGTTCTTTGCGTTCTTTGCGATCACACTGCGGTGGTACTTGAGTTTCTGCCGGCGTGGCCGCGGAGGGGTCAATGTTCAATCGGCCCGTGACTTTATCGCCTGGGCGCAAGAGGAGAAACAACCCGAGCCGTGGAAGTTGGAGCGCCAGCAGCCAGCGGCAAGCACTCAACGCCGTGGTGTTCCTGATGCGCGAAGTCTATGGCAAGGAGTTGGGAGACTTCTCGGATTATCACGGTGCGCGCAGGGAAGGGCGACAAGGACAGATTTGTGCCGCTGGCGCATGTGGCCGTCGAACCGCTGCGGGCGCACCTGTTGAAGACTCGCCGCCTGTTCGATCACGACCGGAAGGGCCAGGTGCCTGGAGTCGCCTTGCCCGATGGCTTGGAGCGCTCGACGTCCCGCATCTCCGGCAAGCCGGGGTCACCTTGGGGAACTTCGATGGGATGGCGCTCGAATCGTTTGAACGGTGAGGGCGAACGCGCCGTGGGGCGGTGCGTCACAGCATGCGGGCCAATCCCTGGAACAGCGCGCCGGTATCGTCCATCCACCAGGCAAGGGCGGTGGCGACCGAGATCCGCGTGCCGGCGAGCAGGGGGATGCCGAGGAGGAGGACGAGGACATTGCCGAGGAAGATGACGACGGCGGAGAAGAAGTAGCCCTGGCTGGCAATGTCGGTTTGCCGGGTTTGGAGGGCGTTCCAGGTGAGCGTGACATGAAAGGCGTAAGCGGCGCCGATAAGGAGGTGGAACCACACCTGGAGGGCCGACCCGTTCCAGAGCAGCCGTCCCAGAAGGAAACAGAGCACGACGATGACCGCGTAGAGCGGGAAGAAATACGGGGCCAGGACGATGAGAAAATTGGTGCGGGTGACGACCACGTGGCCACCCCTGGCCGAGGCCTTGAAACGTTTGACCCTGCCCCCGAAAAGCCACGTCCACAACACGTGGGTCAACTCGTGCCCCAGCACATAAATCCGCATCGGCTTGGGCAGCAGCAGATAAATCCCCAGCCAGCTGGCCGCCCCGCCAAAAAACACCACCCAGAACGTGTCCGCGTTGCCGGTCGCACGCAGCACCCGGACAAACGCGCTCATCGCCCCAATGCAAAACGGAGTCAACAGCACGCCCAACGCGGTTTTTGCCCAGTGCGGCACCCGCGTTTTGTACCAAAGCGGCACCCGGCAAACCGAGCGAAAACTGGGGCCGAACCGCGGGGTGTTACGCTTCAGGGAAAAGGCTGAAGGATGAGGGGATGCTTTCTCGAGTTGGCTGAGGACGACATTCCAGTAAATCCGAATCTCGAATCTCTCGGATTTCGGATTTGGGATTTGAGGGTATTGCGGCAATGGTCCACGAATGATCACGATCCTCTTCGCCGCAACTAGCGTGAGACGGAACCCTCTTGGGCGCGGTCGGCGGCAAAGGGTTTGCTGCATGGCGGGGTTGTGTATTTGGAATACTATGGTTTGAGCGAGGCGCCGTTTACGATCACGCCCAATCCGCGCTATTTGTTCCTGAGCGGCAAGCACCAGGAGGCGTTCAACCACATGGTCTACGGCATCCGGGAGCGGAAAGGGTTCATTCAGATTACGGGGGAGGTGGGTTCGGGCAAGACGACATTGTGCCGGGCATTGCTGGCGGGGCTAGGCAAGAACTACTCGACGGCCCTGATTCTGAACCCGCCGTTGACGGCGGAGGAATTGGTCAAAGCGGTGGTGATGGAGTTCGGGTTGCCGGCGCGGGGATTGGATCGCCTGGACGCGGTGGAACTGCTGAACCATTTTCTGCTTTCGGAAGCCGAGCAGGGGCGGGACTGCGTCCTGTTGATCGACGAGGCCCAGAACCTGTCGGACGACCTCCTGGAACAGGTGCGGGTGTTGTCAAATCTGGAGACGGACGATCACAAGCTGCTGCAGATCGTGTTGGTGGGGCAGCCGGAATTGCGGGACCGGCTCAATCACCCCAGCCTGCGCCAGCTCCGGCAGCGGATCACCGTGCGTTATCATCTGCGCCCGTTGCGGCAGACCGAACTGGGGCCGTATGTGCGGCATCGCCTGACGATCTCGGGAGCCAAAAGCCCGCCCCGGTTCACCACCCCCGCCCTGTGGCGCGTCTACAATTATTCCAAAGGCATCCCGCGGCTCATCAACGCGGTGTGCGACAAGTGTCTGCTGGCCGGCTTTGTGCAGCAAGCGCCGCGGATCGATTTCCAGTTGGTGGGCCGGGCGGTGCGGGAGCTGGAGGGGGAAATTCGCGTATGAGCCTGATCAACGAAGCGCTCCAGCGGGCCAATGCGGCGCGGCCAGCCCGGCCGGCGGACGAGGCGCAACTCCCGGCGATGCGCCCGGTGGTGTCGGCGCCGAGGCCGGTGCTGGGGCCGCTGCTGGGGTTGGCGATGGGACTGTTGGCCGGCGGCGGCCTGGCCGCCTGGCTGTTGTCGTGCGGCTGGCAATCGCTCCGCGAGGAACGCACGCAGCGCGAGGTCCACGTGGTGGCAGCCCGCACGGTCCCGACTCCGCCCGCGGCGCCGACCGCTCTCGCAGCGCCGACGGCGCCCACGGCCCCCATCCCGCCCGCGCCCAAGGCGGGTCCGAAGCCGGCAGAGAAACCTTTCGCAAGCGTGTCCAATCCGGCGCCGGCAGTGCCGCCGGCAGTGGCGCCGGGCGTCGCGGGGCCGGTGCATCCGGCGATGGCAGGTGTCGGGACAGCCACCGAGCAGGTCGCGGCGCCGCCCCCGCCCAACCCGGCGCCGGCGCCGTTCAAGCTGCAGGCGATCTTTTACCGGCCCGGCCGGTCCTCGGTCCTCATCAACTCGCAAATGCTGACCTTGGGCGAATGGGTTGGGGATGCCCGTGTGGTGGCCATCCACCGCGCGACAGTGATTCTGGTTCAGAGGGGGCAAACCAATGTGTTGACGCTGCGGTAGTCCCGGGGTAAAGACCGGTCCCGAGACAAAAACTCCAAAACCGAATCCCTGTGTCTTCGCTGCTCGCTCGCATCACCCAGTCGCCGTTGGCGGTGCGGGCTGTGCCGTTCGGGCTGTTCGTGTTGCTGACGGCGGGGCAGGGGGTGTTTGGGGAGGCCTCGCGCTACTGGATGTATGGGGCGAAGACAGTGGTGGGGGCGTGGATGATCTGGGTGATCCGCCCGTTCGTGGCGGAGATGCGCTGGACGCTGAGTTGGGAAGCCGTGGTGGTCGGGGTGGCGGTGTGGGGGATGTGGATCGGGTTGGATGGGTATTATCCCAGGTTCATGGCCCCGGACACGCCCTGGAACCCGCACGCGGCGTTCGGGGCGGGCACGGCTGCGGCGTGGGGGCTGGTCGCGGTGCGGTGGCTCGGATCGACGTTGGTGGTGCCGCCCTTGGAAGAACTGTTTTTTCGGTCGCTCGTTTACCGGTATCTTGCAAAGGCCGATTTCCTGAGTGTGCCGCTGGGGCGGTGGCTGCCGGTGCCGTTCCTCGCAGGCTCGATCCTGTTCGGCGGGTATCATTACGAGTGGCTGGCGGGAATCCTCTGCGGGTTTGCCTACCAGGGATTGGTGGTCTGGAAGGGGCGACTGGGGGATGCGATCACCGCGCACGCGATCACCAACGGGCTGCTGGGCCTGTGGGTGGTGGGGAAGGGGGAATGGCACTTCTGGTGACGCGCGGATCGGCGGAGAAAGGGGCGCAACACCCCGGGCCACCACCTCGTGGCTCACTGGCGCACACGATAGAAAGCACGCGGTGAGTGGCTGACGGGGATGACCGTCGGGTTGGGGGCGCCGTCGATATCGGACCAGGGTCCCTGAGGCGAAGGGGCGGATTGCAGGGTGCCCGCATCGGGCGTCCAACCCAGAGTGGTGATCCCGTCGGCCGGCCGGCTCAATACAAGTTCGGGCCGCGCGTCGGGCCAGGCGGGGTGTTGCGCGACGATTTCAAGGCCGAACACGGCGTCGGTGCTTTCGGGGCCGACGGGGTGGAGGCTGCAGGCGACCAGGTTGCTGGCCAGGACGCTGGCGGCGGAGAGGTTGGTGGACGCCAGGACGGCCTCGCCGCCGGTCGTGGCACGGGTGGCGTGCAGCACGGGGCCTTCGGGCATGTGATGCCGGAAGGCGTCGACGCCGTTCAGATAACACACCAGGCCGTCGTCAATGACGTGGTGGACGATGAACGCGGCCTGGGAGGGCAGGGGACCCAGCGGCCACACGAAACCGGCGCGGAGGTAGATCGTTTCGGTGGTGGTCCCCAACGCAGTCTGCACCGGCGCGGGAAAGCTCTCCGTCAGGGCCGGATCGGTTTCGCAGGCGAGGATGCCGGCGCCTGCAGGCCATCCGGAAGCGTCGAATCCTGCCGCATGCCACGCGGGCACTTGCGTGTCGTAATTGTCCGCGGCGGTTCGTGTCTCATCATATCGCCACGCCTCGGTGTAGGGGAGCAGGACAATCTGCTGAACAATCGGGGCGCGGTTTTCGAGGATGGGATTGCGCGCCGCGGAGGTGTCGGTGATGGCGGCGCCGACTTCGACACGATAGTTGGTGCCGAAGGCGAGTGGCGCGGCGAGGGTCAGCTCGACGGTGGAAGGCAGCGGCAGGGCCGCGGCGGCGACCGGGACGGAGCCGCCGGCGGAGGCGTAGACGGCGTAGTTGCCGGCGGCTTGGGCGGGGTTGGGGGCCAGGGGTTCGTCAAAGGCGAGGGCGACACCCAGGAGGGTGGGGGTGGCGACGGGGCTTCGGGCCCGGGCGGCGAGAAGGCGCGGCCCGATGGTGTCGGGGGTCACGCCGAGCAGGGCGTCGAGGCTGGCGACGGTGCTGGGGCAGGCGTTGGTGACGATGCAGCGGTAGGTGCCGGCGTGGGTGAGGACGGCGGCGGGGATGGCGAACGTGGCGTTGGTGGCGCCGGGGATGGGCTGGCTGTTGAAGAGCCATTGATAACACGGGCCGGTGCCAAACACGGCCAGTTCGAAATGGACCGGCTGGCCTTCGACGACGGTTTGCGACGCGGCCGGCTGGGCGGTGATGGACAACGGAAGACACGCGCCGGTGTCGCTCCACTCGACGATCAACGCGGGACGCAGCAGAATCCGGCTCGACTCGGAGGACGGACATTGGAAGCCATCGGTGCCGGTGTTGAGCAGGCCCCAGCCGCGGTTGAGCGCGCCGGTCGCCCACAGCTGCACCGTGGAGGTCACGTCCACGCTCACCCACTGGCCCAGCACGTCCGGAGACAGCGTGCCATCCGGAGTGGAGGAGGCAATCCGGTTGTCGGTCACCACGCCGAGGCCGCCCAGTGAATTCCACGTGCTCGACTCGTCCCAGGGGATCAGGAGGCGATGGACGGTGACTTTGTCCCCGACATTGGCCGTGTGGAAACGGAGCAGCGCGGCATGAATGAGCGCGCCCGGCGCAACGCCGCCAGGGCCGAAAAGATGGTCGAAACGGACAAGCCCGTGGCTGACCGGGTTGTCGCCGTCGACAAGCACCCGGGTCTGCGTCCCGGTGGACTCATCCGGCCGGTCCCTGACCACGTGGGTGTCGACGGCGCCCGAATACCCGTTCAGCCCCTGCACAAACCCGGTCGGCGTCGCCACCGCACAGGCGTTGGGAGCCAGCGGGTTGCCGGCAAGGTCGGTCACATTGAGCACCGTCAAGGTGCAACCTGGCAGCACCTGCGCTTCGGCCTGAAGAACCACCCCGGTGTTGCCAGGGCCGGGCACCGCCGCCAGTACCGCAATGCGCCCCTCCGGATCCCCCGGCGCGCTCAGGACATAATTGGAGGCCGTGGTGAGCCCGTCGCCGAAAAGGGTCTTTGAAAAGGACACCACCACATTGGTCAGTTCGGGCTGGCGCACCGCCGACACCAGTTGCGGCAGGACGGGATCGGGCACGAGGGCGAGCTGGACGACGGGGCTGTTCGTGGCGCTGGGATGGACGTTGGTCACCTGAAGATAATAACTCCCGGCGTCGGGTGCCAGAGCGCGCCCGACGCGATAAACCGGACCGGTGGCTCCCGGCACGGGCGTGCCGTCCTTGTACCATTGAAACGCCGGCTGATAGCCTGAAACGCCAAACGCAATTTCCAGCTCCTGGCCTTGGGTCACCACGAGGGACAAGGACGGCGGAAGGGTGTCGATGGACACGGGGGTGATCGGGGGCAGCAGCGCCAGTAACTCGAGCCCGAACACGTTGTCGGAACTCGTGGCGCTGACCGGATGCACATCGGCGGCCAGCAGGTTGGTGCCCGGCAGCAGCATGCCCGCGGACACCCCGTTGGTCGCCAGGACCGCCTCGTCGCCCGCCCCGCTGTTGTCGGCCCGGGTGTCGTGGGTCACGACCCCGGCGGGCATCTTGAACCTGAAAACCTCAACGCCGTTGAACCAGACGACCGTGCCGTCGTCGACCACATGCCGCGCCATGAATTCCACCCCCGCATCCAGCACGGAGGCCGGGTAGGGCCAAAACACCCGTCGCCGGTAATAGGAAGTGAAATTCGTGGCCGGCAGCATGGTCCTCAACGTCGCCCCCCCGGCGGATTCCGTCCCCAACAACCCGGGGCCGGCAGGCCACGACGCGTCGTCGAATTCGGGCGCCATGTAACGGCTGGACATCAAGTCGCTGCCGTCCGCGCAGTAGTGCCACACGTCCTCCCAGCGTGTCAGGGCGAGCGACGTGGCCACCTCGCGCCGGTTGCCCGGCGCGACGATGGGATTGCCGTGCGCATCGGTGACGGTGCTGGCGACGGTGACTGTGTAACGTTGGCCGAAGGGCGCGTTCAGAGACAGCCGGACGGTGTCGGGACTGAGCAGGGTTGCGCCGGCCAGGGCCGTTGGCGGCGAGAGGCTGTAGGGCGCGCTCTGGCCGGCCAGAGCCGGATCCAGCGGCTCCGAGAAGGTGAGCTGGAGCGTGGTCAGGTTGGTGGAGCCGGTCGCCACGGCGCGGGTCAGGACCGGCGGCACCGTGTCGGCAAGAACCTGCACAACCATCACGGGGCTGTTGGTGCTGCTGGGCAGATCGTTTTCCGCATGCAGCACGTAGGCGCCCCCCTCCTCCACAGCCGCCGCCCTCCGGACCAGTGCCGCGTTCGTTTCCGCGGGCAGCGCAATGCCGTCCTTGAACCACTGGAACTGGAGACGCGTGCCGCCGACGCCAAACGCCACGCGGAACGGTTGGCCCTGGGGAACCACCAGGACATTCGTCGGCGGGACGGCCACCAGGGTTGCCGGCGCCGGAGGCCCGTTCTCGCAGTCCACGGTCAACTGGGGGCGGAACGCTTCGGTCGGGTGCTCCGAGGATGCGAACTGGAACCCGTCGGTCATGGTGTTGGTTAGGAACCACCCCTCGTTGAGATGCCCTCCCGCCCAGGCCTGCAGCGACGCGGTCACGTCCACCGCGACGGTCTCGTTCAACGTGGCCGGATTGACCTGCGCGTCGGCCGCGGCCGCGGCGATGGCGCCGTCGGCCCTGAGCCCGCCGCGCCAGGGGGCGTTCCACGTGAGGGCATCCGTCCACGGCTGGAGCATGCGGTGGAAGCGGATCCACTCGTTGGTGCGCGTTGCGTTGAGGGTGCGCAGCGAGAGGGTGGCGGAATTGACAAGGGCGCCGAAGGGGATCTGACCGGGCTGGGAGCCGAACAGGCCGTCGAAACGCAACAATCCGTGGCTGACGGGATTGAGGCTGTCGACAAGGACCTGGGTAGGGGTGGGGAAGGCCGTGTCGGGCTGGTCCTGGCGGAGGTGAAGGTCCGCCGTGCCGGCGTAGCCGTCGAGGCCCTGGCGGAACACGGCGATTCTGGGCATGGCGACGTTGCAGAAGAGCACACCGGGGATGGGGTTGCCGGCGTTGTCGCTGACGTCGGTGACCGCCAGCACATACGGTTGGTCGAGGTCCTCGGGCCAATCCGTGCCCATCACCACCTGTGTGTTCCCTGAGCCCTCCACAAACCGGAACTCCTGCCCGTCGGGGGATGTGGGCCGTCTCGCCAGACACTCGCTGAACTCCTGATCGATGCAGACGGCATACCGGTCCAGATTCAGGGCACTGACGCCCATCGCCTCGCTGAAGGTCACCACAATGTTGGTGATGTTGGGCTGGCGCACCGCCCCCACCAACAGCGGCGGCGTCACGTCGGCCACATACCCCACCGTGTTGGTGCGGCTATGCGTGATCCCCCAGACATTGTAGAGCCGGCAAAAATAGCTGCCGGCATCCGCCGCGCTCATGGCGGCAATCGCGTGGGTCGCCCCCGTGGCCCCCGGCACCATCCCGAACGCCCCCTCGCCTTCCGGACGGAAAAACCACTGGTATTCGGGCGCGGGATAACCGTCCGCGACCACCTTGAGCGTCGAGGCTTCACCCTGGCCCACGTTGGCGTCCGAGGGTTCGTCGGGATCGATGAGCACCGGCGCAAACGGCTGGATGCCCCAAACCATCATCCCGAAAACCACGTCCGAACTGGTCTCGCTATGCTGGTGCACCGAAACGGCCAGCACGTTGTCGCCGCTGACCAGATTCGACCCGCCCAGGGTCAGCACCTCCCACGCCGCCACGTCCCCGCCGGCGACCGTGCTCGTCGTGAACAAACCCCACACATCCGCCGCGCCGTCCGGCAGCCGAAGACGTTCCTGCTCGACCCCGTTCAGGTAGATCACGGCCCCGTCGTCCACCGCGTTCGAAAGCACCAACACCGCTTCCGCCGTGCCGCCGCTCCACGTGAAGTGCGCCCGGAAATAGTCCGTCCGACCCTCGGGCGGTTCGAGCACCGTGTTGGTCGGGGCGGTGCCCTGAAGAAACGCCAGCGTCGAAGGCGTCGGTTCCCAGGCCAACGTGGCTCGCCCCAGCGACCACCCGGAATCGTCGTAGCCCGGCGCCGCCCACGCCACGGAATCCAACACCGGGAAGGTGGGCTGTGCATACCGCCAAAGGTGGTCGCCGGAGATCAACAGGGTGCGCTGGCCGAAAACGCTGCCCGCGCCTCCCCCCGCAACCGACAGCACCATGGCAAGCAGCAGGCTTCTCATGCCAGAACGCCAGACACGCATGCTACACTCCGCCGATTCACACGGCCATGATACCATGCAAACACTTCAAGCGGCAACCGGTTAATCCCCGGCACCGCGCGGTCGCAGGCTTCCGGCACGGCCGGGGCGCAAGCGGCCGCAGGGACAGAGTGAGATTGGGGGAGGGCAATGAGCGTTGCGCAGAAACTGCGCGACAGGGGGGTCTGGATTGCGCAACTTCTGCGCAACATGTTGGGCTGGAACTCTCTAAAACGGCCGATTTCCGCGTTTGGCACGGCGGCGGCTTACGAACACCTCGCAGCCATCGGGGCGCAATGTGCGTCCTCTGCATGCAACCGTTATTAACACACCAACTGCTAAGAATCCTCATGAACAGATTAAGTCAATTGATCGCAATGGCGGGCGTCACGGCGGCCCTCGGCTTGAGCACCGTGCAAGTCAATGCGCAAGGCCGCGGCGGGTTCGACCCTGAACAAATGCGCGCACGCATGATGGAACGCTACAAAGACGCGCTCGAGGTCAGCAACGACGCCGAATGGAAAATCATCGAACCGCGCATCAACAAGGTCATGGAAACCCGGCGTGATGTCGGGTTCGGCTTCGGCTTCGGACGCGGCTTCATGATGAGCCGCCGGCCCGGCGGCGAGGGCGGCGACCGGCAGCGCGGTCCGGAGCGCCAGGCGAACCCCGAAGCGGAGGCCCTGCAAAAGGCCATCGAGGCCAAGGCGCCGGCCGACGAAATCAAAACCAAGCTGGCCGCGTTCCGGGATGCGCGCCAGAAGAAACAGGAGGCGGTCGAGGCAGCGCAGGCGGACCTGAAAAAGGTGCTCAGCGTCCGGCAGGAAGCCATCCTCGTCGGCATGGGCGTGCTCCAATAACCCGGCCCCGGGCCGGCTTTACCGAACCGAGCCGCGCGCGTTGCTCATGAACCCCGACGTCACACCTGCCTCGGCGCTGGACGAGTTGTTGGCGAAGATGGTGCTGGCCAAGCAAATCACCGCCAGGGACGCGACCCAGCTCAGACACCACCAAGCCAACGGGAGCAGCGCGCCGGTTCGGACGGAGGAGGACGTGCTGCGCTGGCTGGCCAGGGAGTACGACTTGGAATACACCTCCCTGGAAGATCTTCAGCCAGACAAGGAAGTGCTGTCCCTGTTCCCCGCGCGCCTGCTGCTCAAGGACGAACTGCTCCCGCTGCGCCGGATCAATGGGTGCGTCGAGGTGGCCACCAGCCGCCTCTTCGCCACCCAGGGCCTGGACACCCTCAAAGCCATGACCGGCTTGCGCCTCAAGCCGGTCCTCGCCCCCAGCGAGGCCATCGTCCGCGAAATGAAAAAACGCCTCGGCGTCGGCGCCGACACCATCGACACCCTCGACGAGGAAGTCCCCTTCCAGGTGGTCGACGACGCCCGCGAGGACGACACCAACCTCGATACCGCCGCCGAGGACGCCTCCATCATCCGGTTCGTCAACCAGGTGCTGCGCGATGCCATCGAACTGCGCTCCTCGGACATCCATCTCGAACCCTTCGAAGACGAATTGCGCATCCGCTACCGCATCGACGGCGTCCTCCAGGAAGTGCCCGTCCCCGCCCAAATCAAGCGCTTCCAGCCCGCCATCGTCTCCCGCGTCAAAATCCTCAGCCACCTCAATATCGCCGAAAAACGCCTGCCCCAGGACGGCCGCATCAAAATCCGCGTCGACGACGGCGAAGTCGACATCCGCGTGTCCGTCATTCCCATGCTCCACGGCGAGGCGGTCGTCCTGCGCCTGCTGCGCCAGAACGCCACCCTGCGCGGCATGGAGGAACTGGGCATGGACCAGCGCGAGCTGCGTTGCTTCCGCCGCGTCCTGGGCCTGCCGCACGGCATCATCCTGGTGACCGGCCCCACCGGCAGCGGCAAGACCTCCACCCTCTACACCGCCCTCAACGAAATCAACGACGCCGCCCGCAAAATCATCACCATCGAAGACCCCATCGAATACCAGCTCAAAGGCGTCAACCAAATCCAAGTCCTCGAAAAAGCCGGGCTGACCTTCGCCCGCGGCCTCCGATCCATCCTGCGCCATGACCCGGATGTCATCCTCGTCGGCGAAATCCGCGACCAGGAAACCGCCCAGATCGCCGTCCAGGCGTCGCTCACCGGCCACCTCGTCTTCTCCACCCTGCACACCAACGACGCCTCCGGCGCCCTCACCCGCCTCGTCGACATGGGCGTCGAACCCTACCTCGTCTCCTCGTCGCTCGAAGCCGTCCTGGCCCAGCGCCTCGTCCGCGTCCTCTGCGCCCATTGCAAACAGGAGGACACCTCGCCCACCACCCAGGCCATCAAAGCCCAATTGAACCTGCCCGCCTCCACCCCCATCTACCGCGCCGTCGGCTGCCGCGAATGCCGCCAAACCGGCTACTTCGGACGACGCGCCATTTTCGAATGGATGGACGCCAGCAGCGACATCCGCCAAATGGTCCTCAAAAACCGGTCCGCCGACGAAATCCGCGAAGCCGCCCGCCGCGGCGGGATGCGCACGCTGGCCGAGGACGGCTGGCGCCTGGTCCGGCTGGGGGTCACCACGCCGGAGGAAGTCCTGCGTGTCACCAAGGACCAGACGCTGGTTAGCGGAGTGGAGGATAATGCTGCCGAGCACGTGGGCGCCCCTGTCGCCTGAACCCTCTTCCCGCTGCCTTATGCCGGTCTTTCAATTCAGAGCGCTGCAACCGGATGGCGCGATCACGGAAGGCCAGATCGAAGCGGGCGGGCGCCAGGAAGCCTTCCGCACCATGGAGGGCCGCGGCCTGCGCCCCATCAGCCTCAAGGAGCGCGCCAACGGCAAACCCCCGCCCGGCACCGCTCCCGCCCCCGGCGGCGGCAGCGCGTCCCGCTTCACCCTGTCCCTCGGCGGCCCCCGCAAAATCCCGGCGCGTGTGCTGGAGAATTTCACGCGGCTCCTCTCGAGTCTGCTGGCCGCAGGCGTGGCGTTGAGCCGCGCGCTGGTGATCCTGCAAAAGGAAGCCTCCAACCTCGTGGCCAAAGCGAAGTGGAAGGAAGTTCACGACCTGGTGGTGGACGGCATGTCCCTGGCCGACGCCATGGCGAAATCGCCCGAAACGTTCCCGCGGGTTTATGTGGCCATGGTCGAAGCCGGCGAAACGGGGGGGTTTCTCGACGTGGTGCTCGGCCAGATCGCCGACTTCCAGGCGCGTGAGAAGGAAATGCGGGCGAAAGTGCTCACCGCCCTGCTCTATCCCTCCATCCTCCTCGTCCTCGCCAGCGCCGTTCTGGTGTTTCTCCTGGTCTTTTTCATCCCCCGCTTCCAGTCCATCTTCGCCGGCTTCGGCGGCCACCTGCCGCTGCTGACCCAGGTCATCGTCTCGCTCAGCGAGGTCCTGCGCGATTATGGCCTGATTGTCCTGCTCGCCGCCGTCATCGTCGGCTTCATGATCCGCAGCTGGCTCCTGTCGCCCCACGGACGCCGCGCTTGGGAGGGCCTCATCCTCCGCATCCCCGCCGTCGGAACGCTGGTCGCCCAGTTTGCCATGTCCCGGTTCTGCCGCATGCTGGGCACGCTGCTGGGCGCCGGGGTGCCGCTGGTCAACGGGCTCAACGTCGCGCGCCGCTCGATCGGCAACCAGATTCTGGTGGATGCCGTGGCCCAATCGATCGATCGCGTCAAAGAAGGCAAACCCCTCGGCGAAAGCCTGGCCGAATGCCGCGTCCTGTTCCCCGGCTCGGTGCTCGAAATGATCTCCATCGCCGAGGAAAGCGGGCGCCTCGACCAGGAACTCGTCCGCATCGCCAACGTCACCGAAGGCGACCTCGACCGCCGCCTGAAAACCGCCGTGGCGCTGGCCGAACCGCTCATGCTGTTCTTCATCGCCGGCTTCATCGGCACCATCTTCATCGGCATGGTCATCCCCATTTTCACCCTCCAGGATTATATCAAATGACGTTCCACATCCCCCGGCTATGAACCTCCGCACCCCCCAACACTGCACCCCACAAAACCCGAACCCCCCATCCCCGGGGAACACCCCGTGCCGGGAACGCGGCTTCACGCTGATCGAGTTGCTCCTGGTGCTGGTGATCCTCGGAATCCTGGCCGCCGTGGTCGTGCCCAAATTCTCCGGCCGCACGGAGCAGGCGCGCATCACCGCCACCCAGTCCCAAATCGCCACCTTCGGCACGGCGCTCGACGCGTTCGAGGTGGACAACGGGTTCTACCCCAAAGGCAAGTCCGGCCTGGACGACCTGATCCAGCAGCCGGCCAACGCCCAAAACTGGCGTGGCCCTTACATGAAAACCCAGGTGATTCCGCCCGACCCCTGGGGCAACCCCTACCTCTACGAATGCCCCGGCCGGCATAACCCCAGTTCCTATGACCTCATGTCCACAGGACCCGACGGACGCGAAGGCGGCGACGATGACATCACCAACTGGCAACAGGCAACACCGCGGCGATAGCATCACGCCCGCCGGCGGGTTCACGCTGATCGAACTGGTGTTCGTCATGGCGCTCCTGGTCATCGTCCTGTCCCTGGCCGCCCCCTCCCTGGGCCGGTTCTTCCGCGGACGCAACCTCGAGTCCGAAGCGCGCCGGTTCCTCGCCCTCACCCGCCACGCCCAAACCCTCGCCGTCGCCGAAGGAATGCCCTACCTGCTCTGGGTCAACCCCGAACAGCGGACCTACGGGTTGCGCGCGGAAACAACGTTCGATGACGAAGACCAACTGGAACGGCACGAACCCCTGACCTGCCAACTCGCCCGTGACCTGCAGCTCGAAGTCGAATTCCAAATCCCCGGTCTCACCCCTCCGCTTACCAACACGCTGCTGGCCGCCGGGGGCATGCTCGAATCGCCCTGGAAAGCCAGCCTCCTCCTCGTCGGCAACCTCCCCACCATCCGCTTCACCCCGGACGGCTTCACTAGCATCACCAGCCCCGAAGCCGTCGGCTTCCGCGAAGGCGAGGTCCAACCCGCCCGCGAGGACCCCATCCTGTGGGTCGGCTTGAACCGCACCCGGTTGTATTATGAGATTTGGACCAATCCACCCGCCATCCTGCGCCGGTAACGACGCTCCGGAACCGGCCATGACCCCCGCCGCGGGCGGCGCCCACGCGCCGCACGGTTCCCACGGCCATTTGCCCTCGGCCCCTCGCCATCCCCAACACGCCCGCGCCGGCTTCACCCTCGCCGAGGTCCTCGCCGCCCTCCTCTTCATGGCCATCGTCATCCCCGTCGCCGTCGAAGGCGTCCGCATCGCCAGCCTCGCCGGCCAGACCGGCCAACGCAAAGCCGTCGCAGCCCGCATCGCCGACTGCGTCCTCAACGAACTCGTCGTCACTCGCGCTTGGCAATCCGGCGCGCCCCACGGGATTGTCCGGGAAAGATCGACCGACTACGAGTGGGAGATGCGCCTCGAACCCTGGGACGAAGGCGTGCTCCGGCAGTTGACGGTTGAAGTGCTGTTTCTTGTGCAAGGCCGGCCCTTCGACGTGCGCCTCAGCACCCTGGTGGATCCGAATTTGCAATGACGCCTGGCCATGCCCCGTGACCCATCCATTGATCCCCACGCGCCCGGCCGCCCCACCCCGGCCGCGACGGCGAAACGCGCCGCGCCTCCAACCGGCGGCTTCACCCTGCTTGAACTGCTGCTGGCCGCCGCCGTGTTCGCCGTGGTGCTGCTGGCCGTCCACGGCGTCTTCTACGGCGCCCTGCGCCTGCAACAGAAGACCGTGGGCACCCTCGAGCGCTCGCTGCCTCTTCAGCGAGCCCTGGCGATCGTGAAGCGGGATCTTGCCGGGATCGTCGTGCCCGGAGGCACGTTCTTTGGGCAGTTGCAGACCGCGTATGACAGCGCCTCGACCAATGCCACCAACCTCCTCTACCAAAGCGCCTCCATACCCGGCCCCGGCGCCATCCTCCAGGGGCTCGCCACCCCGGCCTTCTACACCGCCAGCAGCCTCATCAGCGACACCGCCCCCTGGGGCGAGGTCGGCAAAGTGTATTATCACCTCGTCGACCCCACCAACCACAGCCTGGGCAAAGACCTCTTCCGGTCCGTCACCCGCAACCTGCTCCCCCTGATCCAGGAAGAACCCGAAGACCAATGGCTCATGAGCGGCGTCGACTACGTCTTCTTCTCCTTCTACGACGGCACCCAGTGGCTGGAGTCGTGGGATTCCGAAGACACCACCACCCCTCCGCTGCCCGAAGCCATCCGCGTCCACCTGCAGCTCGCCTCCCAGGACTCCCAGGACAACGTCCCCGAACCCGTCGAGCTGATCGTGCCCATCCTCGTGCAGGCCGCCACCAACCAGTCCGTGTCGGCCAGTGACCCCACCCAGGAGGCGTCGCCATGAACGTCATCCCGGTGCGCCAGGACCACCGGCGCGGTTCCGTCCTCATCATCGTGCTCTGGGTCGCCTTCGGCCTGGTCGCGCTGGCGCTGTATTTCGCCCAATCAATGGCGTTCGAGCTGCGGGCCGCCGACAACCGCGTCGCCAGCCTCGAGGCCGAACAGGCCATCACCGCCGCCGCGCGTTATGTCAGCAATGTCCTCGCCACCGCCGACCTGCCCGGCAAGCTGCCCGATGTGACCCTCTACCGGCAGGAAGCCGTGGCCGTGGGGGACGCCACCTTTTGGCTGATCGGGCGCTTCGAAGGCTTGCTCACCGAAGGCCAGCCCGCCTTCGGCCTCGTCGACGAAGCCTCCAAACTCAACCTCAACACCGCCACCGTCGAGATGCTCGAAATGCTCCCCGACATGACCCCCGAATTGGCCGCTGCCATCGTCGACTGGCGCGACACCGACAGCGACACCACCGACAGCGGCGCCGAATCCGAAATCTACCAGCGCCTCAACCCGCCCTACCGCTGCAAAAACGCCCCGTTCGAGTCGGTCGACGAACTGCGCCTCGTCTACGGCCTGTCGCTCGACCTGCTCTACGGCGAAGACGCCAACCTCAACGGCGTGCTCGACCCCAACGAACGTGACGGCGACCTCTCGCCGCCTTACGACGACGGCGACGGCTGGCTCGACTCCGGCCTCCTGGATTATCTCACCGTCTTCAGCGCCGAATCGAACCTCCGCACCAACGGCGAATCCCGCATCAGCGTCAGCACCCCGGACCAGCAGACGCTCGGGACGCTGCTCGAGGAGGCTTTCGGCACCGACCGCGCCGGCGCGATCCTCGAGCGCCTCGGGGTGGCCGCCACAGACCCCGATGGCCAGGGCGGCCAAGGGGGGCAGGGCGGCCAGGGCGGCCAGGGCGGCCCAAGCGGCGCCCAAACCACCGCCCCCACCAACAGCAGCATCCTCGAGTTCTATATCCGCAGCGGAATGACCGAGGACGAATTCGTCCAGATCGAATACGACATCACCGTCAGCACCAATGACTCCGTCCCCGGCCTCGTCAACGTCAACACCGCCAGCGAAACCGTCCTGGCGTGCCTGCCCGGCATCGGCACCGAGTTCGCCGCCGCTCTCGTGGCACAGCGGCAGGCGCAGCAGGGCGACCTCGCTTACACTCCTTCCCTGGCCTGGGTGGTGGATGTTCTGGGCGAAACCAACGCCATCACCGCCGGCCCCTACCTCACCGCCCACAGCTATCAATGCACCGCCGATGTGGCCGCCCTCGGCCATTTCGGACGCGGCTACCAACGGGCCAAATTCGTTTTTGACACCCGCCAGGGCTCGCCCCGAATCTGTTACCGGCAGGACCTGACCCATCTGGGCTGGGCCCTGGGACGCGATGTCCGCGACCTGCTGTGGCTGGCCAAACACATGCAATGATCGATCTCAAACACCTCGACCTGGGCTTCCTGCCCTTCCTCAAGCGGCAGCCCGGCTCGTCAGTGCTCGGACTCGCGTTCGACGCCGGCCACCTGGACATTGCGCTCCTGACCCGAACCAACGGCGCGGTCAAACCCGGCTCGTCCCTCACCGTCCCCCTCTCCCTGGATCCCCTCACCGACGAGACCGAACTGGTGGGCCGCGAGATCCGCAAACACCTCGATGCCGCCGGCGTGCGCGAACGCTGGTGCGCCGTCTGCCTCCCCCTCGCCTGGGCCCTCACCCACACGGTCAAACTGCCCGAATTGTCCGAACCCGACCTCGCCGAGTTCCTTGCCCTCGAGGCCGAACGCGGTTTCCCCTACGGGCCGGACGCGCTGATGACGGTTCATTCGCCGTTCACCACGCCCGACGGCGAACGCCACGTCACCATGGTGGCGATCCCCCGCGACCATGTCCTCCGCCTGGAAGCCGCCTTGCGCGCCGCCCAGCTCCGCCCCGTCACCTTCTCCCTCGGCATCGTCGCCTTGCCCTGCCCGGATACCGACCCCGGCGTCATCGCCCTGGTGCCCGGCCATCACCATATCGACCTCCAGGTCTCCTGCCAGGGCGGCGTCGCCGCCCTCCGCACCGTCGAAGGCGCTTTCGAACTCGAAGGCGGCGAGAAACAAATCCAGGCCGACCACGTCGCCCGCGAGATCCGCATCACCCTCGGACAGTTGCCCGACGCCATCCGCGACCGGCTCCGGTGCGTTCGCGTGTTCGGCCGCGGCGACGTCGCCGAAGAACTTGCCGAGCAACTCCAAAGCCGCCTCCGCCCCGTTGGCATCACCGTCGAATCGGTGCCCGATTGCGCTCCCGAGGAAAGTGGGTTGCGTGTGCCCGCCGGCACGCCGGCGTCCGCCGCGCGATGCCTGGCGCTGCGTTACCTCGCCACCCGCGCCGTCCACTTCGAGTTCCTCCCCCCGAAAGTCAGCGCCTGGAAACGATTCTCCGGCCGCTATTCGTCCCGGAAACTCGCCGCCTCCGGGCTGGCCGCAGCCGCCCTCGCCCTCGTGATTGCCCTGGCATGGATCTGGCAACAGTGGCAGCTTGCCCGGTGGCAGGCCCGGTGGACCGCCATCCAGCCGCGCGTCACCGAACTCGAAACCATGCAGCGCCAAATCAAAACCTTCCGCCCCTGGTTCAGCGATGCCTGCCGCTCCCTCACCATCCTGCGCCAACTCACCGACGCCTTCCCCGAAGACGGCGCCCTGGCCGCGAAAACATTCGAAATCCGGCCCCCGGCCACCGTCACCTGCACCGGCACCGCCCGCGACAACCAGGCCCTGCTGCGAACCCTCGACAAGCTCAGAGCGGCTCCGGGCGTCAGCGACGTGAAAGTGGAACAAATGCGCGGCAAGTCGCCCATCCAGTTCAGTTTCGTGTTTCAAGCCAACGAACCCAGCGGCCCATGAACCTCAGCAAACGCCAACAACTCCTGGCCTTCGCCGCCATCGCCGCCCTCGCCGTGCTCCTCGGCGACCGCCTCATCTTCTCCCCCCTCCTCGCCGCCTGGAAAGACCGCGCCACCCGCATCGCCACCCTCCAACGCTCCGTCAACCAGGGAAACCTCCTCCTCGACCGCGAAAACTCCATCCGCTCGCGCTGGACCACCATGCGCACCAATACCCTCGCCCCCGAAGTCTCCAAAGCCGAAAACCAAACCCTCAGCGCCTTCGATCGCTGGTCCCAGGAAAGTCGCATCGGCATCAATTCCATCAAACCCCAGTGGCGCCGCTATGACCAGGAATACGCCACCCTCGAATGCCGCGTCGACGCCTTCGGCTCGCTGCCCGCCCTCACCCGATTCCTCTACGACATCGAAACCTCCCCCATGGCCCTGAAAATCGATTCCGTCGAAATCACCTCCCGCGACGACCGCGGCGACCAGCTCACCCTCGGCCTCCATATCAGCGGCCTCCAGCTGAATCCCGCCGACATCCCATGACCCCCATCCTCACCCATCCCC
>JAFGQR010000146.1 GCA_016935555.1 Verrucomicrobiota bacterium
AAATACATTCAGCGCATGAGCAACTACTGCGCGGGCTGCCGCTACGATCCCGCGCAGCGCACCGGGCCAACGGCCTGTCCATTCACAACGCTTTACTGGGACTTTCTCCTGCGGCACGAAGCCAGGCTCGCCAAAAACCCGCGCACGGTCATGCAGGTGCGTAATGCCTCCCGCCTCACCTCCGCCCAGCGCCGCGAAATCACGAACCATGCTGCCCGCTTTCGCGCTGCCATCTCCGACGACACATGAGTCTGCGCATCGCGATTACCGGAGCAGGCATGGCTGGCGTCAGCGCTGGCCGCCTGCTCCCGGATTGCGGCCACCGGGTGACACTGCTAGAGAAATCCCGGGGTTGCGGCGGACGCTGCGCCACCAAACGCTGGGAAGGCCATCTCGTGGACCACGGCGCGCAGTATTTCACGATGCGGCATTCCGATTTCTGCGCCGCCGTGCAGCAAACCTGTGGCGAGTCGCTCTGCCGCATCACTGCGCCGGTGCTGGATGAAAACGGCGCGGCGCTGCCTGATGCGGGTCGTTATTACCATCGCGACGGCAACAGCCGCCTCGTGCGCGGCATGGCCGAAGGTCTCACCTTGCGCACGGAAACCACGGTTACTGATGCGCGCGCGCTGCTCGGGGATTACGATCGCGTGCTCAGCACCGCACCGCTCCCGCAGACAGCCGCGCTCTTCGGCCTGACGATTCCGGCGCAATACATCCCGTGCCTCACGGTGCTGCTCGCATATCGCGGCGAACCCACGGGTCTTTGCCGTGAAGCCTATGCCTTGAGCGATCTCGCGTCGGATCTCCCCTGGTCCGCCTGCGAGAACCACAAGGCCGGGCGTATCGCGACCGGCTGCACCGTCCTGGTGGCGCAGATGAGCGAAGCCTTCAGCCGCAGGCATCTCGAGTTGCCGCCCGCGAACTACCCGGGGCTGCTGCGCGCTATGGTGGAGCGTCGCTGGGGGCTGTGTTCAAACAACTTCCTCGCGGGGCTCGGTCATTGTTGGCGCTATGCGCGCGTCGCTCAGTCCCACGCCGCGCCCGCGCTGCCGGAACGCTGCTATTTCGCCGGCGATGCCCTGACCGCATCGCGCGTTGAGGACGCATGGCTCGCTGGCCGCGCTGCTGCGCTGAATATGATTTGATCTCACTCCAATCACTGACATGCTATCCACCATGAAAGACACGACAGAACTCACCGGAAAAAAGGCCCCGGCATTCAAGGCCCCCGTCATCGGAGGCGGCTACGAGGAAGGCACGACCGTTTCCCTCGCGGACCTCAAAGGGCAGACGGTCGTGCTCTACTTCTATCCCAAGGACAACACCCCTGGCTGCACCACGCAGGCTTGCGCGTTGAGCGACGGCTGGAGTCGCATCCGGAAAAAGGCCGCGGTCTTCGGCGTCAGCGTGGACTCGCTGAAGAGCCACGCCAAGTTCATCAAGAAACACAGCCTGCCCTTTCCCCTCATCAGCGATGAAACCAAAGAGATCGTGCAAACCTACGGCGTATGGGTGGAGAAATCCATGTACGGCAAGAAATACATGGGCACGGAGCGCAGCACCGTCATCATCGGCCCGGACGGCAAGGTGAAAGCCGTGCTTCGCAAAGTACAGCCCGCGGAGCATCTCGATCTGGTCCTGCAAGCGCTGGGCTGAACGGTCACCGCTTCTGGCGCTGAGGCCCGAGGCTTGCCCCGGCAAACTCGATCTTGGAAAACCGGGCGTCAAAGATACGCTCAAGAACTCTGAAAATACGCTACGAATATCGTCCCATGAAAACACTCGTTCAAATCTGTCAGATCATCGTCGGCCTCGGCCTTCTCAATGTATGGTTGCTGCGGTTCAACAAGCCCACCGCTTACCGCGGCGGGACGGCGGCCAACATGCTCGGGGAGTTTGCTGCTTATGGATTGCCCGCCTGGTCCTGCTACCTCGTGGGCTTCCTGAAGGTGGCCTCCGCCTTCGCTTTGTTGGCTGGCCTGCTTTATCCAAAGCCCGTGCTGCCCGCTGCGACGGTCGTCGCTGTGCTCATGCTCGGTGCGGTCGCCATGCACGTTAAGGTCCGCGACCCGTTCAAGAAGTCCGTGCCGGCTCTCGCGGTGCTCGTCCTCTGCGTCATCATCATAGCGGGACAGTGGCCCGGCCGGTGACGAGCCATGAGAATAGCTTGGGTGAAAACATTGGATTGGCCGCTCACGCTCGAAATCGAGACCAGGCCGAAGGAATGGGCGGTGGATCGACCGCTCAACGACACTTGGGCGCAAGAGAGGATCGCATGACGCCGAATCTCACCCTGATCACGGGGGCAACCGGCTACGTCGGCGGTCGGTTGCTGCCGTTGTTGGTAGAAGATGGCCGGCGTGTGCGCTGCCTGGCGCGGCAGCCAGAACGTCTGGCGTCGCGCGTGCCGGGCGGGGTCGAGGTCGTTCCCGGCGATGTGCTGGATGCCGCATCGCTGTCCGTGGCGATGCAGGGCGTTGAAGCGGCGTATTATCTGGTTCATTCGATGGGCGCGACCGGCGATTTCGAGCAGCAAGACCGGCGTGCCGCGGACTTGTTCGGCGCTGCCGCGCGCAACGCCGGAGTGAAGCGCATCATTTATCTCGGAGGATTGGGCGAAGCCGACCCCGGGCTTTCCGCGCACTTGCGCAGTCGTCACGAGGTCGGCGAGCGATTGCGGGCGCACGGTGTGCCGGTGATTGAATTCCGGGCTTCCATCATCCTCGGTTCGGGCAGCCTGTCTTTCGAGATGATCCGCGCGCTGGTAGAACGCCTGCCCGTCATGGTCACGCCGCGTTGGGTGCAAGTGACCGCCCAACCCATCGCCATCGGCGACGTGCTCGCCTACCTCCGGCACGCCCTCCAACTCGAGGTTCCCAGCCACGTGACCTTTGAAATCGGCGGGCCGGACCAGGTTTCCTACGGCGACCTCATGCGCGAATACGCCCGCCAACGCGGGTTGCGCCGGCTGATGGTTCCCGTCCCCCTGCTCACCCCGCGCCTGTCGAGCTTGTGGCTGGGGCTGGTGACGCCGCTTTACGCGCGGGTGGGCCGCAAGCTCATTGACAGCATTCGTCACCCGACGCTGGTGCGCGACCCGGCTGCCTTACGCGTGTTCCCCTTGAACCCAGTGGGCGTGCGCGAAGCCATGTCGCGCGCGTTGCGCAACGAGGATTCCGCCTTCGCGCAAACGCGCTGGTCGGACGCCTTGTCCGCCGCCGCCAGCGCCCCTCATCAGTGGGGCGGCACACGATTTGGAAACCGGCTGGTGGATTCACGGTTCGCACAGGTCTCCGCGCCGCCAGCCAGGGTTTTCGCCACGGTGGAAAGCATCGGGGGCGCGACCGGCTGGCACTGCGCGAACTGGCTTTGGACTTTGCGAGGCTGGTTGGACTTGCTCATGGGCGGCGTCGGGATGCGGCGGGGGCGACGCGATCCGCGGCGGTTGCAGGTGGGCGACACGTTGGATTGCTGGCGGGTGGAATCCATTGAGCCGGGCCAGCGGCTGCGGTTGGCGGCTGAGATGAAACTGCCGGGGCGGGCGTGGTTGGACTTCGAAGTGCGACCGGATGGAAACGGGGCGCGGCTGCGCCAGACGGCGATGTTCGACCCGGTCGGTTTATGGGGGCTGGCCTATTGGTATGCTGTCTGGCCGTTGCATCAACTTGTCTTTGCGGGAATGTTGCGCGGCATTTCCCAGTCCGCAGAGAAAAAGGTATGACGCTCCGTGAATTCCAATGCGGACTTTGGCTGGCAATTGCCGCGACGATTGCCGCCTTCCGTCCTGTCAGCCGTGCCGCCGCGTGGCTGCTTGCGGCTTACCTGGCGTGGGTGAGCATCGCCGCTGTGCTGAACCTCACCCTGTGGCGATTGAACTCCTGAACTTCCCGAACTCACATGACGCCAAACCCTGCAACCTCGCTTCGCCCGTTCGCCATGCTCGCGTGGGCCTGCCTGACTTTGATCATGAACGCTGAAACCGCTTCCGACAAAATCCTGTTCGACTTCACGACCTCCACCAATTCGCCCCCCTGGCAAATTGTCAACGACGACGTGATGGGTGGTGTTTCCAAGAGCCGCTTTGAGATTTCCACCAACGGAGCGGTGTTCAGCGGCGCGGTATCCCTGGAGAACAATGGCGGGTTCGCCTCCGTCCGCTCGTCGCCCGTCCGCCACAACCTCACCGGTTTCGACGCCTTCGTCATCCGCGTGCGCGGCGATGGCCGCCGCTACAAATTCACCGTGCGGACCGAGACGGGTTTCGACACGCCGATTTACCAATGCGCTTTCACGACCAAGCGCGGCAATTGGGAAGAACACCGGCTGCCGTTCAAGGATTTCGTGCCGACCTTTCGCGGACGTGTGATGACCGACGTGCCGCCGCTGAATCCGGCCAAAGTGTCCTCACTGGGTTTTCTGATTTCGGATAAACAAGACGGTGCGTTCAAGCTGGAGCTGGCGTGGATCAAGGCTTCATCTCGCGCCGGCAAGTGAGCTTGAACATCCTGGTCACAGGCGCGAGCGGTTTCATCGGCGCAGCTCGGGTTTCGCGGCTGGACAACAAAGGGCATCACGTCGTGCCGCCGCGTCGCGCGGCTACGGCTGGGAACGAAGCCGGGCCGACCTGGAATCCGCAAGCCGGCCAAATCCACCTTGAACCAGCCGGTCAACTCGACGCGGTGGTTCATCTCGCCGGCGAGAACATTGCCCAGCGATGGACGCCCACGGCCAAGGCTCGCATGCGCGCCAGCCGCGTGGACGCAACGCGCCTGCTCTGCGAAGCGCTGGCCCGTCAGCCGCAACCGCCGCGCGTGTTGGTCTGCGCCTCGGCCACGGGTTTATCGAGTTTCTTTTCCCGAAACTGGACGAAGCGTTCAACCATCTGCTCACTCGCTCGACCCGAACGGCGATTACGTCCGTCGCTGGTGTCCTGAACTTACGAAGCTCCCGGCGGATTGGATGCAGCAGCCCGACAAAGCGCCCGCGGCAGTGTTGCGCTCAGCAGGTGTGGAGTT
>JAFGQR010000147.1 GCA_016935555.1 Verrucomicrobiota bacterium
CATCCCCGCGCCAGCCCTTCGCAGCCCACATACCTTACACGACAACCCCGGCAAATCAAGTCGGAATTGCGGCAGCCGGAATGCGCGTGCGCGGCATGGGCGGTGTGCGGGCGCATCGGGGCGGCGCGGCTTTCTTTTGACAATGGCGCCCAGGATGGGTTAGTTTCCCCGGGTTCCAACGCTGCAGAATACGGCGAGGGTGTTGGGTCTGAAGACGCGACGCCTGCACCGGGGTCTTGGACGCTGCATGAAGGAGGGGCGGCGGAGGCTGTGGCGTTGGAAGGGGCACAGGCCCATGGCCGTAACGTCAATGGTGAAAGCCCGGCAAGCCGCCCCGACTGCAAACTGAAACTTGGCCGCATCGCGCCGGATTTTCCGCCGCCGACCGCTGATGGTTGTTATGATCTTGGATTGGCTTGAAACGGCATGGTGCCGCCGGGTCCTGGGCCGGCGGCGTTTGGACTTCACACGGCTGCGGCATGTCCTGACCGCCGCGGGCCTCATCGCGGTCTCGGTGGCGCTGCCTCGTCCGGCCGGGGCCGCGGCGCCGCCCAACGACGTCTGTTCGGGTGCCGTCGTGATTCCGCCGGACGCCGGCGCACCGCAGCCGTATCTGACGGCTGCCACCGATCTTCTCGAAGCCACCTCCGTGGGCGATCCGACCAATGATTGTGTGGACACCGTCGACCGCGGCGTTTGGTTCCGGTTCGCCCCCGCCCAGAGCGCGTTCTTCACGCTCTCGACCTGGTCCCGGTTCGCCACCAACACGACCGTCGAGGACACGGTGATGGCCATCTACACCTCGGTCGGCGATTGCAGCGGCGCCTTTGAACAACTGCCCAGTGAAGGGGACACGTTCGGCTGCAACGACGATCTGTCCGACACGGTGCGGCAATCCACCATCACCACGCTGCTGCTCGCCGGCACCACCTACTACATCCTGATCTGGCGTTTCGACGACGAACAACCCCCCGTCGCCGGCGCCACCCGAGTCCAGTTGCATGTCGTCAAAACCAGCTCGCCGGCAAATGACTCCTGCGCCAACCCCTGCGAACTGTATCCGGGCATCCCTGACACCGGCTCCACCGTCGGCGCCACCAACGATTACCAGCTGGACGGCGCCTCCGAATTCCCCGGAGTCGGTCATCTCACGCCGGCGCCGGGCGACCTGCGCGACGTGGTGTATGCCTTCACCGCGCCCGCTGCCGGGGCTTACTCGTTCCATGTGCTCAACCTGAGCGTTGTCAACGATTTCGTGATTTACCTCCTGACCAATTGCCCGGCTGCGGGCCCGCCGGCCCTCATCCGCCATTGTCTGGCCGCCGCCAACCGCAACCCGTTTGGCGCCGAGGAGATTTGCTGCCAGCCGCTTGCCGCGCATCAGCGTGTTTACGTGGTGGTGGACGAAAACCTGAACGCGGATTACCCCTACCGGCAGGGCGGCCGCTTCCGGATCGAGGTGGTCCCGTGCAGTCGTGAGACGGAACCGAACGGCGCCCCCACCAACGCCATCCCGTTCGCCTGCGGCATCGAAGGCAGCGCCGATCCCCGCTACGATGTCGACTGCTACTCCCTCGGCACGTTCCCCGTCGGATCACGGCTTTTCGCCCTGGTCGACGGCAGTGCCGCCAACGGCACCAAGGATTTCGACCTGCGCGTGACCACCGCCTCGGAGACGCTGGAGTTTGACGACAGCGATAATGAGTCCGAGTTTGGCGATTTCTCGCCGAACATCTCCGGCCTGCCGTTGCCCCGCGAACCCGTGTTCCTGAACATCGAGTCCAAGCTCACAGTCCCCGCGGAACCCTACCGCGTCTTCGCGGTCGTTCAGCCTTCCTGGATCAAAGCATCGCCCGAAACCGAGCCCAACCAGGACCTGCTCCAGGCCGACACGGCGCCTGCCAACTACTTCCGGGGCACCCTCTCCGGCCCCTCTCCCTCCGCCGACGTCGACACCTTCGCCTTCCAGGCCGGGTCGGGCGAACTGGTGTTTGTCGCCCTCGACGGCAACCCTCACCGCAACAACGTGACCGTCGACGCCGCCCTCGAACTGTTCGACGCCACCGGCAATCTCCTCATTGCTGCGGACAGCTCCAGTTCCGTCGGGATCGCATCGAGCACCAACCGCGTCCCCGGCTCCCTCACCGCCACCGAACCGTTTTCGCCCAGCGACGCGCTCGTTTATCGGGTCATGGACGGCGGCAGCTATTACGTGAAGGTTTTCGTCAGCTCCGGAACCGCGACCAACGTGGGGGCCGGAGATTACCTCCTGTCCATCTCGAAGAACTGCGCCGGCACCATCCAGCCCAACCACCCCGTGGCCTTCGCCAGCCTTATCGCCCCCACCTTCGCTTATGAGGGCGCCCCCGCCACCGTCAGCGGCACCCTCCTGGATGCCGATCCTCTCGACACCCACGCGATCATCGTCGACTGGGGCGATGCGGTCGAAACCAACGAACTCGGCCCCGGCGTCCTGTCGTTTCAACTCACCCACCCCTATTCCGACGACGATCCCTGCGGCTCGCCCGCCGACGTTTATTATCCCACCCTCGTCGCCCTCGACGAAGCCGGCGCCGCGGCCATCACGAACTTCATCATCACGGTCGCCAACGTCGCCCCGATCCTCAAAACCCTCGACCTCAGCACCCAGGCCCCGTTCGAAAACCAGCTCGTGACCCTCTCGGGCGCCTTCACCGATCCCGGCACCGGGGACATCCACCGCATCCGCATCGCGTGGGGCGACGGCACCACCGACACCCTCGAGCTGGAACCCGGTCGCCGCACCTTTGCCGCCCTCCATGCCTACCTCGATGATTCCCCCACGGCCACCCCCGCCGATCCCTGCAACATCCGGGTGGAACTCGACGACGACGACGGGGGCACTGACGACGAATCGGCCGCGCTGACCGTGCACAACGCGCCCCCTCAAGTCACCGGCCAGCTTGCCTCGCCAGTCTGGCCGCAATCCACCATCCTCCTGAACGTCACGGCCACCGACCCGAGCCCCCTGGACACGCTCAACCTCACCCTGGATTGGGGCGACGGTTCGCTGCCCGAAAGCCATCCGCTGCCGGCCGGCGGCGGTGTCTTCGTCCTGGAGCACGTCTTCATGGTCAACGCCACCAATCTCGCGATGCATCTCACCCTGGTCGATGACGATTCCGGCACCGGCACGGACACGGTGGCCGTCCAGATCAGGCCCGTGCCCGCGCAGCCCAGGGTCCTGTCGCTCACGCGGCTTTCCAACAGCCATTTCCTGCTCACCATCATCCAGGCCACACCCGGCGCCACGTATCGGATTGAGATTTCCAGCGACCTGACCGTCTGGACCGCCCTGCCCGGCAGCCAGCAAACCGCCGACGGCAACGGTTTCATCCTCTTCCAGGATCCCTTGTCTCCCACAGGCGCCAGCCGCTATTACCGCGTCGTCTGGCCCTGAGGGCCGCCAGCACCGCCCCCTCCCTCCCGCACGCCACCGCCAATCTCCTTGGGTCGCGCGCGGTTTTTGTGTATTCGTCGGTCCGACAATCTATGGCCGAGCGCCTGCCCATCTACGACATCGAAGCCGTCCTGCTGGACCGGCTCAGGACGCACCGGCGGCTGATCCTTCAGGCGCCGACCGGGTCCGGCAAGTCGACGCAGGTGCCCCAGATGCTGTTGACCCATGGCCTCCTTGACCGGGGCCAGGCCGTCACCCTGCAGCCGCGCCGTCTGGCCGCGCGTCTGCTGGCTGCGCGGGTCGCGCGTGAACGCCGCACCGAGCTCGGGGGCGAGGTTGGCTACCAGGTGCGGTTTGAGCATCTGGCCGGGCCGGCCACCAGGATCAAGTTCGTGACCGAAGGCATTCTGCTGCGGCAGATGATCCAGGACCCCACCCTTCAGGGGATCCAGGCCCTGATCTTCGACGAGTTCCACGAACGGCATCTGTATGGCGACATCACCCTGGCCCGCGCCCTTGACCTGCAGGAGCAGTCGCGACCCGACCTTCTCATCCTGGTCATGTCCGCCACGCTGCCTGCCGAATCGCTGCAGGTCTACCTCGATCCCTGCGCCACCCTCGCCTCCGAAGGCCGCATGTTCCCCGTCGACATCGAGTTCGCGTTGCGCCGGACCCCCGCGCATCCGCCGCCGGCCTGGGAACTCGCCGCTGCCGCCTTCCAGCACCACGTCCGCGCCGGCGACTCCGGCGACGTGCTCATCTTCATGCCGGGCGGGTATGAGATTTCCCAGACGATTGAGGCGTTGCGGCATTGCTCCGAAGCCAGGGGGTATCTGCTGCTGCCGCTGCACGGCGAGTTGTCCCCCCGGGACCAGGACGCCGCCGTCGCGCGTTACGACCAGCCCAAAGTCGTCGTCGCCACCAATGTCGCCGAAACCTCGGTCACCATCGACGGCGTCCGGCTCGTCATCGACAGCGGCCTCGCCCGCCTGCCGCGTTACGACCCCCACCGCGGCATCAACACGCTCCTCATCGAGAAAATCAGCCGCGCCTCCGCCGATCAGCGCGCCGGACGGGCCGGGCGCACGGCTCCGGGGCGGTGCGTGCGTCTGTGGTCGCCCGAGGATCACTGGCAGCGCCCCGATCACGAGCTTCCGGAAATCAAACGGCTGGACCTGGCCGAAGTCGCCCTCACCTTGAAAGCCGCCGGCGTTCAGGACCTCCGCCAATTCCGATGGCTCGAACCGCCTCCCGAGAACAGCCTCCTCGACGCCGAATCCCTCCTCGCCGACCTCGGCGCCCTCGACCGCCAGGGCCGCATCAGCCCCGTCGGCCGGACCATGCTCGCCTTCCCCGTCCACCCGCGCTATGCGCGCATGCTTCTGGCCGCCGACCACTTCGGCTGCGTCCACCAGGCCGCGCTCGTCGCCGCCCTCACCCAGGGGCGCGACCTGCTCCTCCGCAAGCCGGGCAAGGACATCGAGCAGCGGCGCGAGCGGTGGTTTGGCGAACGCGGCACCTCGGATTTCTGGATTTTGATGCGGGCATGGGAATATGCCGTTCAGCATCAGTTTCGGCTCGAGGCCTGCCGCGACGCCGGCATTCATGCCGTCACCGCCCGGCAAGTGGGGCCGCTGCACCAGCAGTTTCTCCGCATCGCGCGCGACGAGGGGCTCGACACGCAGCCCCGAACCGTTCCCGAGGAAGCTCTTCGGAAATGCATTCTCATTGGATTTTCGGACCGCGTGGCGCGGCGGCTGGACGAGGGCACGCTGCGCTGCGAACTGGTCCACAATCGGCGCGGTGTTCTTGCCCGCGAGAGCGTGGTGCATCATAGCCCCCTGTTCGTTGCCGCCGAGGTGCGTGAGGTCGAAGGCGCCCAGAACAGCCTCAACACCGTCCTCTCCCTGGCGACCGCCATCCAGCCCGAATGGCTCCACGAGCTGTTCCCTGACGATATCACGCGCGGCCAGCCGATCGTCACCTACGATCCGTCCGCCAAACGCGTCTGCGCCGAAACCCAGGTCCGGTTTCGCGATCTGACGCTTTCGTCCAAGCGCCTCGACCCGCCCCCGGCGGAGGCTGCCGCGCGGCTGCTGGCAGAGGAGGTTTTCCAGGGCCGCCTCATCCTCAAGCAGTGGGATCATGGCGTTGATCAGTGGATTCTCCGCCTCAACGGTCTGAGCCGATGGTGCCCCGAGCTGGGCTTGCCCCCGCTCAGTCCCGGCGACCGCCGGCATCTGTTGGAGCAAATCTGCTTCGGCGCGGCCTCCTCGAAGGACATCAAGGACCGCGACGTCAAACCGGTTGTCAAGGCCTGGTTGTCTCCTGCGCAACAGGTCCTGCTTGACAAACACGCCCCGGAACGGCTCACCCTCGCCAACCAGCGCACCCCGAAAATCACCTACGTCGCCGACGGTCATCCCTATGTCGCCTTGCGCATTCAGGAACTGTACGGCGTCACGACCACGCCCCGAATCGCCCTGAACCGCGTGCCTGTCCTCGTCCATATCCTCGCCCCCAACATGCGCCCCGTTCAAATCACCCAGGACCTCGAAGGTTTCTGGCGCGACCAATACCCGCGCGTCAAACAGGAACTGCAGCGCAAATACCCCAAACACGAGTGGCGTTAGCTCCCCGCCCGCGCCGCCTCCCCGCGTCGTCCCGGGGCCGGCACGGCAACCGGGGCGCGGTGTGCCCATTGCCGCGCGGTCCCATGTCCTGCGCAGGCTTGATCCCCGTGCGCGGTTGCGCCACGCTGCCGCCGTGTCAAGTTTGTCCGCGAAAGTGATTCGCAACGCCGTGCAGGCGGCCCTGGTGGAAGACGTGGGCGGGGGCGATGCCACCACGCTGGCGACCATACCCGAGACCGCCAGCGCGGCGGCCCGCGTGGTTGCCCGGGAACCGCTTGTGGTTGCGGGATTGCCCCTGGCCGAAGCCGCCTTCAGGCTTGTGGCTCCCGCGGTGCGCCTGCGCCGCCAGGCGCGGGACGGGCAGGCGCTGCGGGCCGGCGACACCCTCCTGCGCGTCGAGGGTCCCGCCGGCGCCCTTCTCACGGCCGAACGGGTGGCGCTTAATTTCCTGCAGCGGCTCTCCGGCGTCGCCACCCTCACCGCCGCCTTCGTCCGGGCCGTCGCCGGCACCCGCGCCCAAATTCTCGACACCCGCAAGACGACTCCGGGCTGGCGTTTGCTGGAAAAATATGCGGTGCGTTGCGGCGGCGGGGGCAATCACCGGCTGGGTTTGTTCGACGGTGTGCTGATCAAGGACAACCACCTCAGCGTTCTTGCCGGCACGGCGCCCAATCCCATCGCCGCGGCCGTCGCCCGCGCGCGCGCCCGATACCCGAAGCTCGAGATCGAGGTGGAGGCGGACACGCTCGAGCAGGTCGACCAGGCCCTGGCGGCAGGCGCGGACGGCATTCTGCTCGACAACATGCCTCCCGACGTCATGCGGGCGGCGGTGCGGCGCGCAGGGGGCCGGGCCAGGCTCGAAGCCAGTGGCGGGATCACCCTGTCCACCGTCCGAGCCTGCGCCGAGGCGGGTGTCGATTGCATTTCCGTGGGGGCGCTCACCCATTCCGCGCGTGCGGTGGATATCGCGCTGGATTTCCAGGCCGCATGACGATCGACGCCCACATCCTGCGCGCGCTTCGGGCGGCGGATGCGCCGGCCGTGTCCGGCGCCGAACTGTCGCGCCAGCTGGGAATTTCACGCGCGGCCATTTGGGCGCGGATCGAGGAATTGCGCTCGTTGGGTTACGAGATTGAAGCCAGTCCCCACCAGGGCTACCGCTTGAGGACGATGCCCGACGTGCTGCATGCGGACGACCTCCTGTCGCTGGTCGCCCCGCGGCAGGTCGTCGGACGCGACATCCGCGTATTCGAGAAAACGGGTTCCACGAACGACGTGGTGGACAAGCTTGCCCGCGATGGCGTTCCCGAGGGCGTGGTGGTGTTCGCCGAAACCCAAACCCGGGGCCGCGGCCGGCTCGGGCGGTCCTGGTGTTCGCCGGCACGGCGGGGTCTGTGGTTTTCGGTGCTGCTCCGGCCGAATCTTCGTCCCGAATCGGCCACCCAACTCACGGTCGCAGCCGCCACCGCGGTTGCGCGCGCTCTGCGCGGGTTTGCCCGGGTGGATCCGCAGATCAAATGGCCCAACGACATCCTGATTCAAGGCAGGAAAGCGGCGGGCATCCTGACCGATCTCAGCGCCGAACTGGACCACATCAAACACGTCGTTCTCGGCATCGGCATCAATGTGAACCTGGGCGCCACCGACCTGCCGCCGGAACTGCGGCGTGTGGCAACGTCGCTGCGCCTGGCCACCGGCCGGAGCCATCGCCGCGCCGATCTCGCGGCGGGTGTCCTGCGGGAGCTTGACGCGGACTATGCCCGGATTCGCCAGCAACGGTTCCCCGACATCGCCGCGGAATGGGCCGCCCAGTGCTCGACGCTTGGCCAGACGGTTCGGATTGACATCGGGGGGCGGCGGGTTCACGGGCGCGCGGAGTCGCTGGACGATACGGGAGCCTTGCTGCTGCGCACGACGCACGGCCACCTGGAGCGCATCATGGGCGGCGACGTCATCCTGGAATCCTAGCATGCTGCTCCTGATCGACATCGGCAATACCCACACTCACCTCGGCCTCGCCAATGACCGGCGTGTCGTCCGCCGGCTCCAGCTGACCACCGCGGGCTGGGCCCGCCCCGCCCACTCCAAAACCCTCCGCCAATGGCTGGACGCCACCCCTCTCTCCGGCGCCGCCCTCTGCAGCGTCGTGCCCCAAGCCACCCGCCTCGTCAAACGCGTCCTCCGCGCCTGCGCTCCCGTGGCGGTGTTCGAGCTGAATGCGCGAACGGTTTCCGGGGTGGGCATCCGTTACCCGCGGCCCGAGAGCATCGGCCCGGACCGCCTCGCCAATGCCGTGGCCGTCCGCCATCACTACGGAGCGCCCGCAGTGGCGGTGGATTTCGGCACTGCGCTCACCTTCGATGTGATCGATCGCCACGGCCATTACGTCGGCGGCATCATCGCTCCCGGACTCGCCGCCCTCACCGATTACCTGCACCAGCACACCGCCCTCCTGCCCCGCATCCGCATCCGCGACACCGCCGCCGTCATCGGACGCAGCACGACCCAGGCAATGAGGATCGGCGCGGTGCACGGCTACCGCGGCCTGGTGCGGCATTTGATCCGGGAACTGAAAGGCGCCCTCGGTTGCCGGCGGCTGCCGGTCGTGGCCACGGGCGGCTACGCGCGGCTCATGGCCCGCGGCTTGCCCGAGTTCACCGGCGTCGAACCCGGCCTCACCCTTGAGGGACTGCGGCTCGAATGGCGCGCCGCGCGCACCCGCAAGCCCCGCCGCCGGTGAGAGAAACGCCTGACGCCGGCCGTCCTGCAATCCTCAAACGGCGCGTGCGCACTGTTTCTTGAGCGCGGTGCCGGTGTGGGGTGTTGGGATTCCGTGGGTGCGGGGGTCAGTCCGCGGCGACCGCGAATGTGTGTGGGGTGTTTCGGCGTGGAAAACGGAGGCGCAGCGATTTGCCGGCGATGTGAACGCGGGCGTCGATGGTGTCGGGGGTGGCGAGGCGTTCGGCGCGCCACTCGGGTTGGTGGCCGGCGCGATGGGGGACCAGCACGGTGATCATGTCCAGCTGGCGGAGGGCGGTGCGGGTGCCGGCTTCGACGTGCCACTGGTTGGGCATCGGCTTGCGGGGGGCCGGCTGGTAGCCGTTCCACTGGCGAAAGGCCAGCGGCGTGGGGGTCAGGTACTGGACGCGGACGCCTGCGTGGGGGCGGGCGACGGCGAGTTGCGCGGTGGGTTCGTCGACCGTGAAGGGTTCGAGTGCGTGGAGCAGGAACTGAAACGTGCTGGGGTCGCGGGCCTCGAGTTCGTCGCACAACACGACGAACGGCACCGCGCCTTGGACCAGTGCGACGTGCCTGCGGTAACACGTGAGCCGCCCGCCGTAGGCGTCAGTCGCGTCGCCCACGACATAATCCGATTCGGGGGTGAACCGGGAGGCGACGATGCGTCCGTGAGGGGCGGCGGTGTGGGGGATCTGGCCTGTGCCGTTCACGAGGACGCCGTTATGGGCGAGGGTGCTGTGAGCCCATTGGTAATGGAACTTGCTGCCGTGCAGGTCGCGATACACGCACGTGGTGAGGAGCGGTTCCCCGTAGGCGTTGAGTTGAAAGGTGTTGTGCGGGTTGTGCCCGTGGCTCCGCGTGCCGAACGGACTCGATTTGAACAGCACATGAACGTCGTCCCGCGCATCCAGCAGCGTCGTGTGCAGGCTCGCCACGCCGATCCCGCGGAACACCTTCGAGACCGGCAGGTCCGCCGGCGCCTTCGCGGGGGGCATCGCCGGCAGGTTCGCCGCATACAAAAACCCGTGAATCCCGCTGTCGCCTTTCATGCGCCATTGCTCGGTCCACCACCGCCAATAGCCGGCCTGCGCGCCGTCGGAGTGCCGGCGTTTCATCCGGATGTGGTATTCCATGAACGCGCCGATGCTTGCCGGCGGCGTGCGATAGGACAGGTCGCCGAATCCCATGTTGGGCGAGCCGGGCGGGGCGATGTAAAGCGGGTAATCGCCAACCTGTGCGAAGAACGGTTTTCGGGTGCCGTCGATGCCGATCGCGGCCTCGGCGGCCTGGAGCCACCACACCGCCTTGCCCATGTAGCCCGCCCAGTAGCTCACCCCCTCGTGCCAGCCCCCGTCATCGTCGGACCACACCGGGTAACACGCGTAAAACTTGTTCACCGCGTAATCCAGCCACGTCGCCGCCTCCGGGATCTCCCCCAGGAACGCCAGGCCCGCCTCCCCGATCTTGTGCCAGATGCGATTGCCGTGGCTGTTGTAAGGCCGGCTCAGATGGCCCGAGCCCCGCTGCACTTCGCCGCTGACCCACGCGTCCTGCACGCGCCGCTGCGTGATCGCGTGGACCCGGGCCCGGTCTTCGGCGGTGAACCTGTCCCAGGCCCAATCATACGCCCGGGCCGGACGAAACAGCATCGGCTTGGCGGCCTCGCAGTTCAGCCGGAACTGGGTCGGGCCGTCCGGATCCCACGACGCCAGATGCAGCACCCAGCGGCGCGCGGCGTCGCCGTATTTCCCGTCGCCGCTCAGCACGTAGACGAACGCCAGCAACTCCGCCTCCTTGCAGGCGCGCTCGGTCTGCACGCGGTTGGGCCACCAGTATTTCACCAGCTCCGCGTTCTCCTTGTCCCGGGCGGATCCCAGGTGCTCCGGCTCCGGTGTCGGCCCGTCCCGCAGAACGCGATCGGCCTCGGCGCGCAACGCCGCGAACCGCGTCGCTTCCCGGCCCCGCGCCAGTGTCCGCAGCCGCGGCAGATCCTCCGGACGCATGAACAGCCGCGGATGGCCCGGTGGCACCCGCTGCTGCTGTTGCGCGGCGGTGGGCATGGGAAACTCGGCGGCGTCCGCGGGCACCACGAAGGACCGGACCCGGCTCCAGGCGGAGGTTGTGCCGGCGTGGCTGGCGGCGCGGTAACGCCAATGATACCTGCCTGCCGGCAGGGCACGGTGATGCGTGTAGGTGGGCCACCGCACCCCCTCCGCCGTCTCCGCATCCTCAAAGCCCGGCGCGCGCGCCCACTGGACCGTGTAGGCTTGCGCCCCCTCCGCATGCACCCACGTCAGCGACGGCGGATTCAGACAAACGGCCGCGCCGTCGGGCGGGCGATACCCCCACTCGTCCGCTCTTGCCGGGCGGTTGTCAATCACCGGCCCCGCGGGCCGCGGCGCGCCCGGTGATGTTTGCACGGTTCCCAGCGCAAGCGCGCCGGCCAGGCTGAGGGCGCCGGCGCCGCATCGCTGCCACGAACTGCCACACGCGACATGCATGGATCCCCTGTTGGACTGAACTCCGCCGCGGTTTGTTCAGCGCGATCCGGGAAACCGCGTCCTGGCGCGTTGCGGCTTGATGGGGGGCCGCAGCCTCAGGGATCGAAGCGCAGCACCCCCACCGTGTGCGGATTCAACTGGAGGCGCCAGCCGTCCTTCGCCCCGTGGTTTGCCGGCTCCGCGAGCGTGCCGGTCAACAACTCGCGGGGACGGAGCGCCGCGGGCAGGTCCAGGGCGGGGGCATCGACGCGCACCGTGCCGGCTTGGGGCTGCGGGGTGTCGTTGTAGACGGTCAAGAACACGGCGCCGGCCGCATGCGGTCCGAAGCGTTCGAGGAGGATGTGCGGGTTGTTGCAGGTGGCGTGGGGGACCGGGTGCCAGCCGGCCTCGGCGACGCGCTTGACGATGGGCAGGTAGCGTTTGAACAGAGGCCGGTCGCGGTTGTACCAGCGGGGTGTCTGCCAGTAGGGGTTGTCGGCCGCGTTGTGGCTGAACATGCCCGGGAACATGCCGTAAAAGAGCGCCCGCTGGAAATAGCGTTCGACCAGGTCCGGTGTGAACGCGTCGTAATCGGTGTTCATGAGGAGGAGGTAGGGTTTGGCGCCGGAGAGCGTGCGCCACAGGTCCATCTGGGCAAGGGCGGGGGGCTGGTATTGGCCGCCGCGCAGCCAGTCGGTTTCCGTGCCCAGCACGTCCAGCCATGGGCAGAGGAAGGCGAAGCGGTAGGGCACGCCGTTGGCGAACATGAGGCGGCCCAGGCCGTGGACGTCTTCGGCCAGCCAGCGGGTGAACTCGAACACCGCCAGTCCCTTGAAGAGGGCGGGCCGCTTTGTGGCGCCGTCGAAGGTCAGCGGCACCGTGGATTCGGCAAAGTGCGCGCGCTGGAAGTTCAGTTCGGCGGTCACGTAACCCTCGAGCGAGTCCAGGTATTCCCCGTCGAGCCGGCCCTTGGCCTGGGGTCCGTAAAGCCGCTCTCGGATGGCCGGGTTCCAATGCACCGTGGCCGCGTTGGTGACTGCGGCCGGCGTGGGGTCATGGGAGCGCTGCGCCTGGACCGCCGGCGTTGTGCCCAGGGCGGGGTTTGGGTTCAGGCTCCACACCGCGCCATTGCACCAGGGCGTGTCGCGAAATTGGAGGCACGGGTTGCCGGCTTCGTCGGCCATGGCGGCCAGGCGGGTGACGTGGGCCATGCGGCGGCCCAGGGGGTTCTGGCCCTGCGCCAGTTCGTCGCGCAGCCGCGTTGCGGCGGCGGGTGTCCGGGGCAGGCTCGGGTCCATTTTCATCCACCAGGTCATGGGTTCGGTGTAGCGGAAACTCAGCACGCCATGCGCGTCGTCCCAGGGCACGTTGTTGTTGCCCTCGTGGAATTTGAACTGGAAATCCTGCCAGCCCTCGACCCGGCTGACGTCTGTGAACGGCATCCACAACCCCTGGTCCGCGGCGCGCACCGTGAAGTGTTCCGGAAACAGGTCCATGTAGCGGCGCCACGCCTCGCGAAACCCCCATCGCGGATCGAACCGGTAGAGGACAAACCGGAAGTCGGCGCTGTTGGGGAAGTGGCGGGTGTCGGGCACCAGCCCGAAGTCATAGGCGATGAAGAGCGTTTTGAGGGCGGCGTGGTAGCCCACGCGGGCCACGGCCGGCTGGGCCAGGTCCAGCGCCAGGGCCAGCCCGCAACGCTCGTTCCACACCGCCGCCACGGGGTACAGCGAGAGGGTGCCCGTGGCGCCGCCCCGCACCCTGGCCGCGTTGACAAACTCCCCGCCCCGGGCCGTCGGGCGATGCCGCCGGAGGTCGTCGCCCCACCGCCAATCGTCGCCCGCCACGGGCACCGTGTAGACCAGTTGGATGGCGCGGTCGGTCGCGCGTGTGCTGGTGACCCGGCCGGCGGCTCTCAAGTGATCGCGGCCTGGCACGGCGGTGAACGTTGAGATGACCAGGCCCAGCTCCGCATTCTCCCCGTCTTCCAGCGGGAAATAGTCCGAGTCCGCCGCCGCATCGCGCGCGAGGAATCCGGCCAAACCGTGGTGGGCCCATTCCTTGCCGTTGCTTTTCAGCGACACCACCCGGTGGTTGTGGAGGACGGTCTCGAATCCCTCGCGGGTGTCCGCCGGCGGGGCGGCCGGGACGGGGCGGGTGGGTTGGACGGGCAGGCCTTGAAACACCGTCGCGTCGCCGGCTGTGCGGATTTCGCTGACGCGGATGTCATCGAACCACGCGGTGCCCGAATGGCTGCGGAACAGGCAGTGCAACGTCAGGGTCTTGACCGGTTTGTCGGGCAGAATCAGAAACTCGACCGCCTCCCAGTCGTGGGTGCCGCACCGGAAGTTGCCCGCTTGTCCCCACAGGGGGGTGCCGTCGGTATAGACAAGGTCCACGTATAATGAGTAATCGCGGTCGGCGCTGCCGCCGACCCGTTGCGCCTTGCTCCAGCCGCGCACGGCCAGCGGTCCGGTGGGGCGGTTGAGCGTCAGCGTCTGGCTGGCGCCGAACCATCCCTGCCCCGAGGGATTGTCGCATCGCAACGCCGACGAGCCGCCGCGGCCCTGCCCGGCGGCCCAGAGGCAGCCCTTCGGCGCCTGTTGCCAATGGGCTGCGTGGGTGCCGGCGGCTTGCTCGAGGTTGCCGTTGTGCAGGAGGACAACGCCTTCCTGGCTCGACCGCACCACCCGCAGCCCCGGTTCCACCCCTGGCGCGGCGGCCGCCATTCCCAGCAGCAGGATCCAACACCCCCAGCCCGGTCGCACCTTGCCGGGGCCGTGGCCGACCCGGTCCTGCGCAATTGGGCGGGCGCGTTCTGGCGGGGACGGAGCCGCGAAGGGCGGGCGCGCGTGGGGAGGAAGAACCGGGGGACAGGGAATGGGGATGCGTTGCATGACAGGATCGCAGCCTAGCGCTGCTCGCCGGGCTGTCGAGTGCAAGATCTTGTTGGGAGCGTGGCGGCGTTACACCTTGGGCAGCTGCCAGGGGTCGCGGCGCGGGCGGTCGAGCATGGCGTTGGCGGCGGTGTCGCCCACGAACTGTTCCCGGGCGGGGTCCCATCGGAGCTTGCGTCCGGTGCGGATGGCGAGGTTGGCGAGGTGGCAGATGGTGGACACGCGGTGGCCGATCTCGGCGGGGAAGTAGGGGTCTTTGCGGCTTCGGACGCACTTCAGGAAATCGTCGTGCTCGCCTTTGGGGTTGGTGTAGAGGGGGTGTTCATGGGGGGCGATGGGGGATTGGAGGATGGCGGGTGAACTGGCCTGGACGGGGCCGCGCCAGCCGGTGTTGCCGACCCAGCCGTGGGAGCCGACGAACTTGATGCTGGGGTTGCCCGGCTTGCAGGTCATGACGACGCCATTGGAGTAGCGGAAGGTGACGTCGTAGTCTTTGACCGTGTTGTAGAGGCCGCCTTCCCAGTGGGTGCCGGTGCCTTCGATGTCGACGGGGCCGCTGCGCTCGGTGTCGTTGGCCCATTGCGCCGTGTCGAACAGGTGCGCGCCCCAGTCGCAGATGATCCCGCCGGAATAATCCCAGATCCAACGGAAGTTGAAGTGGACGCGGTCCCTGGTGTAGGGCGCGAACGGCGCGGGGCCGAGCCACAGGTCGTAATCCAGTCCGGCCGGCACGGGTTGGGGGGTGGGATCGCCGGGGCCGGCGGGTTGTTTGGGCAGGATGACCTCGATGCGCTGGAGGGTGCCGATGCGGCCGTTGCGGACGAGTTCGGCGAGGCGATGGTATTCGGGGACGGCGCGGTCTTCGGTGCTGGTCTGGAAGACGGCGCGGTGTTTGCGGACGGCATCGACGAGCAGGCGGCCTTCGTGGATGGTGAGGGTGGGTTTCTCGCATTGGACGTCCTTGCCGGCTTGGATGGCGTGGAGGCTGATGAGTGTGTGCCAGTGATCCGGGGTGGAGATCATCACCGCGTCAATGTCCTTGCGGGCCAGCACTTCACGGAAATCCTTCGTCGCCATGACGTCCTCGTTTCCATACCGATCGTTCACCGTTTCCCGGGCCCGAATCAGGTGGGTCTGATCCACGTCGCATACCGCCACCACCTGCGCGTCCTTGTGTCGCAGATACGGCCCCAGGTTCCATCCCACGCCGTGGCTGCCGGTGCCGATGAAGCCGACGGCGATGCGATTGTTGGGCGACACCCGGCCTTCGGCGCCCAGGACGCCAGGCGGGACGAGTTGGGGGGCGACGGCAGCGAAACCGGCGGTGGTGGCGGCATGGCGAAGAAAACGGCGGCGGGAGATTCGAGACCTGGATTTCATGCGTTTAAGGCGGTGTGGGTCGGTTGGTTGTCGGTTACTGCATGGACTGCGGGGCCGGTCTGCGCATTCATCGGATTACGAGGAGCCCCTCACCGTGCCCGGCGCAGAATTCATCGCCGCCGCCGGTTTTCTGGTGCTTGAGCGGGGCCAAACCTCGAGGTTTGGGCGATTCGGCTTCAGAGCTGCTTGCAGAACTGTGGCAGATCAGGAACGGGGTGTTCAGGGCGGCGGCATCCCGGGCAAAGGCCATTTTTGCCGATCGTCTCCGGGCAGGCGGCACGTTTTTGCCTCCCGGCCACGATCCAGCCGCAATGCTGCGCATGCGTGTTTTGGCGATCCTGCCAGGTTGCAGTCTCCCGGATTCCCACGAGGATGAGTGCCTGCCCGGAATCCAAGCGGCCCGGTGCCGCCTCGTTTCCGTTGCGGCCCGCCGCCCATCGCGTTTGCGCATGTCCGACCGTCAGACCCGACTCACGCCACCATTTTATTTGTTATGAACCTTGGCAACATTCTCGTCGTCGAGTCCGAACCCGCGCTGGCGCAGCAAGTTCTCGAAATGCTGCGCCCGCTCCCATGCCAACCCATCGTCGTCGCCACCCTCGCCGCCGCGTTCGAGGTTCTTGCCCGGCACGAGTGCGACGTGGTTCTCGCCGGCCTCACGCTGTCCGACGGTCCGGTCACCCATCTCCTGGAGCACCTCGCTGTCCAGTCCGACGCCGTGCCGCTGGTCGTCCTGTCCGGGTCGGTCTTGGAGGAAGGCGCGCTGGAGCCGTTGCGCCGGGGAGCTGCCGGTTATGTTCTGCGGCCTTGTTCGGCTGCGCAGCTTGAGACGGTCTTGGCGAAGGCCCTGGACCACGCCCGGTGGGTCAAGGCCGCCCGGTGGCTCAGTCATCATGCCGAGCCGGACGACGGTTGGGAGTTGCTGGGCGAAAGCGACGTGATGCGCCGCCTCCAGCAGAGCGTCCGTCAGATTGCCCGCACCGATGCCACCGTCCTGATCACCGGCGAGGCCGGGACCGGCAAGGAACGTCTCGCGCGCGCCCTTTACCGCCAAAGCCTGCGCGCGCAGGCGCCGTTGATCGAAACCGACTGCGCCGCCGGGCCCGAAACCCGTCTTGCGGCCGAATGGTTCGGCCAGGAGACCGTCGGCACGGTGGGGGGCGCCCGGTACGCCGGGTGCTTTGAGCTTGCGGATGGCGGCACCGTGTTGTTGAGCGAGATTGCGCATCTGAGTTCTGATCTGCAGGGCCGCCTGCTGGACGTGCTCCAGGCCCAAACCGTGCGGCGTCTCGATGGCCACCAGCCCCGCCAGGTCAACGTGCGCGTGCTCGCCACCACCAGCCGGTCTCTGGATGAAGCCGTCCGCCGGGGCCTTTGGCGTGAAGACCTCCACCTCAGGCTCAACATTGCCCCCCTCCATGTTCCCCCCCTCCGTCATCGTCAATCCGATCTTCCCCTCCTGGCCGAGTTCTTCCGCCAGCATTTCGCCCGGCGCCACGGGTCGCCCGCGCTCGCCATTTCGCCGGAATCGCTCGCCATGATCCAATCCCACTCCTGGCCCGGGAATGTCCGCGAACTCAAGGCTGTCATGGAACAAGCCGTTCTGGCCTGCACCACGGGCCATGTGTTGCAACCCGCCCACTTTGAACGCGCTCTCGGCTCCGGAGCCTCCCTCGCCCATGTTGCGTCGTCGCTGCCCGCCGCCGACGTTCCGGACGACCTCGGCGAAATTGAAAAACGCCACATCCTCGCCGTGGTTGCCAAATACAACAACAACCGCACCCGCGCGGCGCAGCACCTCGGCATCAGCATCCGCACCCTGCGGAACAAGCTCAAGGAATACCGGCTGCGGGCGATTGCGACGCTCGAGCCGCCCGTGGCGTCGACTGGCACCGACGGCTAGGGAGCGGCGGGCGGATAGGTTTCGGGGCGCGGGTTGGCCATGGAAGTGGGCGTGCGGGTTGGGGCGTCCATGGGCGGTCGCGGGGCTCGACGGTTCGGGTGTTGCGGTCGGGGCGCGCCGTGGCCGACAAGGGTCGGATGGGCCTTGGGGTGGGGAGGATTCTCGCCGATTGACGTTCTTGTGGGGGCGGGTATGCTTGGGGTTGCATCGTGCATGGGCGCAGAAACACTATGAAAACACTGGCATTGCTGGCGCTGACATCAATGGCGGCCTTCTCCTGGACCGCGGCAGCCGCCGACGCGAGAAAATCCCCCGAACCCCCCGTCACGGATCCCGGCCCGCCCGGCGGTCCGTCCTCGGATGCGGTCGTGCTGTTTTCGGGCAAGGACATGGCGCAATGGAAGAACGAAAAGGGCGGCGAGCCCAGATGGCGTCTCGAGGATGGGGCGATGGTGGTGAACGGCACGGGGAGTTTGATTTCGAAGGAGGTGTTTGGGGACTGCCAGTTGCATGTGGAATGGGCGACGCCGAGCAAGGTGGAGGGCAGCGGCCAGGGCCGGGGCAACAGCGGCGTTTATTTGCAGGGGCGCTACGAGATCCAGGTGCTGGATTCCTACCAGAACACAACCTACTTCGACGGGCAGGCGGGCGCCTATTACGGGCATTCCGCGCCCATGGTCAATGCCAGCCGCAAACCCGGCGAATGGCAGTCTTATGACATCATTTTTCATCCGCCCAAACACGATACCGCGGGCAAGGTCATCCCCGGATCGTTGACGGTCTTCCACAATGGCGTGCTGGTTCAGGACCATGTGCCGGTCCACGGCAAAGCCACCACCGCCGCGCACTTTGCAGGCGTGACCCCCAAAGGCCCCGTCGTCCTCCAGGACCACGGCAACCCCGTCCGCTTCCGCAATATCTGGATCCGCCCTCTCTGAAACCGGCGCCCCCAGGCGCTCACCCGAGCCGCTGGCCCGGGCTCAGCGGGTGCCCGGCCAGGAATGCGCCCGCGGGCAGACGGCGTCCGCCTTCGCGCTGCACGTCGAGCAGGCGCAAGGCATTCTCGCCGCAGGCGACCACAATGCCGGACTTGCCGGCGTGGAGGACTTCGCCCGGGGCGCCGCGGTGATGGGGTTCGATTGTGGCGGACCAGATTTTGAGCAGGACGGGCTTGGGGCCGCCGGGCAGGCGGGTGTAGGAACCGGGCCAGGGGGTTAGGGCGCGGACCTGACGGTGGAGCGTTTCTGCCGGCTTGTGCCAATCCATGTGTCCGTCCTCCCGGGTGATTTTGCGGGCGTAACTGGCGTTTTGGGCCGGTTGGGGTCGGGGGCGGATCTGGCCGGCGAGGTAACCGGGGATGGTGTCCAGCAGCAAGGTGGCGCCCAAGGCGGCCAGGCGATTGTGCAGCGTTTGGGCATCGTCCCCGGGCTCGATCGGGGTGGTGCGCTGCGCGAGGATCGGGCCGGTGTCGAGGCCGGCGTCCATTTGCATGATCGTCACGCCGGTTTCGGATTCCCCGTTGAGCAGGGCCCATTGGATGGGTGCGGCGCCGCGGTATTGGGGAAGCAGGGAGGCGTGGACGTTGAGGCAGCCGTGCCGGGGAAGGTCCAACAGGGTCTGCGGCAGGATTTGGCCGTAGGCGGCCACGACGATCAGGTCTGGCGCATAGTCTTGAAGCTCGTGCAGAAACGATGCCGCGCGCGCGCGTTCTGGCTGGAGCACCGGCAATCCCTCGCGCTGCGCCAACACCTTGACCGGGGGCGGCTGGGGCAGCAGGTTTCGACCTCGGGGCCGGTCGGGTTGTGTGACTGCGGCGACGACCTGGAACGCCGGGTGGGCGCACAGTGCGGCTAGGCTCTCACAGGCCAGTTCAGCCGTGCCCATGAAAAGGATTCGCCGGGTGGACATCGCCACTTAACCTGTGAGTTTTTGCGGAGGCCGCCTCCGGGCCGGGAGCGGTGCGTGGCGCCCGGGAGGGGATGAGGGGGAGGGGGGCGTGGAGGTGGGGATGGCAAGGGGGTTGGCTGTGGTCACGGTGCGCTGGCCGAGGGAGGTGCCGCACTTGGCGCAGAGGTATTCGAACAGTTCGCCGGAGGGCAACACGAGGAGGAGGCGTTGCCGGACCGGCTGGGAGCGCTGGCATTTCGGGCAGAACAACTCGCTTGCGACGAAATCGCCGAATTGGCTGGGCATGGAAGCTCTCCGGTCAGGGGGTTGAGCAGGGGGAGGATGTCATGCCGCGGGGCGTCTCGTCACCTCAGTCGGCGGCATCCTTGTGCCGGATTTGCACCTCCATGATTTCGCTGAAAGGAATGTCGACCTCGGCCGAAGCATCGCCTTTCTTGACGAGCAATCCCAGGCTGTTGGCCTCGACGTAGCTGAGCCGTGTGGCCACGAAATTGCCTCGTGCGGCGCTGACGCAGACTACGAGGTCGCGCTCGGCTTCGTTGGGAACCACCTTCAAAAACGACACCAGTTTTGTCTCGAAAAACCGCCGGTTGAAGGTGATCTGCGGCCGTTTGTAGATCAGGGGCCCGGCCGGTCCGCCGGGGCTGGCGGGGGCAGGGGTGGCGTCTTCGCCGCCCGGGTCGGGGACCATGGGGGCGTGGGACTGGAGCGCGATGGGTTCTTGGGTTTCAGGCTCGGGTTCTTCCTCGGGCGGTTCTTCGAAGTAGGTGGGCAGGCAGAGGAAGAGGATCGGCCCGATGATGGGAGCGACGGCGGCGATGCCGCACACGAGGGCGGGGTGATAATTTCTGTACCGGGCGATTTCGTAACCGGCGTAGAGGCTTGCCAGGTAAATCAGCAGGGACACCGTCAGGCCCAAGGGATTCGAAACGATGGCGCCGAGCCCTGCCTTGGGATCCGGACGCGCCAGTCGTGGGACCGGCTTGAGCGTGATCCGGGGTTCCTGGGGCAAGGGATCCTCCTCGTTTTCCTCCTCGATGAGGTGCGCGACAAACGGCTCGGTGTGCTTGTATTTCTTCAGCAGGATGGTCAGCGCCGATTGCGCAAAATTCGTCCACGGCACGCGTTCGGCGAGGATCCCGTCGGGCCGCCGGACCACGAGGCCGGAATCGAGAAAGGAAATGGGGGTGCCTTCGAGCACCAACCCGCTGAGCAACTCCAGCTTCACCGTCTCCGGTTTCTGCGCGTCGGCGCCCTGGACCAGCCAGGCCGCCAGCATCAGCCACGCCAGACTCCATGCCACTCGGCCGTTCATGGTTCTTGCATAGCAAACGCACCCCCCGCAGGGGAAGACATTTCGCACGTTGCTCACGGTCCGTCCGGCGGCGTGGCCGCCGCCGCCCGCGCCCGCGCCCGCGCCTGGTCGAGATACTGCCGGGCCGCCGCTTGTCCCGGGTCCAGGCGCAGGGTTTCCTCGAAGCAGGCGGCGGCTTCGGCGTAGCGGCCGAGTTTGGCGAAGGTGACGCCAAGATTGAGGTGGCTTTCGGCGGCGCGCGGATTCAGCCGCACCGCCTCGCGAAAGTGGCGCAGCGCCTCGGCCATCCGCCCCTCGCGGGCCAGGCTCAAGCCCAGGTTGTGGTGCGCCTGGGTGAAATCCGGCTGCAACCGGACGGCCTGCGCGTAATGGGCGGCGGCGGCCGGGTCGTTCAGGGCAGTGAGCGCGTTGCCCAGGTTGAAGTGCGCAATGGCATTGTCCGGCTTCGCATCGAGCGCCCGCCGGTAATGCGCCGCGGCCTCGGGCATCCGGCCCTCGCCAGCCAGCAGTTTGCCCAGGTTGATGTGCGCGGCGGCGCTGTTGCTGTTGGCGCGCAGCGCCCGTTCATAGTGCGCGCGGGCCTCCTCGAGCCGGCCCTCCCGCGCCAGCAGCTGCCCCAGGTTCACACACGCCTCGGCAAACCCGGGACGCCGGCGGAGTGCGGCTTCGTATTCGCGTCGTGCCTCCTCGACGCGTCCCAGGTTGGCCAGGGCCAGGCCCAGGCCGTTGCGCGCCTCGACCAGCCCCGGCCGCCGGCGCAGCGCCTCCTGAAAACACGTGATCGCCTCGCGCGATTCTCCGCGGCTGTCGAGCAGGTTGCCCAGGCTGTAATAGCTTTCCAGGTAGTGCGGCATCAGGTCGATCACCCGTCGCCAGTGCCGCTCCGCCACCGGCGGGTGGCCGTTGAACTGGGCGAGACGCGCCAGGGTCGCATGCAGGATCCAATCGGACGGCGAGCGCTGAAGCGCCTCGCGGCACGTGGCCATCGCGGCGTCGAGGGCGGGCGCGTCGAGGGCGGATTGCGACTGCGCCAGCGCCTGTCGCAGGCGCCGGAGGCGCGGTTCATGATCCAACTGGTGAGTAAACGGCGCCAGTTCCATCCGCCGGACCATCTCCTCGAGCATCCGTGTGTGGTGCCAGGCGGTGCACGCGAGGCGGCGACGGCACTCGTCAGCCGTCAGCCACGCGTCTGCGGTCGGGGCCGGAGGCGGTTTGGCGCGGGGGGCGGCGGGGGTGGGGCCGGGCGCGGGAGCGGCAGGCCACGGGGTGATCGCTTCGGCGAAGGCGCGCGCCAGCCAGTAGTGGCCGTCGACCTTCGGATGCACATGGTCCCAGAACAGTTCCTCGCCGGCGATGCCGTTCGGGCTGTGGTCGTCGAAGACGCGTTCGGCGTCCAGCAGGGTCACGCCGGCCGCGGCGTGCCGTTGCGCCGCCTCGCGCACGATCCGGTTCAAGCGGCTGTCGGCGCGGAATCGCAGGGTGTCGTGATCGCGGGCGCGGCTGAAGCCTTCGCGGGCGGTCGCGTAATGGCCGAGGGCATACTGACACCGGCTCAGGCGGAACCACAGTTCGGCAACGGTGTCGTCAAGGGGCAGCGCGGCCTGATACGCCTCGATCGCCGCCGGGAAGCGGCCCGCGGCCTCGGCGTTCGTTCCGGCGCGGTAATGGCGCTCCCACTCGGCCCGCCGCGCGTCGCTCCAGAGCCGCGGGTCGTTCCATTCCGGGCGGTGCAGCGAGGCGAAGGGCGGGCAGTCCTTCAGATTGCTGGCCACGGTGCTGAGGACCACGCGGACGCCGGCGGCGCGGGCTTCGTCGAGGATGGTGTCGAGGTTGCGTTCGAACGCTTGATACACGGCGGGCAGTCGCGGATCGGCCTGCCGCACCTGCTGGCCCAGGAACATCTCCATCCCCTCCCACGTGGGCGGGATCCGCCCCGCCGCCCGCCGCCACCTCAGCGCGTCGACCAGTTGCCCGACGCGCGTCGCGCGCAGCGTCAGTTGGGTGCGGATCCATGCCGGGTGCGGCACCTGCGCGCCGAACACCGTTCCGGCTCCGAACGGGCCCACGACCTCGTTGTTGCCCATGTAGATCACCCACACGTCGCCCTCGCGCGCGGCGCAGTCGCGGGCGATGCATTGGATGACGTGCGAATTGATCGCGGTGAGCGCCACGTTCACCACCTCGACGCGCCCCGCCGGGTATCGCGCCTGGAGCAGCGCCTCCAACATGCGCCCGCAGCCGAACGCCGGCTCGGGATCGCCTTGCGCCGCGGATTCGCCGAACAGGAAAATGCGGCGTGTGCCGGCCGGTTTGGGGGTTGGGATGGCCAGGGGCTCGGGGGTGCGTTCGAGGCCCGGCGGGAAAAAACGGCGGCCGAACTCGGGGTTTTCCACGTGAACGGCGCGGTCCTGGATGGAATCGCGCAGGAAGAAGCCGGCGGGGTAACCGGCGCCGGCCAGGCGGAGTGCGCCTTCGAGGAGGACCAGCGCCAACGCGGGCAGCGCCAGCGCGGCCAACGGAAACCACCACGGGCGCGGGCGGCGAGCCGGCGTGGCGTTACTCGACATAGAGGGTGGTGCGGAGTTCGTGGAGCAGGACGCTGGCGATGGGATGGCGTTTGTCGGGCTCGGTCTCGAGGCATTTGAGGAGGGTGGTCTCGAGGGCGGGCGGGATGTCGGGATTGAGTTGCCGGGGCGTGATGAAATCGCGGCGGTTGAGCTGTTTGTGGAGGATCTCCTGCGGGGAGTCGCCCTCAAACGGTTTCTGGCCCGTGAGCAGCTCGTAGGCGGTGACCCCGTAGGCGAAAATGTCCACGCGATGGTCGAGCGGCTGGCGCAGGAGCTGTTCCGGCGCCATGTAGGCCGGCGTGCCGGGATTGCGCTTGAGTTTCTTCGGCAGCGGCGGACGGGGTTGGGCCAGGTCGAAATCCAGAAGCCGGACGTTGGCGCTGCGGGTGACGAGGACGTTTTCGGGTTTGAAGTCCAGGTGCATGAAGCCGCTGTCGTGGATGTGTTCGAGCGCCTCCGCCATGTCGATGAGAATGTTGCCCACGTAATCGGACAGCAGCGGGTCGCCCCGGCCAAACAACAGCTTCAGGTTCGATCCCTCCACGTATTCCATCAGGCAGTACAACGTGCCCCGAATCCGGCCGTGCTCGATGTAGCGGATCACATATTGGTGCCCGTGGATTTTCGCGAGGATTTCGCAGCCGCGCACGAAGCGGCGGCGCGCCAGCAGATTGAATCGCAGGCGGTCGTGGAGCTTGCGGAGGGCGAACGGGTGGCCCTGCTCGTCCGTCGCCAGCCAGATGTCGGCCATCCCGCCGCTGTTGATGAGTTCCTGCAGGTAGAAACGCCCAAACGCGCCCGGCTTCGGTGCGGGCGCCAGGTCCAGATCGCTGGCGGGGTCAAGTTCCATGCGGACGTTGGTCTGAGCCGCGGTTGTGCCGCTCATGTAACACACCCGGCCGCACAGCGCAAAACTTATCACAAGCCGCCCGGTCGGCCGTGACGCGGACGGCCCGATTCCCATCCGGTGCCCGGAGCTGTTCCCTTGCCGTGAACTGTCCGGTCGCCAGGTTCAGCGCGTTGTTGGGGAGACGGCGGGGGGCGGGGGCGGGTGTTCGCGGCTGGCGAGTTTTTTGAGCAGGTTGGTTTTGACCAGATCGAAGTCTGGGTGGACGACTTGGGCGAGGCTGTGGCGGGCTTCGGCGAAGCGGTTGGCGTTAATGTAGACGCGGGCAAAGTGGACATGGACGCCTTGGCGTTCTTTGTCGTTGCGGGCGAGTTTCAGGCAGGTTTCCCAGGCGGCGAGGGCTTCCCGGGTGAGGCGCTGGCGGGCTTGCTGGTCGGCGTGGGGGTTGGCGGTTTGGGGGGCGGGGATGCCGTAGTAGGTCATGGCCAGGTCGGACGCGAGCAGGAAATTGCCGGGGTCGAGTTCGAGGGCGCGGCGGTAGAGGGCGAGGGATTTGGCGAAGACGTCATCGAGGGTGGTATGGAAGTAGTTGGTGGCGTCGCGGCGGAAGGCGAAGAGGACAGTGGCGAGGTTTTGGTAATAGACGGCTTCGAGGGGTTTGAGGGCGAGGGCTTTGCCGTAGCACTCGAAGGCTTTCCGGGGCGATCCGTTGTGGCCGTGGTAATTGGCAAGGTTGTTCCAGGCGGCGGGGTTTTTCGGGTCGAGATCCGCGGCTTTCTGGAATTGCTCGAAGGCGGCGTGCTCCTCAGCGAGGTCGCTGAGGAAGCTCCCGTAGGCGAGGCGGGCGCCGACGTGACCGGGGTGGCGGGAGATGAAGGCGGTGTAGCCTTTGCGGACCTTGTCGAAGCGCTGGTTCATGCGCGCCTTCAGACTGATCATGCCTGTGGAATCCCCCTGTGCCCGCCGCGTTTCCGCGTCGACAATCCAGGTGTCGACTTCGTCCTGGGCGGCGTCGTCCTCGGCCATGAGGCGGCGGAACTCTTTTTCGACGGGATCGTTCGGATCGGGGATGGAGACGGAGATCCCGGTGTTTTGGGCGATCAAATTGCTGAGGGCGGCGGGCTGGTTGGTGGCCAGGAGGGTGCTCAACAAACCGATCAACGCGTTGCTCACGGCCGTGACATTACCGGCGGCCGACGCGGAGCGCAACCGCAGGCTCCGGCGCGGCCCTCACGGCGCGGGTTGTTGGATGCGGTAGAACCGCTGGAGCGCGCCGTCCAGGCGGTTGGTGGCGGAGGTGAGCGCGCCGGTGGCCGTCACCTCGGCCCTGTCTGTCCATGCCCCGTCCAATCGGTCGGCAGACTGCACCCGGTAGGCCCGGCCGGGTTCGGACGTCCAGCTCAGAGCCGCCTCGTCGGGCCCGACAAGCCGGACGTTGAGGATTGTGAGTTCGGGCGGTTCGGCGGGGAGGAGGTTGGGCGCGGCGGGGGTGGGAGTGTTCATGAAATGCAGGGTGTCGGTGCCGTCGGGCCAGCGGCCATGGCTGACGTTGTTGGTTTGGGCGTCGAAGCGGACGACATCGACGGGGGTGCCATCGGGGGCGAAGAGGCCGATGGCTTCGCCGGTCTGGGCGAGTTTGAAATCGGCGTGGAGCGCGAGGGGGTTGGCGCTGTTTTGTTCGGGGTCGTCATCGGCCCACACGAGGAGGAAGCCGTGCGGGGCGATCGTGGTGCCGGCGGGGAGGGGCCAGCGGGCGGGGTCATCGGGGTTATCGGTGAGGGCATAGCCGGAGAGGTCGACGGCGACGGCGTTGGGGTTGTAGAGCTCAAGCCAATCGTCGAACTGGTCGTCGGCGGGGTCGGCGAGGAAGCCGGTGTTGGCGGCCATCCATTCGTTGATGGCGATGGGCCACGCGGATGGCGTGTTGTGGTTGGCGGCGCCCGGGGTGGCGGTGAAGAAGGTCTGGCGCGGACCGGGCTGACCGTCCGGGCACCAACCGGCGGAGCAGTCGGGATCGAGGGCGTAATGGATGTAGTCGAGGACGGTGGGCCGGGCGTTGAGCGGGAAGACCAAGGCCAGCGAGCCGATCGAGGGGGCGACGCGAAAGCCGGCGTGCCAGGCGTCCGCGGTGGATTCGCCGGGTTCGCCGTCGAGCCAGACCAGCCGGAACTCGCCGGGCTGGAGGGTGGCGCCGGCGGGGAACGCCCACTGGGTGAGGTGCGTGACGTTATCGGCGAGGTGCCAGCCGTCAAGGGAGACGGCAAGCGGGCCGGCGTTGTAGAGTTCAACCCACGGGTCGCGGTCGCCGGTGTTGTCGAGCAGGCCGGTGACGTTGTCGGGGAGCAATTCGTTCAGCCAGACGGGCGGGATTTCGGGCAGCGAGGCGGCGATGAGGTTGGGCGTGCCCGGTGAGGCGGGCACAGGCCCGCAGTTGAGCGGCGCCGCCAGGCGGAAGCCGGAGCTGATGCGGAAGCTGATGCCGGCGCCGCTGGTGTTGGGCAGGTAACGGAAGCTGAAGGTGTAGGTGCCGGTGGAATTCAGGGCGGCAATGGGCTGGGAGACGGACGAAAAGAGCGAGCCGCCGCCGGTGGCGACGATGTGCAGGCTGTGGGTGCCGGAATAGATGGGGTCGGCGGCGACGGCGGTGTTCGTGTGGTTGCCGGTGACGCGCCACGGGGACAGGGCGCCGGCATCGAAGCCGGGATTGGCGAGGAGGTTGACGCCGACGCCGGGCTGGGTTCCCTCGACCAGCGCGATGTCATCGACGTAGAGGTCGCCGGCCCGTGAGAGCAGGAGGACGACGTTGGTGGCGTTGGCGCCTGCGGTGGCTGTCTGGTGGAACAAGAGCCAGCCGTTGCCGTCGGTCCAATTGGCGACGCGCCCGCAGTGCTGCCTGGCATCGATGAGCTGCAGCGACACGCCGGTGCCCTGAACGGTCTGAGGCCAGGGCGGATCGTCGTCGTAGGTGACCCGGGCGATGACGGTGTCCTGGGCGGGCGTCGGGCCGGGGTGGATAAGGCTGAGCGTTTCGCCGCCGTTGTCGAGACGGCCGGCGAACGTGCCGGCGACGCGGGTGGAGATGCCGTAGGCGGTCGTGAACGCGCCGGGGTCTTGGACGGCGACGAGGCAGGTGCCGGGCAGCAGGAAGCTGCCGGGGGGGAAGGTGAAGTCGATGCCGTTGAGGCGCCAGCCGGAGAGGTCGAACCCGGTGGTGGCGGACCGGTTGAAGACCTCGACGAACTCGGCGCCCGGCATGGCGGGGTCGTACATGATCTCGCTGATCACCACCTGGCCCAGCGGCGATTCGGCGCTCGTGCCGGTGGTGACCCCGAGAGTGTCGGCCAGACCGGGCAGCGGGTTGCCGTCCGCATCGCAGCCCTCGAGCGTCAGCGCGTTGAGCCCGTTCGTCAGCAGCACCGGCAGCGTCCACCCGGTCACGCTCGTCCACGTGACGGGGCAGTCGGCCCCGTTGACGCGGATGCGTGCGACTTCGACGGGGGCGGTGCCGGCGAGGAGGACGAGGTTGGAGCTGACGGTGAGGTCCTGGCCGCCGTTGGAGGTGACGGCGAAACCGGCGGCGACGGTGTCGAGCTGGCCCAGGAGAGCGTCGCGGCGCTGGCTGAACCAGGTCTTGACGGCGGTGGGCGGGGCGAGGGCCTGACCGTCGCAGAGGGTGATGCCGTTGGCGACGAGCGCGGCGTGCCGGGCGTCCATGAGCGGCTCGTAGAGGGCCGGCACGAACGCCCGGTTCACGGCGGTTTGGACGGCGCGGAAGTACGCGCGGCGGAAGGGGGGATGATTGTACATGCGTTCGACGGTGGGATCGTCGGAGAGGAACAGGGGGGCGCTGGTGGCAGTGAAGGACGCGTTGTAGTTGACGGACACGAGCATGAGCCAGTCGAGGTCGAACGGGTAGAGCTGCCAGCGGCCCCGGGCGGGTTTGTACATGTACATGTTCTTGCCGATGTCGTGTCCCCAGCTGTCGAAATTGACGATGATGTGCTCAAAGGCGAACACGCCCATCCACTGCTCAAGATCCGCCAGCGCCCCGCTCTGCGCCGTGTACGATTCGGTGTGGGCGGCGTTGAGGGCGTCGGCGATGAGGAAGAGGTTGGTGTAATCGTGGGCGCGGTCGTAGAACCGTTTCAGCCAGATCCAGCGATACGCCGCGGTCTTGTGCCGCGTCAACCCCGTCGCCACGTCGCGCGTGGTGTAGACCTTGAGCTGCGGCTCCGGGTCGGCGATGCGGCCGCCGCCGTCATTGAACTCGAACGCACGGTCGATCTTGTAGAAATCACCGCCCGTGTCGTCGGGAGACCATTGGCGGATGAACTCGCCGCCGGGCTGGAGGACGGCTTCGAAGATGCCGCCGCGCTGCATGTCGGTGACGCCGTTGACGGTGAGGCGGATGAAGTAGCGGTGGCAGAAGGGGAGGTTCATCCGGTCCGCAATCCAGTAGGCCATCTGCTCCTGGAGGGCTGTGTTTTCCCTCCCGTGGCCCCCGGGCCAGTCGAGCACGAGCGCCGTGTCGCCGAGGAACGGGTCGTCGCCGGGGAAATCGATGGTGTAGCCGCAGCGGTTGCCGGTGGGGGTGGTGAAGCCGGGGGCGATGTAGGGGCTGCCCGCGTAGACGGCCTGGGCGTTGTAGACGACGCGGTGGTTGCCGAGGACAAACGTCACGTCGTTCATTGTGTTGTTCAGGTTGTTCCGGCTGTCCCAGGTGGCGAACGTGGCCTGAGTCATCCAGACGCGGTAGGACGGGAAGGTGCCCGGCGGAACGCTTTCGCCGAAGCGGACCAGGCATTCGCGGGTGGGGGCGTCGTTGGGGAACGCGCTCCAGGCGGCCGGCGCGGAGCCGTCGGCGGCCCGGACATGGAAGGCCGCGAGGACATTGGCGGGCTGCCCCGGCAGCAGCGCGGTGTAAAGACCGTCCCCGGCTTGTGCGTCGCCGGCGGTGCCGTCGTCGCGCATGGGCACGGTGAACACGGTGGGCTGGGGATCCAGCCGGTAATCTAACTGCACCGACGCCACACCGTCCGGGTCGTGGACGCGGGCGGCGATGCGGACGATCTCCTGGGCGGCGGGCAGGATGGGGTGATGGGATACGCTCCAGATGGCGGGCGGGGCGTTGGTGAGGGTGCGGCTGTTGGGGGCGCCGGGGGTGCCCAGGTGGGTGGGCAGATCCATGAGCACGGGCGCCTCCAGCCAGTTGCCGCGCAGCCGAAACAGGATCTCCGGGTGCCCGCGGAGCCAGCGGACCTTGGCGCGGATGGTGTTGGTGGTGTTGGCGCCTGGGACGGACGTCAGCGGGGTGCGGATGCGGTTTAGCTGGTTGTCGCCGCGGTCGGTGGCGCGGACGTGGTAGCAGCACGGACTTTCGAAGCCTTCGGCGATTTCGAGGCCGGACGGTTCCTCGGTGCCTTCGGCGGTCCAGCCGGTGGCGCCGCTTTCGAACGTCGAGTTGGGGATCAGGTTGGCGCCGGAGACGGTGAGGACTTCGACGTTGTCGACGAGGCATTCGCCGGGGCCCTGGAGCAGGACCTGGAGCTGGTCGGCGGAGACGCTGCCGTTGGGCAGATCGAGAATGCCGGTCACGGACACGTGGGTCCAGGGCGCCTTGGCGGATTCGTCGCTGTCGGCCCAGTTGGCGGCCAGGCGGTTGTCGCTGCGCGGGTCGGTCAACTCCAGGCTGCTCCCGCCCCCGTCGGCCCAGCGGCCCCAGCGGCCGCCGTCGCGATAGTCAACCTCGTCCACGACCACGTAGGCGATGTTGGTGACGACGACGTTGTGATTCGTGGCCAGGGTGATCTCGGGCCTCGCCAGCGCCACCCGCTCGCCGCCATTGGCCAGGCTGCCGGCAAAGTCGCCCACTGTGTTTGCAGCGTCGAGGTTCGGATACCGCGGCCGCAGCCACGCCGCGTTTCGAGCCACCACCAGGTAGCCGCCAGCCGGAATCACCGCCTCCGGGGGGAACATGAATTCGATGCCGTCCTCGAGCCGCCAGCCCCCCACGCTCACCGCGCCGGCGCCGCGGTTGTGGAGTTCGACGAATTCGTCGTCGCTGTCGCCGGAGATGGGATGGTACATGATTTCGTGGATGACGATGTCGCGCGGCAGCGGGGCGGCGTTGGGGGCGGCTGGCGTGGGCATGGCCAGCTCGACCCATCCCGGCGCGCCGTCGGGGCTGTGGCCCGCCGCCACGCCCCGGGCTTGCGGTCCGAACCGCACCGCGTCGAGCACGCGGGTGCCCGACGGGTTGCGGAGGTAGATCGTTTCGCCGTCGGCTTCCAGCGCGAACCCGAGCTGATCCTGGTCGAAGGCGATGAATTCGCCGGGGGGCAGGAGGGTGTGCGGCGGGATGCTGAACCTGCTCAGGTTCCGGTCGTCGGTGAGCACGCAGCCTCCGAGGTCCAGGGGCTCGGCGCGGCGGTTGTGGAGTTCGACGAAGTCGAGAGCGGGGGGGACGGTGCGGGCGAGGAACTCGTTGATGGCGACGCCGCGCAAGGGATCGAGCGAGACAGGGTCGAGCCGGCCGGGCGATCCCCCGACCGCATCGCTGGCGGCCCAGGCGTCGACATGAGCTTCGCCGTAGGAAGGGCGGGCCAGCACGAGCGAATGGCCGGCGCCGTCAGCTGCCACCGGCCAGGGCGGGACGGTGTCGTAACGCGCATCCAGGAAGACCGCCCCGGTGCGGTGCCGGAGCCGGATGGCGCCGCGGGTGTTGGGCAGGCTGTTGGTGTTCGAGAACGGCCCCAGCACGCCGGTGATGCCGTAGGCGGCTTCGACGTCGGACGGGCATTGGGCGACCACCACGAAGCCGCCTGCGGGAACCACGGTGCCGGCCGGGAACGGGAAGTCGGCATCGCCATCCAGCCGCCAGCCGCTGATGTCCTCGTCCGAGCTGAGCGCGTTGAACAACTCGACGAACTCGAGGTTTCGGCCATCGGGGCGGTCCAGGGGGTTGTACATGATTTCCGAGATCACAAGGCTGGTGCGCCGGCTGCACTGCCCCAGCGGCTCCGCCCCCAACGGGTCCGTCAGGGCCGACGCCGTGGTCACCTCCGCAAAATCGCGGAACGCGCCGGTCGCGGTGTCGTTGGTGTCCTGGCTGGACACCGCAAAGCCCAGCAAGACCGTGTCTGGCATGGTGAGGGTGGCCGACCCCAGTGCGCTCCAGGCCTGGCCATCCACACCGGCATAGCCCGTAAACAGGCCGCCCGCACGCCGCAGACGCAGCCAGGTGCCGGGATAGTTGACCGGGAACGAGCCGAGGCTGGCTGTCGGGCCGTTGACCGTGCCGCGATACTGGAACCATGACCCGCCCATCGAAGGCGTCGCCACGGAACCCGCAGACCGCGCGCCGGCGGCGAGATCCTCGCGCGCGATCAAGGCGGCCTTCGACCACGCGCCCGCCGGCGCCATGGACGCGACGCGCACCTTGACATCGAAGTCGCCTGTGCGCGGCAGATAGCTGAACTGGCATTGGTCGGACGTGCCGCCGAGGCCGGCGCCGCCGCCGGTCACGTCCAGCCCGCCCGGAACCGCCACGGTCCCCCCGGGCGGTTGCGGGTTTCCGATTGCGGCGGCAATGGAGGCGACGGTGGTGAAGTTGGTGGCGGTGTCAGGGGGGATGGGGTTGGCTGCCGCGGCGGTGTCGGTCAGGCCGTTGACCACGAGCGTGTAGGTGGTGTTTTCGGTCATGGCGCCGACCTGCAACACCACGTTGCTGCCCGACGCATCCAGCCACGCGCTCCGGATGGCGAGGGCGCCTCCGGCGTTGCTGATCGCGTAGTGGCCGGCGTGGGTGGCGGCGGCGGCCGCCACCCGCTCGGAAAACAAGACATGCACCTGGGTCAAGTTCAACGCCTGCACCAGCCGCAGGCCCGGGGGATCGAGGTCCGCCTGGACGGACAGCACCGCGTTGCTGCTGGTGGCGGTGTGGGTGGTGTTCGTGAGGATGTTCCGGGCGACCAGCTTGAACACGGCCCCGTGGTCGGCCAGCTGCACAATCGGCAGCGTGTAGCTCGCGTTGGTGGCGCCCGGAATCGGTGTCTCGTCCCGATACCACTGGCAGGACGGCGCCGGGCTGCCCACCACACCCGCCGCGAACGTGACGGACGCGCCCTCCGTCACCGTCTGGCTCTGCGGCTGGTTGGTGATCGTCGCCGGCACCCGCACAAACGCGTTGGGGGCCACCCAGATGCTCGGCAGCCCGGACGCCTTGATGAGCACGTAGTCCACGTCGAACTCGGACACGCCTCCAAGGCTGCCCGCCGCGATTCCGGCGCAGCCGGTCCGCGCCGAACGGGTGGGCGTGTAGTTCCATGCCATCTGCCACGCCGACGGCTCGGCCTGGGTGCCGTCCGCAAGCCAGATCTTGCCGAACACATCGTTGAGACCGCCCTGCGACGCGGCGTTCGGCTCGTGCCGCAGCCGAAGCCAATACCACGCGTGATTCTGCCAGCTCAGCCCATACTCGACCGCCCATTCCCGCGCGTCGTCCAGGAATTCCATGTGCCGCTGCCCCGGGTTCGGCTCGTCCCGAAAATGCAGGTTGATGCCCTGGCTCGTGCCAATCTCCACACACGCCGCAACGCCCGCCCGCGCCGGATCACCCGAGCCGAAACTCGTCACGCGAATGCGCGCGAGCACTTCCTGGATTGAGGTGTCATAGCCCGCCAGCTCATAGAGCAGGTGGTTCGGATCCCCCGTCGCGCTGCTCACGTGCAGCAGACCGCCTGACACCGAATACACGTTCTGCCCGCGCACCGCCCAGTTCGGATTCAGACTGTCGCCCTCGAAATCGTCCTGGAACCCGGCCACCGTGGTGCCGACGTCCGCGGGCAGGGACTGGGCGTGGAGAGGGGCGGGCCACAAACAGGAACCGGCGACCAGGCACATCGCCCCATGGAAATTCAAGGTCGGATGTAACATGCGTGTGGCATGAATGTATCCGACCCGGGCGGGAATTCAACCGCGCATATGCCCGCCGATCGGCCCATGCGCGGTTCATGGGAAGCCGCGATCCCGCCTGCTCGGCGGCACCTATCGCGCCCCTGAACCCGGTAGGGCGAGACTCCGTCGAGCCCTGACTTCCCTTCCCCTGTTCTCGTATCACGGACCTGCGCAGGCGGTCGAGCTCCCCGGAATGGCGGGTTGAGGTTGGCGCAGCACCCGAGGGGAAGTATGGGCTCGACGGAGTCTCGCCCTACCTCCACGCGGCGTCCTGGGACAGCGCGCCATACCTGCCCATGGCCGGTTCATGGGAAGGCGCGACCCCGCCTGACCTGAGAATTGAGAATTCTCAATTGAACACCTCGGCAGCCCATGGCCGACGCCAAATGGAACGGTGCAAACGCCCAATGCCAGATCGCCGGCTATTTCAGAAAGACCATGACGTCTTCGGCGGTGAACCCGTCCTGGACGCCGCCGGTGGGGACTTCGGCCTTGGCGGTCCAGACGATGGCATTGAGCACGGCGCGGCGGAAGTTGGGTTCGGCCCAGTTCTTATGGTAATGGCCGCCGGTGCATCCGAAGCCGCGGCCGCCGTCGGGGCGTTGGTAGGTCCAGAGCAGGTGTTGCGGCTCCTTGCGTTCGAGCACGGCGGCGCGCACGGCGGGGTTATTGCTGTGGGGGCCGTCGGGGCGCTCGAGGGTTTTGGCGGGGGGGAGGGCGGAGAGGATGGGGGTGACGCCTTGCATGTCCTGGGCGAAGCGCATGTGGTAGTACCATTCGTCGTGGCTTTTGAACGGTTTGAGGCCGCGGCTCACGGGATGGTCCGGGAAAACTTTGAAATCGGCTTCCCAGAAGGGGTTCACGGACCAGTGGGTTTCGAAGTAACCGCCGATCCACGCCAGCCACTCGGCACCGCCCCGGTCCTTGGGGACTTCGACGGCGTAATGGACGCAGCCCAAGCCGACGCCCCGCCGCACCAGATCCGCCAGCACCTTGAGCCGGTCCCCCTGGATGAACGGGTGCCCGCCGCCGCCGTCGGAGTAGATGACAATCGCCGCGGCGCCGTCGAAGGCGGCGGGGTCCTTCGGCCATCCGTTCGCATGGGTTTCGGCGGCGATGCCGGGCACCTTGTCCAGCGCGGCTTTGAACAGCGCGCAGCCGGCCCGGTGGGCATGGGCGCCAGCGCCGTGGCTGTCCGGGCCGGCCACGAGCACGACTTTCCGCGCGGCGACGGGGAAGCGCTTGATCCGAACATTCTTGAACTGGACGGTCATGGGCGGGCCGACATGGATCTGCAGGGCCAGGACGCCGGAACGGGCCGCTTTGGCGGTTTGCATGTCGGTGACGTCGACGGTCTGGCGCCCGTTGATGAAGTGCTGCAGGTGATTGCCCCGGGCGATCACCACGTAATCGTTCCAGTCCTCGTGCCGGATCGCAGCCTGGATCTCGTCCGAATCGCCCACCTTGCCGACCACCTCCACGCGGGTCCGCCCACCGTCGTCCTTGATGACCGTTTTCTCGCCGCGCCTGGCCAGGATGCCGCGTCCGCGTTCCTCGTAGAGGATGCCGGAGAAGGTTTTGCCGGCTTCGAAGTCCGCCTGGTAGCCGCCCACGACGGGGCCGAAGCGGCCCTGCTCGGCGACCTTGCTGCGGTATTGAATGCCGGAGTTGCCGTTGACGATCCGGTAACTGAGGCGCAGCTCGAAGTCGGCGACGTCGCCGTTGGTGCAGACGAGGAACGTGTTGTGGGTCAGTCGCGGATCGCTCTTGGTGACCCCCGTGATCGCGCCGTCCCGCACGAACCAGAGGTCGGGATTGCCGGACCATCCGGTCAGGTCGCGGCCGTTGAAAAGCGGTTCGAACCCGGGCTCGTTGGCAGCCGCCTGGGGGGAGGCCATGGGGACAAGGAGGGCTGCGGCGAGCAGCGCTGGCAGGAGTGGGGCGGGGTGTTTCATGCGAGTGTTTGTTTGAGGAACTTCAATCCCTTGACGGCGATGTCGCGCTGGCTGGGTTCGATTTTCCGCCAGATGGCGGCGGCCTTGGCGATGATTTCGACGTCCTTGGTGAAAGACTCGATGACCACGTCGCCCTGGTAACCGATGGCGTGGAGCGCCTTGGCGATGCCGTCCCAATCAATGTGGTCGTTGCCCGGGGTGCCGCGGTCGCTGCCGCACGCGTGGAAATGGCCGAGGTGCTTGCCGGCGCGGCGGATGGCGTCGCCCTGGGATTTTTCCTCGATGTTCATGTGGAAGGTGTCGAGGTGCACCTTGAGGGCGGGGCTGCCGACGGCCTTGAGCATTTGGAGGGCCTGCTCGCAGGTGTTGATGAAATCGGTTTCGAAGCGGTTGAGCGGTTCGATGCAGATCTGTTTGCCCCGCGCCTCGGCGTAACGGCAGAGCACGCTCAGGTTCCTCACCACCGTGGCCCATTGACGCTTGGAGTCGGCCGGCTCCACCGCCGCGGCGCGGCCGACCGCCGAATATACCGGCCCGATGAACGATGGACAGTCCAGCACCACCATGTGGTCCAGGCACGCCTTCACGTAATCCATCGAGTTCTTCTGCGCCCGGGCGTTCCCGCGCAGGTCGCGATCCAGCCCGAAACAGCCGCACGCCGAACCGCACGCCAACCCGGCCTTGTCGAGCGCCTTTTTCACCAGGACGGGGTCGAACGCCTTGGGATCGTCGATGGCAATCTCGACCGTGTCGAAGCCCCATTGTTTGAACGTCTTGAACCAGCGTGTGCTCGCGTTGGTGAACGGGAACGTGAACAGAAATGTGTTGATGCCGAATCTCATAATCCGTGAAACAGTTTCGCGCAGATTAAACCAAGCCCCGGACGTGTCAAATGCTTTCAGCCTCAGCGACCGTTGTCAAAGCGCGCCAGCAAACACACCAGATGATCCACCTCCGCCGCTGCAGGCGGAAACCCCGCAGGCGGCTGGTAGTGGTTCAGCATGATCGCAAACGCCAGCGGCCGCTCCGGATCCGCCATCACATACCCGGCCAGCGCGCTCACATGATGCAACGAACCGGACTTGGCCCGCACGCGGCCCGCGGCGGCGGTCCCCGCGAACCGGCGCCGCAACGCGCGATCCACTCCCGCCAGCGGCAGCGACTGCAGGAAATGCGACGCCTCGCGATGCCGGCTCATGAATCGAAGCAGGGTCACCGTGGCGTGGGCAGTCACGGCTGACCCGTGCGACAAGCCCGCCCCTTCCTCCAGCAGCATCTGCCCCGGCGGCACCCCCGCCCGGCCCGCAAATTCGCGCAACGCCGCCAACCCGGCTTCCTCAGTCGTCCATGCCCGGCCGCCGCCGCCCGCGTCAACGCCCGCGCCGGCGCCGTCCGCGGCGAACTCCACGCCTGCCTGCAGCAACAGCAGCTGCGCGTAAAGGTTCTGCGACGCCTTCATCATCCGCTCAACCAGCTCCGCCATCGGCCGCGACTCGGCCCAGCCCAACTCCACCCGCGGCGCCGCAACGCCCCCCAGCGACGGCGCCTCCGGCTCGTCCACGACCCGTTGCGCTCCCATGACACGGATCCCGCGCGCGGCGAGAGCCTCCGCGAGGCGCGCCAGGAACCACCGGGCCGGGCGGGGAACGGAGACGCTCTCGAGGCAGTTGGAATCCCCGAGTGGCAATTGCCCGGTGAGTTCGACGACAGAACCGCCCGGCGGGCGTCGGATCCGGATCCAACGGTTGCTTTGGGTCCCGGCGTCCGCGGTCGTGATGCGGTTGACGCACTGCAAACAGGCTGCCGACGGGCTGATCTCCAGCCGGCAGGGCTCCCCCGGCCGGTTGCCCGGGGAAAGACACAGCTCCACAGTGTTGTCGTCCACGCTCAACGCCGAGACTTCCGCCCCGAAATCATACTGCAGGTCGTCCCACGCCCAGCCGGTGCCGAACGGCAGCCCGCGAAAATACGACTCGTCCCCGACCAAGCCGCCTTCGACCCGGCGAATGCCTGTGGCCGCGATGGCGTCGACCAGCGGGTCCAGTGAGCGCGCGGAGTTGCCGCCGTGGAATCGCGCGGCTAACGACGGATCGCCCCGGCCGAAGACGATCAGGTCGCCGTCCAAGACGCCGCGGGCACCAGGGCGGCACCGCGCGAAAATCGACGTCCGCAGACGATGGTCCGGTCCGAACCGGTCCAGGGCCAGCGCGCCGGTATACACCTTCGCATTCGACGCCGGCTTCAACAGCTTGCCGGCCTGATGCTCAAACAGCGTCGCGCCGGTCGCCAGCGAAACCACTTTCACCCCCCAGCTCGCCGCCGCAAACCGCGGCGCCGCCACATGAGCCGCCATGAGCGACCGAAGCTCGCCCAGACTGCGGATCGCCGGGCCTGCGCCGTCCGCCGCCTGCGGCGCATCGGGCACGCCGCGCCCGGGGGCGGCCCCGGGGACCGGCGTCGGCGCCGGGGCGGTCGCGGCGGTGCCCGCAGACCGCCGTCCGCGAGTGTTGTCCACCTCGGGCCGGCTTTCCCCGGGCAGGCTCAGCGCCATCAGGACGACACACACCGCCAGGGCGCATCGCCGGCACCAGGACAGCCGCCTCCAAGCCGTGGCCCGGGCGGGCGACCTGTTCCCGGCGCCGCGGCGGCCACAGCACGAGGGAGCGCTCTTGGCGGGAGCGCCGAGGCCGGCACGCCCCCACTGCGTTGTCCGCGTTCCGCGTGGTTCATGTCGCAACCGCACTGTCATGATCTCGCCAAAGTCTGGGTGCGAGAACTCCATCCCGCAAGCCCGCATAATGCTGCGCGGGCACAAGTTGCCTGTGGCCTTGAACGTGCCAGCTCGTTGTAACGCGCGGGCAGGGCCATGGACAAAGTCCGGCCCGGTGACTACGGCGCAGGTTCTTACTCTTACTCTTGCTCTTGCTCGCCACAACCGCGTCGACGAAGAGCAGGAGTAAAAGTAAGGTGCGACAGCACGATGAACCGCACCGGCAATAGGGCGTCGATATTCAGACCCGCCAACTTTGTCCACCTCCCTGGAGCGCGCGGGGGGAGGGGCTTGCTTTTCCATGGACAACGGGGTCAACTGACGGCGTCATGGGACGGCTGATGACAACGAACGCCACTCCTCATGGCGGCGCCGCCCGGGCCTGTCCGGTCTGCGATGCGAGGTCGGCCGGGGATTGGCTGACCAAGGGCGACATGCGGCTGGTGCGTTGCGGGGCGTGCGGGATGGTGTATGCGGCCGTGGTGGCGCCGGAGCTGGCGTCCGGGAACCATTATGCCCTGCGCGCCGCGGCCCACGCGCTGTCACCGGACAAGCTGGAGGCGGATTATGCGCCGGTGCGATACGAGCGCGAGCTGCGATTGTTCCGGCGGCATTGCCGGTCGGGGGCGGTCTTGGACGTGGGGTGTTCGACGGGGGGATTTCTTCACCAGCTTGAGCAGCGCTGGCCTGGAGCCTACCAGCCGACAGGAACGGATGTGTCCGGCCCGGCGCTGGACGTCGCGCAGGCGCGCGGCGTGCCGGTGGTGCGCGGGCCGTTTCTGGAGGCGGATTTGGGCGGGCCGGGGTGGGATGCGGTGACCTTTTGGGCGGTGATGGAACATCTGGCGGAGCCGAAGCGGTATCTGCGGCGGGCGGCGGCCTTGCTGCGTCCGGGCGGCTGGTGTTTTGTGCTGGTGCCGAATGTGCAATCGCTGGCGATGGTGCTGCTGGGGGCGGGCTACCGGTATGTGATGGAGGAGCATGTGAACTATTTCGGGCCCCGGACGCTCCGGCGGTTTGCCGCGCAGGAACCGGCATTCCAGTGCGTGGCGCTGCAGTCGACCCATTTCAACCCGGTGGTGATCTGGCAGGACCGCCGCCGCGGCACCGGGCCGGTGCCGGAAGCCGAGCGGGCGCGGCTGCTGCGGCGCACGACGGCCTGGAAGCAGGCGCGCTGGCTGGCGCCGGCCCGGTGGGTCTACGCGGCGGTGGAACGGATGCTGGGACGGGCGGGGCTGGCCGACAACCTGGCGATCGTCCTGCGGAAGCGACTCAGATGAGGTCGTCGCCCCGGGCCGGGGATGCGGGGATCGGGGGGACGTGCAGGAGTTCCTCGCATTGGCGCAGCGAGGCCCGCGTGGCCTCGTCGTGGGGTAGAATGTGAAGGGCGGCGCGCAGGCTCCGGCAGGCGCCGGCAAGGTCGCCGTTCTGGAGCTGGCACAAGCCGATCCCCTGCCAGGCTCCGTAGTGCAGCGGATTGAGCGCCAGCGCGCGCTCGCAATCGGCCTGCGATTGCTCGTAATGGCCAAGCCGCCAGTGCACCGACGCCCGCCGGCTCCAGCCTTCGGCGAACGCGGGGAAGCGTGCGGTCAAGTCGTTGAGGATGGCCAGCGCCCGCCGGGGCTGCCCGGCGTTGGCGGCGGCGAAGGCGGTTTCCAGCAGGCGATACGCGCGGGCGCCGGCGGCGTTGAACCACAGGAACTCGAGGCCGCGCTGGGCCAGGTCGCGGGCGCGTGGCTCTTCGGCCTGCAGAGCCCGCACCAGCTGCGCCTCGGCGCCGACCTGGGCCAGGCCGCTGGCGGCCCGAAGCTGCTCGTCCTCCGTCCCGGCGAGCAGTTGTCGATACAGCCGCTCCGCATACCACGGGCTGTGCCGCACGCCCTGCAGGATCAGAAGGCTGACGCAAAAGAGCGTGATCCCCACATACAGCCGTCCCAGGACTCGACGCGTGACGATGTTCACCCGGCACGGTAACCGCGCCGTGCGAGCGGGCCAATCCGTAGCCGCCCGGTTGTCCGCCTAGGGGATTCCACGTGGGCACACGGCCGCGGAAGCCGGGGCCGGGCCGGCGGGGCCGTCACACGCCGAGGCGGGAACGTGCGGCCGAGGTGCGGGGGCGCTGGATGGCGGAGAAGGTGAGGTTGCCGAGGCGTCGGTACCAGCGTTTCACGCGGCGGTGATCCGCGGGAAGTTTGTAGTGCCCGGAATAAAGGAAACCGGCCAGCACGCCCCACAAATCGAAGTCGACAAACCGCGGCTGCTGGTCGAGCAGAAAGGGCCGATCCCGGAGCATCTGTTCGAACGGGATCAGCTTCTCCGCCAGTTCGGCGGCGAGGGCATTCTGCTGCTGGAGCCACTGCCTGAGGCAGCCGCGGCCGAACTTGCGTTCCTTGAACTGGAGGTAGCCAAGGCGCTCCACCGGGGGCACCACCTCGAGATAATAGGCGTCGTTGAGCTTGGCGGCCACCGGTTCGATCTCGCTCTCGATGTGGCGCCACACGATTTTCTGCAGGCCGTCGAACGGCGCGGGGAACAGGCCCAGTTGCAGCTGGGATTCGAGGTATTTGGCGATCACCTGCGAGTGCTCGTCGGTCTCGAAGATGACCGAGCGCCCGTGACGGAGGACGGGCACCTGGTAATAGCGCTGCCGGGTCCGACGCCACACCAGCGAACGGTCCGAGGGCGGGATGTCCACAAGCCGGTGCGGCGCGCCGCTGAAATCGAGGATGCGGCGCTGGACGAGACAGAACGTGCACCAGGGGATTTGGATGAGTTCGAGCATAAGGATTCGGATGCGCCGGCGCGTTCAGGCTCCCTGATCGTCCCGGATCCAGCGCGCATGGGGCACCTTGCGGGGACGCGGGGCCGGCAGCACGATGTCGACCGCCTCAATGGTGGCGGCAAGGCAGGTGTGGCGCTCGCGGTGGGGTTCGAACGCGGCGGCGCTTCCAAACACCGACAGGAACCGCCCGTTCGCCTCCTCGAGCGCCAGGTCCTCGATCGCATGACGCATCGCGGTCATCGACTCCGAATCGAACCGGTACAGGACGTTTTCGGCAAGGTGCGCCGGCGCCACCGAACACCCCGCGCCGCCATCGACACCGATCTCCAGGGCCACGGCGTCCTCCGACCAGTATTGCCGCACGCTGGCCAAAAACTCGGGTGCGGAAACGTGTTGTCGGCTCACAATGCTCCGAATCTAAAGCCACTCCCCAACCCTGACAAGCGGAGTTTTTCCCCCCCCGCGCGCGCCCGCCGCTTCCGGGCTTTGGGGTTCCCTTGGCCCAGCCTTTCCAGTAGCGTCTGGGCCGATGACGATTTACGACGAGTTGCAATGGCGCGGGCTGGTGGCCGACTGCACGGACGTGCCGGGACTGACGACACGGTTGGCGGCGGGACCGATCACGCTGTATTGCGGGTTCGATCCCACCGCGGACAGCCTGCACGTGGGGAACCTGGTGCCGCTGCTGGTCCTGCGCCGCTTCCAAACCCACGGCCATCATCCCATCGCCTTGGCCGGCGGCGCCACCGGCTCCATCGGCGACCCCAGCGGCAGAACCGCCGAACGCCAGCTCCTCACAAGAGAGATCCTCAGCCGCAACATCGCCTCCGTCAAAACCCAGCTGCGCCGCCTGCTCGATTTCGACACCGCCGCCAACCCGGCCCGCCTGCTGGACAACGCCGACTGGACCGCGCCGGTCAGCTATCTCGAATTCCTCCGCGACATCGGCAAGCACTTCTCCGTCAACCAAATGGTCGCCAAGGAAAGCGTGCGCGCCCGCATGGAAGACCGCGAGGTCGGCATCAGCTACACCGAGTTCAGTTACATGCTGCTCCAGGCCTTCGACTTCTATCACCTCCGCAAAGAACACCAGTGCGAACTCCAAATCGGCGGCAGCGACCAGTGGGGCAACATCACCGCCGGCATCGACCTCTGCCGCAAAAAACTCGGCGCCGGCGCCTTCGGCCTCACCCTCCCCCTCATCACCAACGCCGACGGCAGCAAGTTCGGCAAAACCGTCGCCGGCGCCACCTGGCTCGATCCCGCCAAAACCAGCGTCTACCGCTTCTACCAGTTCTGGATCCGCACCGACGACCGCGATGTGATCCGCTACCTCAAATACTTCACCTTCCTCTCCCGCGACGAGATCGCCGCGCTCGAACAGCAGCACGCCGCCAACCCGGGCGCGCGCGACGCCCACAAAGCCCTCGCTCGCGCCGTCACCGACCTCGTCCACGGCCCCGCCGCCACCGCCGAGGCCCTCCGCGCCAGCAACCTGCTCTTCGGCGGCCCGCTCGAAGGCATCCCCGAATCCACCTTCAAGGACATCGTCGACGAAATCCCCACCCGCGAACTGGCCCGCGCCCGCCTCGACGGCACCGGCCTGCCGCTCGTCGAGGCGGTCGTCCTCGCCGAGTTGTGCCCCGGCAAGAGCCAGGCCCGCAAAGATGTCGAAGGAGGCGGCATCTACGTGAACAACGCGCGCGTCGCCGACCCCAAACGCCTCATGGCCGCCTCCGACCTGCTCTTCGGCCGCTACCTGCTCCTCCGCAAAGGCAAACGCACTTACGCCATCCTCAAGGTCGATTGACCAGGCCGGACGCCGCCCGCCGCGCAGGTCCGCCGGCGGGGTGCCCCGGCGGTTCCAACCTGGACTGTTCTTGTTCTGTTTGCGGCCGCGACAATTTGCGTGACAAGCGCGGTGTCTTCCGTAGAATGCGAGCGTCTGACGACCCTATGGTCTAGCGGTTAGGACACCACCCTTTCACGGTGGTAGCACGGGTTCGATTCCCGTTAGGGTCGCCAATATTCCCAAGCATCTTCTGTCGCCCGGCATTCACTGCCCCCGGATCGCCCGGTAGAACAGCGTCCGGTTCGTGGGCGTCAGGCTGATGGTCTGACACAGGTTATTGGCGGGTATCTCTGCGTCGAACGCGTGCTGCCAGGATTTGGTGTCGCCCTCCAGGACGGGCTTGCAGTCGATCCGGTTCGTGATGCCGTATGGAGCATACACGATCAACTGAGGCGCGCCACTCACCGTGTGCTTGTGCTCAACTGTCGCCTGGAGAAGGTATTGATTCCCAAGAAGAAGCGAATTTCGATATCGATACAGAGATGCCCTGCAAACGCTTTTGAGCCTCGTTTCTTGGCCCTAAGGCACTGCCGCTTTGGGGAGGATTCATGTCCTTACTGTTGGCCTGCTCCTTGTGCTGCATTGGCTTGCGGGCCGTCTCAACAGTGGAGTATCTCCAGAGCCGCATGGTGTCGGTCTGGCAAACCACGGAAAGCGGCCTCTGCGGGCGTGCCCCGATAACAGCCACACGGAGGGCAGAGGAGCAGCAAGTATGCAGGCATCGCCCTCATTACCAGCGACTTAGTGCCTAGTGGCACTTCCGCCGGCGGAACTCAGCCAGACCGCATTCCTCAGTCGCATGTGTCGGCAATTGTCGGCAAGGGATTTGGGCCCGAACATTCTAACCCGCGCCTCCGCAACCCCACCTCAATGGCAGTTGGGATTGGGGTTATCTGGCACGAGAGTGCCAATGGATCCGGGGCGCACAGCGGTCATCCAAAACCCCGGAGAGGATGGGATCTGCCACGCCGATGGGCGCCAAGTTCCACGACATTCCCTGGCGCGTGGTGAGGTATGTGATCGCAAACCTCAATCGGTATTGGCCCAGAAGAACCTGAGTTAAGGCATAAAAATGGCGGGCAAAAAAATGCGGGGGGGGGGCAGTACGGGTTTCTGATTTTTGTGCCCGCAATCTTTCTGCCTTCACCACGTTGGTTTGTTACGTGGCAGTGTGCAGCCCAGTTCCCGCCGACTTCCAGGAAGCAGCTTGCAGGCGTGCGAGGAGCAACGGGGAATGAAGCAGAACACTGGGGGAAGAAAGATGAAGGGGTGAGGCAACCACCGCTTCACTTTCTGTTCCCCCGCCACCGGCTGGATTGAGTTATGGGGGGGGAGTGGAGCCATCGTCGCTGATGCCTGCGGAAAGTCCGTCCATGCTGCGAGCTACCCATGGCGTGGAGCTTCACGACTGAGGGGCGTGTCACCGCGGTGGAAGCCCCGGGGGCGTGACCCGATACGCCCCCAGCCAGAAGACAGTTGGTGTTCTTCGGAGCGCGGCATGGATGCCGCGCACCGGGCACGGCCGGCAACGCGGGGATGCGCTGGGCTGCATCGGGCGCCCCGCATTTGTGCTCGACACGCTCCAGCCGGTCATGGTGCCCTGTGGGCATGCGACGTGACCCCCATTGGCTTGTGGCCGCCATTCTGGCCGCCAGTTTCTTCCACGGCATCGCTCCCCTCCGTGGCGCCGAACCCGAGCCCGGGTTCCTCTCGATGTTCAACGGCAAGGATCTCACCGGCTGGGAAGGCAAGCCGGGCTGGTGGTCGGTGATCGACGGCGCCATCACCTCCGAAAGCACGCCCGAAAAACCCTGCACCAATGCCCATTACCTGGTGTGGCGCGGCGGCACCCCCGGCGACTTCGATCTCCGGCTCGAATACCGGCTGGTGGGCGGCAACTCCGGCATTCAGTTCCGGAGCCGGGAACTGCCCAACTGGGACACGTCCGGTTACCAGGCCGACATGGAAGCGGGCGACCAGTGGACGGGCTGTCTGTTCGAACACACCCGCGGCGGCGTGTCCATGCGGGGCCAGAAGGTGACGATCGATTCCGACGGCCGGAAACACATCACCCCCATCGGCGATCCGAAAGACCTGATGAAGTCCGTCAAGCCGAAGGACTGGAATCGATACCGCATCGTGGCGCGCGGCAGCGACGTGACCCTCGAAATCAACGGCGTCGTCATGTGCCGGGCCACCGACCGCCAAACCGGCGTCGCCGCCCGCCGCGGCGTCATCGCCCTCCAGATGCACCCCGGTCCCCCCATGAAAGTCCAGTTCCGAAACCTCCGGATCCGGCTCCTTGACGGGACACCCAAGTAGCGAGGGGATTATTCGGTGGTGGTGATCTTGCTGGCGCGCTCGAATCGACCCGCCTCGCGCCCGTCGCGGGCGGCCAAGGCAATCGAGAGCATCTGGGCGGGCAGGATCTCGGTGATGGGCCGGAGGGCGGGAGCGGTGGGGGGCAGGGTGAAAACGGGGCCGGAAGCCACGTCGTCGGCCACCACGGCCGCGCGTCCGCCATGGCGGTTGACATCCTCGGCAAGCCGGCGGTTCAGGCGGCTGACGCGCTCGTCGCCGGCATACACCAGCACGAGCGCGCGCGGCCCCGCCATTTCGAGAGGGCCGTGACGGAAGGCGGCGCCGCTCATTCCTTCGGCGTGCCGGCGCGTGGACTCCTTGAGGATCAGCCCCGCCGTGCCGGCCGTCGCCAGCGATTCGCCCCGGCCCGTGACGAAGACGCTTTGAATGCCCTCGGTCCAGGGAATGAGTTCGGCGACATGTTCCCGCCATCGGTCCAGGTAATCGGCCACGGCTGGCGTCGCCGCCTCGAGATCGCCAAGCGCCTTCGCCGGGTCATCCCCGCACAAGCCCGCCCCCAGCCAGTGCAGCACCGCCAGGGTCGTCACATACGACTTGCAGGCCACGGTCGCCTCGGCGCCGGCGTGCAGGAGCAGGCGCGTGCCGGCGTGCAGCCCGAGGGGCGAGTTTTCGCGGTTGGTGACCCCCAGCACGTGGCCGAATGCGGCGGCGCGCGACAGCAGGTTGACGATCTCGACACTTTCGCCGGACTGCGAAACGGCCACCAGGAGTGTATCCGGCCGACAAAGCGTTTCAAAACCGAGCAGCAGCTCGGACGTTTCAACCCAGAACGAGTCCGTGCCGTGACGGCTCAGCGCGAGGTGCAGCGGATAGAGGGCGTAGAGCGAACTGCCCATCCCGGTCAGCACGACACGCCGCAACGCGCCGTCCGCGAGTTTGCGCTTGAGGCCGGCCAGCGAGGGGACATCGCGCAGGCCGCGCGCCGCCCGGTGGAGCGCGGCGGGCTGATCGAGGATGTCCCGCAGGTAAGGGCCTTCCACGACGGGAAGGGGCGCAGAAGCCGCCTTCGTGGCGGCCGAGGTCGCCGCGGTGCGGTCGGCGCCGGCGCTTCCGGGGCGAGGCGTGTTGGGGTCTGGGTCCGGCATGCGGCAGATCCGAGAACACTTGTAGGAGTGGGAAAGACCGATGTCGAGATCGATCTGCAGAGGGGGTGCCGGCGGGTAACCGCCGGCACTACCCGGAAACGCTGAACGCCCAACGCTGAACGCTCAACGCTGAACGCCCAACGCTCAACGCCCAACGCTCAACGCTCAACGCTCAACGCTCAACGCTCAACGCTCAACGCTCAACGCTCAACGCTCAAC
>JAFGQR010000148.1 GCA_016935555.1 Verrucomicrobiota bacterium
ATCGCGCTGCGTGAGCGTCTGCGCGCACGACTGCTGCGGCGCCGCCAGCAAGCTGAAACACAATACGCCTCCAAACACCACCGGCAGGGAAAACAGTCTCTTCATAGAATACGTCTTCTTCGGGTTTTGCTGTAACTGATGTCCGGACTTTCCTCCACCTGCCCGTCCAAGTCAAGCACAAATCTTGGATCAACATGGACAAAGGTTGGGGGCAAAAAAAAGTTCAGGCTATTCGAAATTCCGACATCCGGCGGGTTCGGGCGTTCAACTTTTTCCGGAGAAAACTCCCGGGGGGCGCCGGGCTTGGGGTGGTGGTGGGGTGCGGGGGCGGAGCGGGGAGGGGGGACGCGGGGTGGGAATAGTTTAAGTTGCTGGTTTGTAGATACTTGAAATGATGTCTCTCCATCCCCGCGGACGCCTGACGGGTGCCGTCTCCGGCTTATTCCGGCAATGCTTCCAAGAGGCGCGCCGCTTCCGAGTGGGTGGGCTGCATGTCCAGGGCGCGGTGGGCGGCGGCGCGGGCGGCTTGGACATGGCCGAGGCGGGCATGGACCGTGGCCATGGCGTAAGCGATTTGAGCCGAGGCGGGCTCGAGTTGTTCGGCTTTGAGGAAGGCGTCGAGGGCGGGGTTAAGCATCTCCTGGGCGGCGAGGGCGAGTCCGAGGTTGTACCAGGCGCGCGCGTAGCCGGGGTTGAGCTTGACGGTTTCCTGGAGTGCGGCGGTGGCGCCGGCGAGGTCGCCTGTTTCATTGAGCGCCAATCCGAGTTTGTAGCGGCATTCGGCGTCTTGAGGGGCCAACCGGCAGGCGGTCTGCAATTCGGCGACGGCCTTGGCGGGTTCGCGGCGGAGGCTGTAGGCGACGGCGAGGGCCTGGCGCAGGGGGGAGGAGCGGCCGTCCCATTGGACGGCTCGTTGAAGGAAGGTGAAGGCGGTTTCGACGTCGCCCCGGTCGAGGTGCCAGATGCCCAGCTGCAGGAGGCCGGACGGGTGATCCCGGCTTTGGTCCATGGAGCGCTGCAGGTCGATGGCCGCGAGGTGGTCCGGCGCGATCTTGCGACGCAGCGCCCAGGCCGCCCGAATCCGGACGGCGCGGAACGGGTCCGTCAGCAGCCGCTCCAAGGCGGCTTGGGTGTCGGGGAACAGATCGGCGGGGACGAATTCCAGGGATTGAGCGGCGACGGATCGCACGAGGGGATGTGGATCCTGGGCGCAGCGGAGGAGTGCTGCGGCGACGTTGGTCTGGGTGGTCCAGAACTTGAGCAAGGCGGCGGTGGCGGCTCGCCACAGGGGGATATCTTCGTGAGGCAGGAGGCGAAGGAGCTCGAGGTGGGCGTCGGGGAGTCCGGCGCGGGCTTTGGCGACGGCCTGGGCGCGCCGGCGGGTGGGCCGGTTCATTTGGTCGCCGTACCATTCTTCGCAGTATTTGAGATTCCATTCGACGGATTTGTCCTGGTGGCAGCGGCTGCAGGCGTTGGGGATTTGGTGTTGCAGGGTCAGCAGGGGGTCGGGGATGGTCCATCCGTGGTCATGGCGCCAGTGGCGGGCCATGTAGACCGTCTGGGGCATGTGGCAATCGGTGCACAGGTCGCCCGGGGTATTGGGGGTATGAAAGCTATGCTGGGCGGGGTCGATAGGTTTGGCGGTGGGGAATTCCAGGGGAGGTTTCTCATGGCATTTCATGCACAGCGCGTTTCCGGCAAGCAGCCGCTTGCCGGAATGCGGATCGTGACAGTCCTTGCACGTCACCCCCGCCGCTTGCATCCGGCTGCCCAGAAACGCCGTGAACTCGAAATCCTCGTCCCGCACCTGCCCGTCCGGATAATACGTGTCTGAGTCATCGGGGAGGGTCAGCAGGTAGTGGTCGAAAAACCGTTCCCCGGGATGGAAGTCGCCGGTCAGATCGTTGCGTCGGGCGTGGCAGGCTCCGCAGTAGTCGAGCATGAGGGTGTTGTCGAAGCGCCGCGCGGTGGGATCGCCTTTCTGCTTGCCGCCGCGCTGCTGTTGCCACGCGTTGTGGTCCGCCATCGGCCCGTGGCACGCTTCGCAACCCACCCCGTGCTCCTTCATCACCGTGGCGTAGCTGTCGGTGCTGAACTCGTAGTTTTTCCGCACCCGGGTATTGTGGCAAAAGGCGCACATGGTGTTCCAGGTCATGCCGCGTCCCGTCCAATGTCCCCACTCGCCGGGTTGGCGGTCTTCTTCGGCGTAGACGTCGAACCAGTCGTTGGTGCGGGAGTCGGCGGCGAGTTCAGTCATTTGGTAGCGGCCGCGCGGTTCGGCGACGAGGAACTGTCGCATGGGGTCGACGCCGAGCGCGCGCACCAGCGGGAAAGGCTGGTGGCCGTTCAATCCGAGGGTTGCCAGTTCATACCGGCCGTCGCGAAGCCGCGCTTCGGAGCGCTGTTTGCCGTGCTGAAACACCTGGGGCGGTTCGAACGCGGGTTTCTCCCGGGCGGGATCCAGGGCCCGTTCCGCCAGGGCGTGGTGGGATGTCTGCCAGAGCGCGTATTCCGTTTCATGGCACTCCTGGCAGCTTCGGGATCCGCCGTAACGCGCCAGAACCGTGGCGTCGGCCTCCGGATCGTAGGGGGCTGCCGCGGTCGGCGGCGGCATTGCCTTCGCCGCGTCGCGTCTCGAAGCCAGTCGCCACAGCCACGCATTCAAGATCACAAACACCATCACGACCACGAAAAAAAAGATGCGGTAGCCGTCGGCGGCGTTCCGGGACGGCTTCGGGCCTGGGCGCGGGGCGTTGCTTGGTGCTGTCATGCCGTGTGCGACATCCAGTTGACCAAGAGCCGGGCTGCGCGCAAAGCACAAATCGCCGCGCCTGTCCGTCACGGGCCCGGCGCGGTGCAGGCTGGGGGGGGGCGACCTTGGGGATGGCTGTAACGGGGCGGGGCCGGGCGGCGTCTGGAAGGGACATGAACCAGTTGATGCGATGCGCGGTGTGGGCGGGTGTGGTGGGGATGGGGCTGATGGCGGGGGGGCTGGCCCTGGGGGCGGCGTCGAAGCCCAACCTGGTTTTCGTGCTCAGCGACGATCTTGCCCAGGGCGACTTGGGCTGCTACGGGCAGAAGCTCATCCAGACGCCGCGGCTGGATCGCATGGCCCGCGAGGGCACCCGTTACACGCAGGCCTACTGCGGCACGAGCGTGTGCGCGCCGAGCCGCGCGTCGCTGATGACCGGCCTGCACAGCGGGCACTGTCCCGTGCGCGGCAACTGGGAGATCAAGCCGGAGGGCCAGCTTCCGCTGCCTGCCGGAACCGTGACGGTGGCGGAGGTGTTGAAGGGGGCCGGGTACGCGACGGCGTGCATGGGCAAGTGGGGCATGGGCATGTTTCACACGAGCGGCAGCCCGTTGAAGCAGGGGTTCGATCATTTCCTGGGATACAACTGCCAGCGCCACGCGCATTCGTATTTTCCCACCTACCTCTACCGGGACGACCGGCGCGTGGCGCTGCCCGGCAACGACGGCAAGGGCGTGGGCGCCACGTATGCCCAGGACATCATCCAGCGCGACGTTCTGCAATGGGTGCGCGCGCACCGGGATGGTCCTTTCTTTCTCTTTTACGCCGTCACGCTGCCCCATGGACGGCACGAGATCGACGACGTCGGGATCTATGCGGACCGGCCGTGGACGGCGGTGCAGAAGGCGTATGCGGCGCAGGTGACGCGCCTGGACCGGGACGTGGGGCAGGTGCTCGACCTGCTCCGGGAGCTGGGGCTGGAGACGAACACGCTGGTCGTGGTGGCGGGCGACAACGGATCCTCCTTCGCGCCCGCGTCCGAAATGGGCCGCCGTTTCAACCAGGCCGGCAACGGCCTGCGGGGTTTCAAGCGCGGCCTTTACGAGGGTGCGTTGCGGCAGGCGGCCATTGCGCGCTGGCCCGGCGTGGTGCCCGCGGGCGCCGTGCGGGACGAGCCGTGGGCGTTCTGGGATTTTCTGCCCACGGCCGCCGCGCTGGCGGGCGCCGTGCTTCCTGCCGGCTGCCGGACGGACGGGGTGTCGCTGGCGGCATTTTTGCGCGGCGGCCTGGCGCCGCAGCGGGAGTTTTTCTACTGGGAACTGCACGAGGCGCAGAAGCCGCTTCAGGCGGTGCGCTTTGGGGACTGGAAGGCGGTCAGGAACGGTCCGGAGGCCGTGCTGGAGCTTTACGATCTGGGGGCCGACCCGGGGGAGAAGCGCGACCTTGCGGCCCAACGGCCCGAGCTTGTCGCGCGCGCGGCCGCCCTCATGACGTCTGCGCACGAGGCCGATCCCCACTGGCCGCTGACCGGCAAGGCGAAGCGGCGTCTGGCCGACGAGAAGGGCGCTTTCGCCCCGGCGCCCAAGGGCGGCTGACGTGCCGGCATTTCGGGTGGGTTTCGCGCGGCGCGGGGCGGCGCCCATGCCCGGCGCAGCTGCGGGTCGCTGGCCGCCGCCGGAGCGCGGTCCCGCGCGATGCTGACCGCTTCACGATCCGAAGGATGCAGTTGTTGTCAACCCTGTCAGCCAGCCGCTGCCCTTCGTGGCTTGAAGCGGGCTGAAGCCCGCGCGCCGCCGGCGAGCGTCGGATGCACCGGCTGCGTCCTGTGGGCGAGGGGATTCTTGCATGTGGGGGGTTGGGCTGTTAGGGTGCGCGTTCTTTGAACATGGCTGTGGACTACAAGAACACGTTGAACCTGCCGCAGACCGGTTTTGCGATGAAGGCCGACCTGGTGGCGCGCGAGCCTGAGCGGCTGAAACGGTGGGAGGCGGCGCGGCTGTATGAACAGATTCAGGCGGCGCGGGCGCGCGGGCCGAAGTTTGTGCTGCACGACGGCCCGCCGTTTGCCAACGGGGACGTGCACATTGGCACCGCGCTGAACAAGATCCTGAAGGATTTCATCGTGAAGTACCAGACGTTGCGGGGCAAGAGTGCGCCGTATGTGCCGGGCTGGGACTGTCACGGGCTGCCCATCGAGTTCAAGGTGGTGCAGGAGATGCGCAAGGCCGGAGGCGCCGAGGCGGATCCGGCGGCGATCCGGACGGCGTGCGAGGCGTATGCGCGCAAGTATATTGGGATTCAGCGTGCCCAGTTCCAGCGGCTTGGGGTGTTGGGGGATTGGGAGCGGCCCTACCTGACGTTTCACAAGGACTACGAGGCGGACGAGTTGCGGTTGTTTGCGGACCTGGTCGAGCAGGGCTTCGTGTATCGGGGCAAGAAGCCGGTGTATTGGAGCATCCCGTGCCGCACCGCGCTGGCGGAGGCCGAGGTGGAATACCAGGACCACGTCAGCCAGAGCATCTATGTCAAGTTCCCGGTGGTGGACCGGCCGAACACGTTCATCGTGATTTGGACCACCACCCCATGGACGCTGCCGGCCAACCTGGCGGTTGCCTACAACTCCACCTTCGACTATTCGCTGGTGCGGGTCGGGATCGGCCAGGAGCACCAGGAGGACTATCTCGTTTCCGCCCTCCAGCTCCCGCGCGTCGCCGAGCAATGCGGGTGGCCCGGGTACCAGATTGTGCGGACCCTGACGGGGGAGCATTTCAAGGACGTGGCGTATGCGCATCCGTTTTGCGCCCGCACGGGGCGGCTGGTTGCCGGCGATGCCTTTGTCGACAACCAGACCGGCACCGGCTTCGTGCATATCGCGCCCGGGCACGGTCTGGAAGACTACCTGCTGGGAGTCCAGGAGGGGCTGCCGGTTTACTCGCCGGTGGACGACGACGGGTGCCTGGCGCCCACGGACGATCTGCCGCGCGAGGCGCAAATGCCAGCCGGCCTGGCGGGCAAATGCGTCCTGGAAAAGCACGGCCGGAGCGACGCGAACGACGCGGTGCTGCACGAATTGCGCATCCGCAAGGCGCTGCTGCACCAGGAGAATTATCATCACAGCTACCCGCACTGCTGGCGCAGCAAAACGCCCGTCATCTTCCGCGCGATGGACCAGTGGTTCATCCGCATCGATCATGCACCCCCCAACGCGGTCCGGACCGGCCCGTCCGCGGCGGCGTCCGCGGCGGCGTCCGCGGCGGCGTCCGCGGCGGGGGAGGCGACGTTTCGGGCGCGGGCGTTGGAGGAAATCAGCCGGGTCCGGTGGTTGCCCGAGTGGGGCAAGAGCCGGATTGAGGCGGCGGTTCAGGGGCGGCCGGACTGGTGCATTTCGCGGCAGCGGGCCTGGGGCGTGCCGATTCCGGCGTTTTACGATGCGGCGCGGAGGCCGATTCTCGATGCGCGCGTTGTGCGCAAGGTGGCGGCGCTGATCGAGCGCCAGGGATCGAACGTGTGGTTTGAAAAGACCGCCGCGGAACTGTGGGCCCGGGTCAAGCCGGAGGATTGGACCGGTCCCGAGCCGGTGGCCAAGGGGGCGGACACGCTGGATGTCTGGATCGATTCGGGGTCCACGTCGCGGGCCGTGTTGATGCGCCGGCCCGAGCTGCGGCACGGGCAGGCGTCCGGGGCTGGTTCGACCGGGGATGTGTGGGGGGGGGGGGGGCAGGCGGACCGGTATTTGGAGGGGAGCGCCCAGCATCGCGGGGGGTTTCAGTCGTCGCTGTTGCTGTCGC
>JAFGQR010000149.1 GCA_016935555.1 Verrucomicrobiota bacterium
AATTCTCGACTGCTGCCACCCGTAGGTGTCTGGACCGTGTCTCAGTTCCAGTGTGGCTGGTCGTCCTCTCAGACCAGCTACCCGTCTAAGGCTTGGTGGGCCGTTACCCCGCCAACTACCGTGATAGGCCGCGGGCTCATCGTAAAGTGCCAGGCCCCGCAGAGCGGGGTCCCCAGCTTCAAAGGTCGGAAGAGGCCTCCCGACCATCACATCCGGTATTAGCTTGCCTTTCAGCAGGTTGTCCCGGTCTTTACGGCAGATTACCCACGTGTTACGCACCCTTGCGCCACTCCGACTGCGAAATATTGCTACCTCGCAATCAGCGTTCGACTTGCATGTCTTATCCACGCCGCCAGCGTTCGTTCTGAGCCAGAATCAAACTCTCCGTAGAATAAACGTTAGCTTGATTCGTTCAGGCCTTGTGGGCCTGTTTCGCAATCTTTAAACTCTCCAAGTGGCACTCAAACTAACCACGCGCCACCAGGAGGGGCTCTCACTCATCGCACAATTCAATTTTCAAAGAGCAGCCGGGCTTCCGCCCGAAAAATCGATCTCCACACAGGAGACAAAAAACCTCAGTGCCGATCTTTTCCGGTCGGCCTCTGAGTTATTTTTCAAAGACAAGCGAATCTTTGTCCGCTTTCGAGGGTTCGTCAACTTCTTTTTTCAACCCTCAGACCACGTTGCCGAAGCGGGAGCAACTTAACCGAATCCAGGATCTGCGCAAGTGTTTTTTTGCATTTTCTGCAATTTGTTTCCATAGTGCTCACGGACAACGGATTGCGTCCGAGAAATCCCACGCAAAACACCCCAGCAGGCCGCGCCAGCCTCTTCAAGACTCCCGAATTCGTCGCACAAGAACTGTCCCCCTCCTCTTTCCCCATCAGCACCAGCGCCAGCCGCCGCACACCGCGCCTTTTCAACGCCTCCAGGGTCAGCAACGAATGATTGATGACGCCCAATTGATTCCTCGCCACCACCACCGTCGGACAGCGCAGCGCCGCGATCAGATCCACCACAAAAACACCCGCAGCCAGCGGCACGCGGACGCCGCCGCACCCCTCGACCAGCAGACAGTCGCCGCGGGACGCCATCGTGCGCACGTGCGCCACCACGGTCTCCAGCCGGATCGCCCGCCGCCCGCGCCCGCCGGCCACCATTGGCGCCAGCGGCCGCGCGAATCGCCACGGCGCGATCTGCGCGATGGACAGTTCATGATCCTGCACGCGGGCCAGCGCGCGGAGGTCGTCCGTGCCCCCGGAGCAGAAGGGTTTGACGGCGAGGGCGCGAACGCCGGACGCGCGGAGATAACGGACCAGCAGGGTGGTGAGCACCGTTTTGCCCGCGGCCGTGTCGGTGCCGGTCACGAAGAGGATGCGGGCGGGTGGAGCCGGGGAGGGAGGGGTCACGGGGATGGTTGGCGTTGGGCGCCCGGCGTTGGCGGGGCGGGAACGGAGCGAGGGGCTGGGGGTTTTACTTCCAATGAAAACCGATGAGCTGGATGTCACGCGGGTTGACGCGGTACAGCAGCCCGACATAGCGGCGGACGTCGTTGTCGATCCGCGCCTCGACCGTCACCTCGAAGACGAGGCTGCGCACGGTGAAGTAGCGGGCCACGTGCTGGACGATCATGGGGGGCAGGCCGATGCGAGTCAGTTCCATGGGATTGCGAAACGGGCCGGGGCCCTGGAGGTTGGCCCGTTCCGCGACGATGTCCGCCGCGATCTGCTCGTCGATTTCGGGCACGATTTGAAGTTGGGTCTGGCTGGCGGTGTTCAGGTTGATCTGGCGGCCCGAGAGGGTGGTGAAGAGGTCCGCGAGGCCCACGGCGTACACCAGCTCGTCGAAGCCGCTGCCCCGGCCGAACGGATTGCGGTTGAGCACCTGCACCGCCTGTCCGCCGCCCGCGGCTCCCCAGTACATCGAGGGCGTCACGCCGCGGATGAGGAGCAGCTCGCTCAGGTCGTCGATCGGCCCGTTCTTGGCGACATACGGCGGGGTGTATCCCTTGTAGGTGCTGCTTTCCGTGCCGCTGGGCAGGGGGCTGTCGTCCTTGTCGCGCCAATCCAGAATCGAGTCCACAATGGTGGGCAGCTCGCCGGCATCCACTCCGACGAGGATGAGGGCCTGTCGCAGGATGACTTCATCGGCCAGGTTGATGTTGAACTTCCGGTCGAGGTCGATGATTTTGATTCCGAACGAGCCGCGCCCCATGGGAAAGTTGTCCATGGGGATTTCCATCAGGACGCTGTTGGAATTGCCCATGCCGCCCGCCCATCGGTTCTCCAGGCAGTCGACGCCCTGAAACGGGCCGGGCTCGTTCATTTCGGTGGCGAGGATGTATTTGGCGAGTTCGATGCCGGACCGGCCGAGCCATTCCATTTCGACGTCATGCGACGCGTTGCGGGCCAGCTGGGTTTCCACTTTCATGGAGTAGGCGAAGCCCCCGGCCAGGATGCCCAGCACCATGATGACAATCAGCACGATGATCAGGGCGATGCCCGACGCCGGCGACGGGCGGGGGGTGCGGGGTGTGGGGAGGCTGGGGAGGGGGATGTTCACCGGGGCATGACGGGGACGGGGGTGGTCCGCCGGTTGAGGCCGGGCGGGGCCATGGCACCGCCGAAGCCCTGGAGGCCGGGCGGGACGGCCATGGACGGCAGCGCGACGATGCGGGTGACGACGTCGCGGGGTTGGGAGGCGCTGTGAGGCACCTTGCCCAGGCCGAGGGTGATCTGGACGAGGCGGGGCATTTGGTTGGTGTCCGACCATTCGTCCACCCAATCCTGCTGGCGCAAGTCGTAGTAGAGCAGATCGAACACGCTCACGTCCTTGGCCAGCACGATGGAGTAGGGCTCGATGTCCCCGCTTTCGAGGTCGAGCAGCATGGGCACCTGGGTCATCACGAGCCTGTCGAGCCCGCCCTCGCCCTGTTTCAGTTCGAAGCTGACCCGCCGGACGATCTGGTCGCCGTAGCGTCCGACGCCGGGGAAGGAGGCTGGCAGCCGGGCGACGAGGCTGAGGTTTTCGTGGTCGCCGAGAAAGGCGTAGTGCCGGATGTTGGCGGTGTACATGTGCGCTGTGAGCAGCGCATCTTCGAGCGCGTGCATGGCGATCCGGGACCGCTGGACGGCTGCGGCCGCCTCGAGGCTCACCTTGGTTCCCCGCAGAATGGCCATCCAAGTCGCGTAAATCGCCGTGAGCACCAGGCCCAAGATGAAGATGGCCAGCATCAGCTCCAGGATCGTGAACGCGCGCCGCATCGCGCCGCGCGCCGGGACGGCGCAGCCAAGCGGCCGGGTGTGGGTTGGGCGTTTCATCGCGGTCCGAAGCCTCCCGGTCCCAGCCCGTCGCCGCCCTGGGACGCGCTGCCCGGCGGGGACATCGGGCGGTAGAGCAGGATGGTCATCTCCGTCTCGGACACCCCGCGCCGCTTGTGGGTGCCGACGACGCCGAATTTCACCTCAAACAGCCCGTTGCTGTAAATCTCCGTGGTCGTCCGCACCCAGGAATACCCCGGATACATGTCCGGATACAGCTCGTCAAAGCTGCCGGAGACGGTTTCCTCTTCGAGGCTGTTGGTTTGGGCATAGACGGACGCCACCATGCCGGCGTCGGCCTCGCGCTGCTGCAGCACGCGCGCCGACACCAGGCCGCGCGTGACCAGCTCCAGCACGCTGAAGGCGACCATGAAGAAGAGGGCGCACGCGATGATGACCTCCAGCAGGGTGAAACTGTCCGCGCCACGCCGGGCGGGTGTCGACGCCTGCGGCGCGGGGGCGCGGGCCGGCGTCCGCTTGCACCCGCCCGCACCGGCGTCGCGGGGGAGGGGCCCGCGCGGTTCCGCCCCGCGGCATTCCAGGGGAATCTTCATGCGGTCATTTGAGGAACTTGTGGACGTCGCTCTGGACCTCCAGGAGGCCCGTGGTCACTTCCGTCTGCACCAGCCGCCGCTCGCCGGTTTTGGGCTGGAACAACACCATGCGGAACTCGTAGCAGGTGCCGTTCGGGAAGAACCGCACCCGCGCCTCGTCCAGATCCATGATGTTCATGAAATTGATCTCCGCCAGCTCCACCCCGATCGTCTCCGAAAACCGCGCCGAGAAGATTCCGCCGCCGCCTGAAGCGCCCGTTCCGGGGTCCTGGGGCTTGCGGAACTCCGCGTAGTCCACCCCGCGGTTGCGGTGCTGGACGACGTCCGGCCCGTCGACGGCGCGGGTGCGGCCTGCGCCGCCGGCCGGCTGGACGGAGATGCTGTTGTCATCGGCTCGAATGACCAGGTCGGTCGGCTGGCCGTTGAGGATGGCGTTGGCGCGCGCGTGGCTGCACGCTTCCATCAGGTCGCTCACAGCCTTCTGCATCGATTCCGGGTGCAGCCGCCGGTAAATGCTGGGAATGGAGATCGTCATGACAATCGAGATGATTCCCACGACGACCATCAGCTCAATCAACGTAAAGGCCCCGGCCCGGCGGCCGCCCGGTGCCGGAGCCGCGCTGCCGGCCTGGCCCCGCGGCTGGCGCGACGCCGGCCCGCCGGCCGGAGCGCGCGCCTCTCCCCCTGCGGCCGCGCGCTGCCGGGGGTTGTCGTGTCCCATGTCAATCATTGCCGTGCATGCTGCGTGGAACCGGAGATCGCGTCAATGCCGCGCTGCCGGCGGTTCTCGGAGGCCGCATCGCGCCCGAGCGGCGCACGGCTTGGCGGTTGCGGCACAGTCGCGTCCTGTTCCAACCGGGGAGTATAAACCCGGTGGCCCGGTCGAGTTGCGGCGCCCGGCGGGCAGCCCCGTGGTGTGCGGCCGGTGGCCCGGCCGGCGCGCATGTCATGTGTTCGCTTAAGCCTATGCGCCTTGGCGTTTGAGAACAAGTCATGCCACATGACGCGATCCGCTTGAAAAAAGTGAAATAAGAAAGCCGATCCCACAAACCGCGGATTCTCCTGCCCGCCGGAAAACGCCCGTTGCTAAAGCCCGCCGGAACTCCGCGGTTGCGGAGGGGTGCGCTCGATGGTTTTGAGCACATACAATGCCGCGGGCACGCATTCAGTCCGGCGAACATAATGGGTGCGAAGGTGGGCGAGCGTTTCCTCTTCCAGCGCCCAGGAGCCCGACAGCAGAACCGCTTCGGGGCGATACCGGCACAGGACCTCCCGCACCAGCCCCGGCGGGAACTGGCCGGACCAGACGCGTTTGTGGGGCACGACCGCCAGCGGGGGCGGCACCGGCAACGCGGCGTGGAAAGCGCAGAGGGCGTCGTCGGTGAGCACCCACCGGACGCGGTCACGGTATTGCCGCAAGGCTCGCACCGACGCATGGTCGCCCGCAAGGGGCGCGGTGGCCACAGCCCGCCACGCATGAACAAACCGCGACGGCGCTTCGATGGCCACGAGGCAGACCATCGCCGACCAGGCCACCACCGCAGCGGCCAGCCGCGCCGGCCGCGGGCGCCCCTCGAGCCGCGTCCAGCCCCGGATCGCGCGCCACAACCCGGCCAGCCCCACACCCGCCAGCAACGACAGCGCCACCGCGAAATGCAAAACATAGTAAGGCCAAAACGGACGATGCACGGCGTGAACCAGGAGAAGAGTGGCGAAAAAAACCACCGCGAATGCAAGCTCCCGGCGCCGGCGCCGAAGAATATGGACGATGCCATACGCCGCCGGCGCCAGGGCTTCCGGCATTTGCCCCAAAACCCCCAGGCTGAACCCCGCCTCGGCGCCCATCTCGCCGGTGGCCTTCGAAAAATGAGACTGCCAGAACACCCCGAAATCCTCCCCGGACCACCAGGCGACCATTCCAAACACCCCCCCCGCACTTGCGAGCAAAACGCCCATGCGCCCGCCAAAACCGGCCAGCGCGCGTGTTGCCGCCCGGGTTGGCGAAGGGCCGGGACCGGGCGCCGTCTGGGGAGCGGCGCGGGAGTCCGCGGCATGGCGGTTCGACGCCGGTCCTGGGCTTGTGGGGAAGCGGGCTTTGAGCCGGCACGTCATCCAGCCGTCCGCCAGGAGTGCCGGCAGAACCAGCGCCGCGGTGAATTTGATCTGGAGGGCGCACCCGAGGAGCACGCCGGAAAGCGCGAGCCAAGAGCGACGGTGGGTTTCCGCATGGTGCCGCCAGGCCAACAGGCCGGCCATGGCCACGGACATGGCCGGCAGTTCGAGCATGGCGGACGCGCTCAGGGGGAGCACCTGCGGCGCGGCGATGAGCAACAGCGCCGCCGTCATGCCCGCCAGCCGGCCCGCGGGCCCGCGCGCCAAGTGGTAGACGGACCAGACCAGGAGCGCTGCAAAGGCCGCGCTCAAGCCTCGCGCGACACCGGCGGTGGGTCCCAGGAGACGGAACAGGCCGCTGAGCGCGCAGGTGTGCAACGGCGGCTGGTCGTTCCAGATGTCGCGATACAACGCGTGCCCCTGGCTGCACAGCAGCCCTTTCATCAGCTCGTAGCCCTCGTCGGCCCCGAGTTGGAATGCGGTCCCGAGGGGGGCCGCGCCGCACAGGCAGGCCGCCAAGGCGACGGGCAGCAACGAATCCAACCACAGCCCGCACGCTTTCATCCCCGCAAGCCCGCAGGCGCCCTGCGCCTCCCGGTGGCCGGGCACAACCCGCTTGGGTTGGCGGACCCGAGCCTGGAAAACCCTGGGTGCATGTTTGGGGGCGAGGGCGGGATTGGACGCGGGCGGGGCTGGGACTCTGCGGGTGTTGCGGGTTCAACCCGAGCGGTCCGGGGGCGGCGCGGGCGCGTCAGGGTGGGGGCCCTTGTCGATGGTCAGCGGCTGATGTTGCTGGTGATGGCGAACATGGCGGAGAGCACGCTGAACAGGAGGCCGCCGACGCCGACGGCCATGATGATGATCATGGCGGGTTCGATGAGGTTGGTCATCACGCGCAATTGGATGCTGAGTTCGTTCTCGTAGGTCTCGGCGATGTTCTGCAGCGCGCCGGGAACGTCGCCGGTTTCCTCGCCGATCTTGAGCAAGTCGATCATCAGTTGCGGGAACAGTTTGCCGCGGGCCAGGGGCTGGGCGATGGTTTTGCCGTCGGTGACTTCCTCCCGGGTGCGGGCGATGGCTTCCTTGACGACGATGTTGGGGACGATTTGCTCGGTGATTTTGAGGGCGGTGAGGACGGGGACCCCGTTGACGAGGAGGGTGGAGAGGGTGCGGGCGAACTGGCTGAAGAGGTTGAGGCGGACCGCCTTGCCCAACACCGGCAACCGCATCTTCCAGTCGTCGATCTTCCGCCGTCCTTCCGGGCTCTCCTTGAATCGCCACCAGAGCACGGCCAGCGCCGCCAGGACCAACCCGATGATGATCCAGTGTTTGACGTCGCTGAAAAAATCGCCGAACCCGACCAGGATGCGGGTGGCGAGGGGCAGCTGGATTTTGAGGCCCTGGAAGATGGACATGAACTTCGGCAGCATGAACGTCATGAAGAAGATCATGATGACGACGCCCACCGTTGCGACGATGGCCGGGTAAATGAGGGCCGCGCCGAATTTCGATTGGACTTCGGCGAACCGTTCGTAGTGCTCGGCGAGCCGCTTCAGCACGTCGACCAGCGCGCCGCTCTGTTCCCCGGCCCGGACCATGTTCACATAAAGTTCCGAAAAAACGTGCGGCTGCTTGGTCATGGCATCCGAAAGGCTCTTGCCCTCCATGACGTCCTGTTTCAGCGCCTTGCTGACCTCGGACGGGATGCCCTTGGTTTCGAGGTGCATCATGCTCTGGAGCGCCATCGTCAGCGGCATTCCGCACTTGAGCAGGTTGGAGAGCTGCTGGGTGAAGGTGGCCAGTTCCTGCAGCTTCGGCTTGCGCCGCCGGCGAAAAAGCGCCCGCACCGACGCCGGCAGCATCGACGCGCCTTCGGCGGCGCCGCCGATCCGCTCCGTCACGGCCGCCGCGCCCCCCCCCTTGCCGGCGTCCACCGAAATGGGAAACAGCCCCTGCCGTTCGATCTGCATCAGCGCTGCGTTGCGATCGGCCGCGTCGATGATGTCCTTCACCAGTTCACCGTTGCGCCGCCGCGCCTTGTATGCAAATTGTGGCATCGTCTCCTGGGTTGATCACTTCTGCCCGCCGAAAGTTTCACCGGAACCGCCCCCGCCCGGCGCTTCCGGCGCCGCGGCCGCCGGGTTTCCGCTGCCGCGCCGGTATCCCAGCAGGTCCAGGGTCACGTGCGTGTAGCCAAGGGTCCGCAGCCCTTCGCCCACGCGCCCCGCCATCCCGTTCTCGAAAAGCCTCGTCATTTCGCTCGCCCCGACCTCAATCCGCGCCAGGTGCCCGCTCCCTTCGGAGTTCGGGCTTCGGACATCGGATTTCATTTCATGATGCCGGACCCGCACGTCATGAAATCCCATGTCGCGCAGCACGTACTCTGCCTGTTCGATCATCCTCAGCTTTTCGGGCGTCACCGGCTCCCCAAACGGAATCCGGGTGCTCAAGCAGGCCATCTGGGGCTTGTCCGCAGTCGGCAGCCCCAACTGGCGCGACAGCTCGCGAATGTCGTCCTTGCCCAATCCCACCTCGTGCAGCGGAGCGCGCACATCCCATTCGCGGGCCGCCCGGGTTCCCGGCCGGAAATCCCCGGCGTCGCTCGCGTTCTCGCCGCAGACGATGACCTGGAAGCCTTCCGCGCGGGCGATGCGTGCCAGCTCCGAGAACAGCCCCCGCTTGCAGATATAACAGCGGTTGGGGGAGTTGCGCACGTATTCCGGGTCCTCGAACTCCCGCGTCCGAATCACCCTCACCGCATACCCGAACCGCCGCCCGAGCTCCACGGCCTCCGCCAGTTCCCGCCGCGGCAGGCTTGGCGAGTCCGCCACCACGGCCAGGGATCGTTCCCCCAGCACCTCGCCCGCCACGCGCGCCAGCAACACCGAATCCACCCCTCCCGAGTAGGCCACCAAACAGGTTCCATACGACCGGAGCAGCTCACGCAGTTTGTCCAGCTTCCTTCGCAGCACCCCCGCACCTTGCCACCCCCGCCAGGTCTTGTCGAGGTCTGGATTTCTCTCTTGGTTTGAGGCGGCGTGATCATTAGTCTCGGGGCGTAGAACCATCTCAAACCATGCATGCGATTCCTCCTGCCAGGCGAACCCGCGTCGGGCTTCCGCAGGTCCTCACCTGTCGCGCGCGGATCTCCGCCGCCGCGCTTCTCACGCTCGCCGCCCTGGGCCCCGCCCTGACAGCCTCGCCGCTTGCCGCCGCCAACCTCGCGGCCGACACCGCCCCACGCCCGAACATCGTGTTTTTTCTCGTGGACGACCTGGGCCGTTCCGACGTGGGGTTCATGGGGGGAAAGGACATCCAGACGCCTCACATCGACCGGCTCGCGCACGGTGGCGCGATCCTGGACGCGCACTATGTGCAGCCGGTGTGTTCTCCGACGCGTGCCGCCCTGTTGACCGGCCGCTACGCCACCGGCACGGGCGTTTACACGGTCGTGCGCCCGCACGCCCGCTGGGGATTGCCCCTGGGGGAGCGCACCCTGGCCGGCGCGCTGAAAGACGCCGGCTACGCGACGGCGATTGTCGGGAAGTGGCACCTGGGCGAATTCGAGCCGGGCTACCTGCCCACCGCCCGCGGTTTTGATCACCACTACGGTCATTACTTCGGCGCGCTCGATTATTTCACCCACCTGCGCGACGGGGTGCACGACTGGCACCGCGACGGCCGCACGTCGAATGACGAGGGCTATAGCACGCATCTGATCGCGCGTGAAGCGTGCCGCCTGATCCGGGAGCGCGACGCGTCCAAGCCCTTGTTCCTCTACGTGCCGTTCAACGGGGTGCATGCGCCGCTGCAGGTGCCGGACCACTACCTCGCCCCCTACGCCGCGCTCCGGGGCAACCGCCGCCTCCTGGCCGGGATGCTCGCCGCCGTCGACGAGGCCATCGGCCAGATCGTCGCCGCGCTCGACGCCGCCGGCCTCCGCCCGAACACGCTCATCCTGTTCTCCAGCGACAACGGCGGGCCGAACCCTGCCGCCCTCTCCACCAATGGCGGCCTGCGCGCCGGCAAAGGCACCCTCTACGAGGGCGGCGTGCGCGTCTGCGCCTTCGCCCACTGGCCCGGCCGCATTCCCGCCGGCGTCACCGTCCGCCACCCCATGCACATCGTCGACTGGTTCCCCACCCTCGTCCGGCTCGCCGGCGGTTCGCTCCTCCAGGAACGGCCCCTCCACGGCCGCGATGTCTGGCCCATGCTGACCCAAGACGCTCCATCGCCCCATCCCGCCATTCTCCTCGTCCAATCCCCCACCCGCGCCGCCGTCCGCATGGGCGATTGGAAACTTCTCCGGCGCACCCCGGCCTCCGGCACGGAACCGCCTCTGTCGACTCCCGCGAAAAAGCGCAAGGCCAGGGCCGCCAAGGCTGCCGCCCAGGAACCCGGCCTGGAACTGTTTCACCTCGCCACCGACCCAGGCGAAACCAACAACCTCGCCGCCCGGGAACCGGAACGCGCCGCCGCGTTGGGCGTGCAGCTCGACGCGCTGCTCAAGAACGCTGCGCCCCCGGGGAATCTCGGCCTCCAGAATCCAACCGCCGCCCACCGGCCCCGGGAACGCCTATGAAACACATCGTGCAGATTCGCGTCGTTCTGGCCTTTCTCGCCTTGGGCTCGTTTCCCGCAGCCGCCGCGCAGACCACCAATGCGCCGCGCCCGCCCAACATTGTTTTCATTCTTGCCGACGACTTGGGCTGGACCGACACCGCCGCCTACGGCAGCCGCTTCTATGAAACGCCCCACATCGACCGCCTGGCGGCCGAGGGCGTGAAATTCACGCGGTATTACAACTGCCAGAACTGCGCTCCCACCCGCGCGGCCCTCATGACCGGCCAATATGCCCCCCGCACGGGCGTCTACACCGTCGGCGGCATCGACCGGTTCCACTGGCAAAGCCGTCCCTTGCGGCCGGTCGACAACGTCGTCCAGCTCCCGCTCGACCGCGTCGTCCTCGCCCAGCCGCTCAAGGACGCCGGCTACGCCACGGCGATCTTCGGCAAATGGCATTTGGGACAGACCGGCGAGTATCATCCGGGCCGGCGCGGGTTCGACGAGGCCATCACCACGATGGGGAAACACTTCGACTTCAAGACGCAGCCGCCGGTGGACTGCCCGCCGGGCGTCTACCTGGCGGACTGGCTGACGGAGCGGGCTGTGGACTTCATCCGCCGCAAGCAGCACGAGCCGTTCTTCCTTTACCTGCCGCACTTCGGCGTGCACGCGCCGCACCACGCCAAGCCGGAGCATGTCCGGAGGTTCCAGTCCAAAGCCCCCGCGGGCGGGCATCATCACGCGACCTATGCGGCGATGATTTACAGCGTGGACGAAAGCGTCGGCCGAATCATGGGCACGCTGGATGCATTGAACCTGTCGCGCCACACCGTGCTGATTTTCTCCGGCGACAACGGCGGGGTGGGCGGCTATGTGCGGGAGGGCATCAAGAAAGCCGGCGACATCACCGACAATGCCCCCCTGCGCAGCGGCAAAGGCAGCCTTTACGAAGGCGGCATCCGCGACCCGTTCATCGTCCGCTGGCCCGGCGTCATCCCCCCCGGCTCCGTGTGCGACGTGCCCGCCATCCATGTCGATCTGTTTCCCACCCTCGTCGAGATTGCCGGCGCGACGACACCGGCTCGCCAGATCCTCGACGGCGAGAGCCTGGTGAAGCTCTTCCGCAACCCGGGCGCCGCCTTGTCGCGCCAGGCCGTTTACCACCATTTTCCGGGCTACCTCGGCGCCGGCCCCGGCCAGTGGCGCACCACGCCCGTCGGCCTCATCACCTCCGGCGACTGGAAACTCATGGAGTTTTTCGAGGACCACCGCCTCGAACTCTACAACCTGCGCGCCGATGTGGGCGAAACCCGCAACCTGGCCGCGACGCAGACCGGGAAAGCCGCGGAACTGCACGCCCGGATGCGGGCCTGGCGCGCCGCCATCCACGCGCCCATGCCCACCCCGAACCCGAATCCCGCCGCCCCCGGCGCGCCCCTGAAGAAACGGGGCAAACGCAAATCCACCGTCCCATGACCGCACTCTCCCGACTCCTGCTCGGCTGCCTGCTCGGCGCTGTCGCGGCCTCCGCCGCGGACCGCATGCCGAACGTGCTGTTCATCATCTCCGACGACCAAGGCTGGGCCGATTACGGCTTCATGGGCCATCCGCACCTGCGAACCCCGCACCTGGACCGCCTCGCGGCGCAGTCGCTGACCTTCGAACGGGGCTACTCCACGGCGCCGCTCTGCCGCCCCTCGCTCGCCAGCATCGTCACCGGCCTCCACCCGCATCAACACGGCGTCACCGGCAACGATCCCGCCCTCCCCGACAAGGGCGTCAACGCCATGGCCGCGCGCGGCAACCCGAAATACGCGCGCTATTACGACACCATCACCGCTCATTTCCGGCAGCAGCCGAACTTCGTCCGCGATCTCGTCTCCCGCGGCTATCTCGCCCTCCAGACCGGCAAGTGGTGGGAGGGCGACCCCGTCAAGACCGCCGGGTTCACCCACGCGATGACGCGCGGCGAGATCAAAGGAAGCCGCCACGGCGACGCCGGGCTCGACATCGGACGCCAAGGGCTCGACCCCGTATACCGGTTCATCGCGGCAGCGGGAGACACCCCCTGGCTGGTGTGGTATGCGCCCATGTTGCCCCACGCCCCCCACACGCCGCCGGCGGACCTCCTCCAACTCTATCTCGACGCGGCCCCCAGCGCGCCTGTCGCCCATTATTGGGCCTGCGTGACCTGGTTCGACCGCACCTGCGGCGAACTGCTCGATCATCTCGAGCGACACGCCCTGCGCACCAACACCATCGTCCTCTACACCACCGACAACGGCTGGCTCCAAGACCCCACCAGAACCAACCGGTTCGCCCCCCGCTCAAAGCTCAGTCCCTACGAAGGCGGCGTCCGCACGCCCATCATGGTTTCCTGGCCGGGCCGCGTGCAGCCCCGCCTCGAAAAGCAACACCCGGCCAGCAACATCGACCTCTGGCCCACCCTGGCCGCGCTGCTGCAGACACCGCTGCCTCGGGACTTGCCCGGCATCAACCTCACCGACCCCCGCGCAGTCACCGGCCGCTCCAGCGTCTTCGGCGAGCAATATACCCACGACATCGCCGACGTCGACACCCCCACCCTCAGCCTCGAACACCGCTGGCTCGTGGCAGGCTGGTGGAAACTGGTCGTGCCCCACCCTCTCGCGCTGCCCGACGCCAAACCCCAACTCTACAACCTCGCAGCCGATCCCTGGGAACAATCCGACCTCGCCCCCCGCGAGCCTCGTCGCGTGTCCCAATTGCGCCAGCAGCTCGATGCATGGTGGCCTCCTCCGGCCAACCCTCCGCCCAAACCCCGCGCGGCGGCAACCCCCGCGACCGCCCACGCCGCAGCCGCCGACGCGGATGCCGAGGCCGAAACCGTCACCTACAAACACGCCGGCGCCCGGGATCTCAGACTGTTCATCGAGAAACCGGCGGATTGGAAGCCTGCGGACCGGCGGCCGGCGGTTGTGTTCTTCTTTGGGGGAGGCTGGGTGGGAGGCAGCCCGGCACAGTTCCTCAAACAGAGCCAGTACCTCGCCACCCGCGGCATGGTCGGCTTCCGCGCCGAATACCGCGTCATCCCCCGAGGCGATGCCGGCCCGCCAACCCTGGCCTGCGCTGATGCGAAGTCCGCGATGCGCTACGTGCGCGCGCATGCGGCCGAGTTGGGGGTGGATTCGCAGCGGATTGCGGCGGCGGGCGGCTCCGCTGGCGGGCATCTCGCCGCCTTCACCGCCTTGGTGCCGGGCCTGGACGATCCGCAGGACGACCTGGGGGTGTCCTGCAAACCCAACGCACTCCTGCTGTTCAATCCCGTCTTCAACAACGGCCCCGGCCACTGGGGACACGCGCGCGTCGGCGACCGCTACCGCGACTTCTCCCCGGCGCACCACGTCGCTTCGAACGCTCCGCCCACCGTGGTTTTTCTCGGCGACCAGGACCGGCTCATCCCGGTGCCGGCACTGCGCGACTTTGAAGCGCAAATGACCCGCGCCGGCGCGCGCTGCGACGCCCATGTTTATCCCGGCGCCGGCCACGGCTTCTTCAATCGCGACACCCCCCGTGGCGCCTGGTTCACGCGGACGCTCTTTGACGCCGACAAGTTTCTCCTCTCGCTCGGCTGGTTGCAGGGCGAACCGACGCTGACGCCGCCGTCAGCCACGCCGGACGGAGTCGGCGCACGCCAGTAGCACCGAAGGTGTGGGGGACGGACCCGAACCCCGAACTACCACACCACCACTTTGTAGAACCTGCCGGGCACGTCCCCGTTCCGCTCCTCCTGAAACACCAATTCCGTGCCGTCCCCGTGGAAGACGGGGCCTTCCGCCCAGGGGCCGGTGAGGGCGGGCGCCGTGTAAACCTGGTAGGTCCGCCCGGCCTTTCCCAGCCAGCGCAGGGTGGTGCCGCCCTCGCCGCAGGCAATGCAAACCGCCGGCTGCAGAATCGCCTCAAGCCGCACCGGATCCACCCGCTCCGTGAGCGACGCCGCAAAACTGCCGTGCTCGAGATAGTGCGCGTTCATGTAGGACAGGGTGACCGACAACTCGGCCCACACATTGGTGATCTCCATATGGCCGCAATTGATCATCTCGCCGCACACCGGGCACGGGGTGACGCAATTCGCGCTGTAATGCGTCACGCAAATCGGGGCGGCCGTCGGACTTGTGGGCAGTTTGGCGATGCGCGCGTGCATCCGGCGCGCCAGGGCCACGCCGTCCGGCACGCCGTCGCCGTTGGTGTCGGGATTGTCCGGCAGCACTCCAAAATGCGGCTCTTCGCTGTCCAACAGCCCGTCGCCGTCGCTGTCGCCGGGCAGTGTCACCAAGTGGGCGGTGCCGTTGCCGTGCAGCAGGACGTCCAGCAGGCAGGGATTGACACGGTCCTGCTCGGACCAGGCAAAGCCCCCGTGCCGCATGAAGTGCAGCGCCAGATACGGGATCTCCATCCGCAGCCGCTCGCCGGGATTGACGATTTCCACCCACCCCATGTTGATCGTCGCGCCGCAGACCGGGCACGACACCACCCCGCGCAACGGATGGTCCACCGCGTAGCAGGGGCCGGGCGCCGCCGGGTCGGGCGGGGGGACGGGCCGCGGCAGGGCCTCGACCTCGCTCCACATCGAGCGCGCCAGGGCATAGCCGTCCGGCATCCCGTCCTGGTTGGAGTCGGGATTGGCGGGATCGGTGTGGAAGTGGCGTTCCTCGGGGTCTGTCAGGCCGTCGGCGTCGGCATCCCCGGCCACGGGCAGCAGATGACTGGGGCCCGTCGAGTGAAGCGCGGCGAGGAGCCACGGCACGTCGGCGCGGTTTGTGCCGTGCACGTCGCCCGCGAACGAGAAGCTGTCGTGTTCGAGGTAATGCAGGGTGATATAGGGCACTTCGGCGTAGAGCTGGGCCATGGGATTGCACACGACGAGGTGGCCCATGTTGACGTTCGTGCCACAGATGGCGCACTGCTCCAGCCCGCGCAACGGGACGTCGACCCGGTAGACGTAATCCTTGCCCGGCTGGATGGGCAGCCCGGCGATCTCACATGCCGCCGCCCGGGCCAGATCGATGCCGTCGCGCACCGCGTTCCGGTCTTCGTCCGGGTTCGCAGGATCCCTGCCGAGATCGTGCTCCTCGCCGTCGGTGAGCAGGTCGCCGTCGGCGTCGGGCGCGACGGGCAGCAGGTGTCGATTCGGCCGGCCGTCGAGCACTGCGCGGAGGTGGCGCGGGTCGACGCGTCCCTGGCCGCCGAGGAGCTGGCCGCCCTCCCAGCCGAAGCCGCCGTGCTGCATGCTGTGCAGCGCCATCGACGGGATGCTGATGACGTCGTGCGTCACGGGATTGATGACGTCCCAGACATCCATCACCACGCGTTCGCCACAGCGCGGGCAGATCTCGATGCCGTCCATGGGGTGCTCGACCACGTAAGGCGAGTCGGGCGACGGCACCCGGGGCAGGGCGTCGAGCCTCTGCCGCAGTGCACGCGCGGCGTCGATGCCATCGACCAGGTGGTCGCCGTCGGTGTCGGGCGCGGCGGGGTCCGTGCCGAAGGCCGGCTCTTCCCAGTGGCGCAAGCCGTCGTTGTCCGCGTCGGTGCCGGGCGGTTCCGCCACAAAATGGCCGCGGCCCCCGGCGGTGAGAAGCAGTCTCAGGAGGACGGGGTTGACGCGGCCGGAGTGGAGGCTGCCGGCATAGGCAAAGCTGCCGTGCTCGAGGAAATGCTTGCCCACATACGGAATGTCGATCGCCTGGTTCTCGAGCGGGTGGCGAACGGTGAGGAAGCCCATGTTGATCTGCGCGCTGCAGACCTGGCAGGTTTCAAGCCCGAACGTCAGATGATGCGTCACGTAGGGGCCCGTCGCCGAAGGCTCGGCGGGCAACGCGTCGATCGCCTTCGACAACGCGCGCGCGAGGTCGGCGCCGTCGGGCGTGCCGTTGTGATCTTCATCCGGGGCGGCGAGGTTGCTGCCCAGCAGGTCTTCTTCGCTGTCCGTCAGCAGGTCGCCGTCCTGGTCGGGAGTCACCGGCAGCCAATGGCCGTTACCCTGGCCGCTGAGCACCGCCTTGAGATGCAACGGATCGACGCGCCCGGCGCCCTCGTGCAACTGGCCGCCTTTCCAGCCAAACGCGCCATGCTGCAGGTGATGAAGCGCCATGCTCGGGATCGAGATGGAGTTGCCGGTCACGGGGTTGATGACCTCCCAGATGTCCATCACCACCCGCGCCCCGCAGCGCGGGCAAATCTCAAACCCGTCCATGGGATGCTCCACAACGAACACCCGGTCAGTCGGGCCGTCCTCCGGACGCAGGAAGCGGGGCAATCCCTCGAGTTGGGCGCGCAGGTCGCGCGCCGCGTCAACCCCGTCAATCAACTGGTCGCCGTCCGTGTCCCGCACCGCCGGGTCCACGGCGAACGCCGGCTCCTCGTGGCTGCGCAAACCGTCGTTGTCCGGATCCGTCGCGGGTTCGGCCAGCGGCAGGAAGTGGCCGAGTCCCTCCGAGGTGAGCACCATTTTCAGCAGGGCGGGATTGAGGCGTCCGGCATTGAGGCTTCCGTTGTAGGTGAAGCCGCCGTGATCGAGAAAGTGTTTGGCCATGTAAGGCACGGTGATCTCCTGGTTCTCGAGCGGATTGGTGATCACCATGTACCCCATGTTGACGACCTCCTTGCAAATCTCGCACGTCTCCACCCCCTTCATCGCAACATGCGTCACATACGGATGCGTCGCCGAAGGCTCCGTCGGCAGCGCGTCAATCGCCGCGGACAACCGCCGCGCCAGGTCAATCCCGTCGGCAACCGTGTTGCCGTCTTCGTCATAAACCTCCGGATTCGTCCCCAGAATCGTTTCCTCCGCGGTCGCCAGGAAGTCCCGGTCCGGATCCTCCTCCACCGACAGGGCAATGACGTGCGGATCCAACACATCGGGGACCGTTCCCGTCTGCGCCGGCACGGACACGGTCCCGAGGGCGACCAGCGACGCCGCCATAGCCATCGCGCGTTGCAGCTGCGCGGTGAGCGCGGGCTCACGCAGGAGGGGCGTCCACCGCTCCCCGCGTCCCCGCCGGGCGGCCCGGCAGGCGCGGTAGATCCGGTGGTAAGGCGGGAGCAACAGGGGGGTGACGGCGCACTGGGGGCACGCCCAGTGAAACAGAATGCGCTGGTCCCGCCGGCGCAGGCTGTTCCGGGCGTAGCCGCGGGTGGCGTAGCTTTCGACGCAACAGGACGGAAACCCGAACAGCAGGCCCTCGATGCGGAGATCGTCGCGGCTGCGGCCGATGGGGGCATGATCGAAGCGGGACGCGTAGAGCGCGAGGCATTCATCCGAGGAACTCAACAACAGCTCGCGCACGCGCCGGCCGTTCTGGACCGACCGTTCCACCACGCGAGTCTTCAAGCCCAACTCCTGCAGATGCCCTTCGGTGGCGGCGTCGAATGGCTTCTCCCACCGGCTCAGCGGTTTCAAGCCCTCCAGGGTGAGCATCGAAAGATACGCAAGTTCGAATTCGAGAGGTTTCAAACATGTCGTGTTCATGGGACGAGACATGATTCGGATTCATCGCCGCCGACACCCTCCCGGGGCGGACGCGCCAGCGGGCCGGGGGCGGCGTCCGAGGAGTCACAGGCGAAACTCCGGCGTCCTGCGTTAAAAATCCAAATGTCGACGGCATGGACCATACGGTTCGGAGTTTCCTGTCGGTACCTATCGCTCCATTCCGCCCGCCGCACAACCAGATTCTTGGCCGAGTTTGCCCTCTCCATGAACCGGGGTTCCCATGCTGATCCCACGCTGAGGGTAGGGCGAGACTCCGTCGAGCCCAAACTTCCTTGCGTCGGCACCGCCCCTCCTTGGTTGTCCCGGCGCCGCGCCGGGGGCAACGCGCATGCCAGGAGAAGAAAGTGCGCGCGATCCTTCGCGGCTTGCATCGGGCGGCGAACGGGCAGAGACTCCGCGCCATCGCATGGCCGTGACACCACGCTCGCTTCAATCCTGACCTATGAACGCCCGCCCCCTGCTCACCCTGCCCGCCATCGCCGCCGTGGTTCTCGCGCTGACCGGCTGCATCCGGCCGCCGGCGCTGCGGCTGGCCGACCCGTATCGTCTCACCGAGCCCAAAGGTTTCACCGCGCATCGCGTTTCGTCCAACCATCCCGACGGGAGTTCGAACGACGACAGCCGGCGGCCCATCCCCGGCGAGACGATCGTTCTGGCCGACCTCCGGGGGCCCGGCGTGATCACCCACCTTTGGATGACCATCGCCGACAACGAATTCGGCTGGCCCCGGCTGCTGCGTCTGCGGATTTATTACGATGGCAGCGAGATCCCCAGTGTGGATGCGCCGGTTGGGGATTTCTTCGCCGTCGGCAACGGGGTTGAAGGCGAGGTGGAATCCCTCATGGTCCGCAACAGCTCCGACGGGCGCGCCCGCAACTGTTATTGGCCGATGCCCTTCCGGAAGGCCTGCAAGATCACCGTCACCAACGAGGGCCGCCGCCGCGTCACCATGCTGTATTACCATGTCGATTGGCAGCGCCTCCCCTCGCTGCCCGCGGACACATGCTACTTCCACGCGCGCTATCGCCAGGCGCTCCCCGCCCCCCCCGACGGCTCCCGTTACGAGTTGCTTTCCGTCCGGGGCAGGGGCCACTACGTCGGCACCGTGATGTCCGTGGTTCAGGCCGAAGCCGGCTGGTTTGGCGAGGGGGACGACTCCTTTTCGGTGGACGGGCAGCCGCCGACGATTGAGGGAACGGGGAGCGAGGATTACTTCAACGACGCCTGGGGGCTGCATGTCAACGACGGCCCGTATTACGGCGTGACGGTGGCGGAGGGGACGGGGGTCGGCTCGCGGATGACCGCCTATCGCTGGCACCTGCCGGACCCCATTCCGTTCCATGAATCCCTCAAGGCGGAAATCGAGCATCGGGGCTGGACGTACCACCCCGACGGCTCGGTGAAATCCGCCTTTGGGGAGCGCACCGACCTGATGTCGAGCGTGGCGTTCTGGTACCAGGAAGGCATCGCCAGGGACCAGCCGCCCCTGCCCTATGGAACCGCCCGGCTGCCCCAAGGCAACGCGCTGCAGATCGAGGTCGAGAACTCGCTCGCCGAGTGCAAGGCCACAGGCGGCCGGGTCTCCCTCAGCCCCGAACTGTTCTGGTCGAAGGATGTCATCCTGTTTGCCGGCCAAGGCAAGGACGCGGCGCTGGAGATCCCGTTCGACGTGCCCGAAGAGGGCGACTACGAGATCTGCACCGAAGTCGCCCAGGCCGCCAACCACGGCATCTACACCGTCCTCCTCGACGGCAAGCCGCCCCGCGGATTTCAGCTGGAACACGAGCCCGGCGCCGACGTCCGCCCCCAATCCCCGTTCGACGGCTACGCGCCCGACACCTACGTGGGGCTGGCGCACCAGGTCGGGTGGGCCCGTCTCACCCGGGGACGGCACACGCTGACCTATGTGTGCCTGGGCAAGCGCGAAGCGTCCGCCGGCTTCCATCTGGGCGTGGACACCGTCGTCCTGGCCAAAGTCGGCCCTGCCGCCTGGGCCGCCGCGGCGCACGTGAAGGAGCCGCGGCTCCCCGCCGGCAGCGTCGCCGACCTGGGCCGGACCCTGACCTCCGATCCCGACCCGCTGATGCGCGGCTTGGCGGCGGTGGCGTTGCGCGACCGTGGGGGCGACGCCCTCCCCGCACTTCGAGAGATCATGGCCGGCTTGAAGGACTGTGACGTGTCCGTCCGCATGATGTCCGCCGACGTCCTCGCGGTCCTCGGCCCGGAGGCGGCTCCTGCCGTGCCCGCCCTGATCGCGGCGGGATCGGTCCCGGGCGAGCAGGTCCACGTGCTGCGTTCCGTGGCCGCCGCGCTGGGCAGCATCGGCAAACCGGCGGCGGCCGACGCGCTGCCGCTGCTGCGGCGGCTGGCGCCCCTCCCCCGCGTGCGCTGGTCCGCCGAGGCGGCGATTCGCAAGATCGAATGATTCTCGAGCGCCGGTGCGGCGAAGGGGTGGCACGCCGGATCGGGGCAAACCCCAGGGAATCACGACGCGGTAAAACCGGGGGTGACCGTCGGGCCGGGAATGCGCATCGTGGCATGGCCGTTTTGGACCGAGTATTCGGATTGCCCACGGCGGCCGTGCCACGGTAGATTCTGTTCCACGCAAGGACTACATCAAACACCTCGCCCGCCGTGGTCTGCGACACTGGCAGGAGGGCGAGGCGATCTTCGCCGAGGCGCGCCAGTTGCGGCCCAAGACGCTCGAGGAAGCCGCCGCCTGGGTCAACCGGCCCGGCGCAGCCGAGCGGATCGAAGAGCGCGCGGCCAACCTGGGCGCCATCCTGGCCGCCCAGGCTCATTGGCTTACGGAACGGTTGCTGGACCGGCACGCGCGGGATTTTGAAGCCGGCGGCGGTTTCTCGGAGCGGCTCTACCGCGCCCGCACCGGCAAGACTTCCCGCTCCGTTCCATCCGTTCCGTCCGTCCCGTCCGTCCCATCCGTCCCGTCCGTTCCTCCGCCCCGCCGTGGAGGCCGCTAACCCGCTGGCGGCTCACTTGGGGGCGGACTCGGCGTTGGTCTTGCCCGCCGGCAGGGCGGGGCGGGCCCTATTGGTCAGATTGGTCCACGCGCCGGAGGCGTAGGCGCGCGCCCAATTGGTGCCATAAGCCGCCGCCAGCTCGCTCGGCAGCGGCACGCCGCCGCGGGAGATGTAGTGATACGGGTCGGCCGAAGCCTTGGCCTTCTTGACGAACTCGAGGATGTCCGCCTGGGTGTAATAGGTGCCGTAGCACGACAGCGCCACGCGCGACGGGCGCTCGACATCGGTGTAATACCCGTATTTGTCAATCCGCCCCTTGATCGAAGGGATGGCGCGCTCCATCCACTTCGAGATTTGCGTCTGGTCCACATAGTTGTCAGCCAGCTGATCAAACGGGCCGTCGTAGTAATCATTCCGCGTCACACTGATCTTGCGGATGGTCGCCAGCACCTTGCGCGGCGGCTGCTCGCCGTCCACCCAGAACGCAAAGCCCGTCCGCCGCCCCACCAGGATGTCGTCCGCCAGCTTGCTGAAATGGTCCGGCACCTTTTCCTCCTCGTTCAAGACCCAGAAAAAGTAGTTGCTGCGGGTGTTGAACAGGAGAAAAAACTGAAGGCCCGATTCGTCGAACGTGCGCATGATGAATGTTTCGTGGGGCCGCACGTGGAAACTCTGGGGGGGCGCCTGGGACAATGAATGCAGATGGAATCGCACCGTTCGCTGGTTGTAGAGGACGTCCCACGTGAGGGGATCCACTTTCTTGAGCTGCAGTCCGTCGGCCACCGTGAAGTATTTCGAACGGCTCAGGTAACTCCCGTAGCCGCTGGGGAACTCGGTGAACTCCGAATACCCGAACGACAGCACGCCCCGCTCGCGCCGGCCCGCCGGCAGGCGAATGTTGCCCCACACCTGCCGGCCGTTGATGCAGTCGGCAAAGTAATAATAATTCTCCGACGGATAGACCCAGATCTCCGGGGCGAGATGCTTGAAGATGTGCCAGAAATAGGCGTCGACGTCGTCAACGTCCACATCATCCACGTAATACCCCTCATTGAGCACCTGCTGCGGCATGAAAAAGGACGTCGTGTTCGTGCGCAGCCGGGAGGCGGACTCCACACGGCCCAGGCGGATCCCGGCGGCGGGGTCGGAGGGTGCGGCCTCTTCGTCCTGGGCTCCGGCGCCAGGCGGCGCCGTCAGCGTCCACGCGACAAGTCCCGCGATCAGCGGCCAGGGCGATAAGCATTGTCGTGCGAGGATGGTTTTCATGCGTTGCGACTTGGGCAATGCCCGCGGCATGGCGTGCGTCACCGCGCCGATTATCCCCACCCGCAGCGGGCTGGCAACTGTGTATTTCGCGGTCGTCCGGGCACGGGCGCGGCCTGGCGTGCGGGTGTCAGCGGATCACAATGCGGTAGAACGCCTGGCCCTGCGCGCCGTGGTCGGTGTAGACGCCGACCGAACTGGCCGGCACCACGGCGCCCACCTCCTGCCAGCAATCCGGATCGGCCAGGTCCGTGCACCGCAGGATGTGGTAGGTCATGCCCGGCACCGCTTGCCACTCCACACGGACGCCTCCAGACACCGCGGATGCCGTGATCGCGCCTTCGGACCCAGGCGGATCCCCCGCGGCGATGCCCTCAAAGCGCAACACCGAGCTCGAATCCATCGGGTCCGTCATCGCGCGGAATTCCTCCCAGTTCCGCAGACGGTCCAAGTCGTCGTCCGCCATCGGATCGCCCACTCCGGTCCAGGCCTCCCAGTCGTCGCCCAGCCCGTCGCCATCCACGTCCAGACCCAGATCGGAAAGCGCCGCCGCATGCACGGTCGACCGGAGCGCGTCATGCTGCTGCGACAACGCCGAGCCATGGACCACGGATCGGGCGACGTCGTGCGCCAGCGAGTCGAGCGGCTGGTGGATGCCGGACGCGATCACGCCATGGACAAGGGAAACGGCCGCCACATGCGCGCCGGACTCGGCGGGCGTGTGGATCGTGGAGCGCACCGCGTCGTGCACGAGCGAGTCTGCCGTCACATGCACGCTGGACATCAGCGGCGTGTGAATCGCGGACCGCAGCGGATCGTGTCCGGCGGACAAGGTCACGCTGTGGACGAGGGACACCGCGGCGTCGTGCGCCGCCGACGCCATGACGTCATGCTGGGCCGACTCGAGGGCCGTGTGAATCGCGGACAGGACGTCGCTGTGCGCGATGGACACCTCATCGAGGTGGACGCCGGAAACCGCCGGATCATGGCCCAGCGACAGGATCACCGAGTGAACCACCGAGCCCAGCGCGTCATGGGCGGCGGAATCCACCGCGCCGTGGATGCCGGACACGCCCGGATGATGCACCGCCGATTCTGCGGGGCCGTGGACATCCGACAGGATCGGCGCATGCACCAGCGAGTCGGCGGCCAGGTGCGCCTGGGACAACGCGCTGGCATGGACCAGCGACCGCGCGGGGCTGTGGAGGTTCGAATCCACCGACACGTGCGCGACCGACCGCACCGGGTCATGGATCACGGAGACCAGCGCATCGTGTCCGGACGATTGCGCCGCGCTGTGCACCACCGAGCCCGCGGCATCGTGCACCGCGGACACATCGGCCGCGTGGGTGCCCGACGCCAGCGGCTCGTGCACCGCCGACCGCACCGGGTCATGAATGGCCGACACCGCCGTGTCATGCACCACGCCCGCCGACAGGACCGGGTCGTGCACGGCCGACAAGGCAGGATCGTGGCCTGCCGAGGAATCGTCGGCCAGGTGCGTGGCGCTCCGCAACGGTGAATGCACCGCCGAGCGCACCGCGTCATGCACCGCGGACCATGCCGCCGAGTGAATCACGGACACGCTGGCGGCGTGAACGGCCGACGCCTCCGCCAGGTGCTGCCCCGATTGGAACGGGCTGTGCACCTCCGACTCCAGCGCGTCATGCCACTGCGACCGCACCACCGAATGCAGTTGCGAGGCTGCCACCGCATGCTGCTGCGATTCCGCCGCACCGTGCACCCCGGATCGCACCGGATCATGCGCCAGCGACTCCACCGCGCTGTGCACGCTGGACACCGCCGGTTCATGCACGGCGGACCGCACCGGGTCATGCTGCCCGGCCGACTGGTCAGGCAAGTGCTGCTGCGACGCCAGAACCGCATGGACCAACGACGCCATGACTTCATGCGCTTGGGACACGTCCACGGCGTGTATCCCCGAAAGGATCGCGTCATGCTGCGCCGAATCGCTGTCACTGTGAACCGCCGACCGCCGCGGATCGTGAATGAGCGACGTCAACGCGCTGTGCAGGCCGGAGACCGCATCCGCATGAACGGTGGACACCGCCACCGCGTGCAACTCCGACTCCACCGACAAATGCGCCCGGGACCGGATCGGATCGTGGAGGTCCGACGTGAGCGCGTCGTGCAGCACCGACTGCGCCTCCTCATGCACCGCGGAGACGGCCGGATCGTGCAACTGGGACTGCGCCGACACATGGAGTCCGGACAAGTTGGGGCTGTGGGCGAGCGAACGCAACACGTCGTGGGCGCTTGAATCCACCGGCAGATGCGCCTGCGACTGTGCCGTGTCGTGCCCCGCCGCCGACCACGCCGGATCATGGTCCGCCGATTGCACCGCGTCATGCGCGGCGGATTGGAGCGTCGCATGATACACCGACCGCAGCGGCACATGCACCGCCGAACCCACCGCGTCATGCACCACCGACGCCGCCGCGTCGTGAACCAGCGACACCACCGGGTCGTGCACGGACGACGCCAGCGGGCTATGCACCGCCGATGGGAGCGGGAGGTGGGTTTCAAACGGCGGCAATTGACGCCTTAACCGATTGGTCTGGATCTGGTACACCACGGCGGATTCCCCCGGATCGTGCTGTTCGGATTCCACCGCGCTGTGGATCGCCGACCGGCGCGGATCGTGCGCCGCCGACGCCTGCGGATCATGGAGGCCGGACGCGACGGGATCGTGCAGATCCGACACCGCCGGGTCATGCGCCAGCGAGTGGACGACCGCGTGGATGGCCGACCGCACCGGAGCGTGTCGCGCCAGGAGGATCAGCGTGTCTTCGTTCAAATCAATGCCCCGCCCGTTGAAGGTCAGGCTCACAGGCTCGGGCGCGACGCCGGGCCCGGCGGTGGTGCTGTAGGCATCGACGTGGGTCATGAACACCTTCAGGACTTCCGAGCGGCTCGCGTCGTGGATGTCCGAGTGCGCCACGCCGTGCAGGCGGGATCGGAACGGGGCGTGGACATCGGAAAGGAGCGGGTCGTGCAGGTTCGAGTTGTCCGCCGTGTGGATGACCGAACGCGCCGGATCGTGGGTGGCGGAGGCGTCGGGGCGATGGACCACCGACAGCCGCGGATCATGGACCAGCGAGGGCCCGACGTCGTGCAGCCCGCTGACGGCCGCGCTGTGGAGCCGCGAGCGCACCATCTCATGGAGGCGGGAGGCCAGCAACTGATGGCCTGCGGAGTTCTGCGGCTCGTGGATCGTGCTGCGCACCACGTCATGCACCACCGAAAACGCCGGCTGATGCCAGAAGCTCACCCCCGGCTCGTGCACGCCCGAGCGCGCCACGTCGTGCACGAGCGACGGACCCGGCTCGTGCCGCGCGGACACAAACACGGCATGGATTTCGGAGTCGAGAACCCGGTGGGCTTGCGACAACGTCACCGCATGCGCCTGCGACACGCCCGGTTGGTGCTCCTCCGACTTGGCCGCCTCGTGCGTCGCCGACCGCACCGCATCGTGGATGAGCGACGTGAACCCGTCATGCTGGGCCGAGAGGCTTTCCGCATGAACGACGGACACGGCCGCCACGTGAACCGCCGACCGCGCCGGGTCGTGCGCCGCCGAGCGCACCGGATCGTGGATGTCCGAGATGGCCGCCACATGCGCCTGGGAACGTTCGGGCGCGTGCACGACCGACAGGGCCGGGTCGTGCTGTGCCGATAATTTCGGATCATGCTGCTGCGACGTGGCCGCCTCATGCAGCAGCGACCGGATCACGTCGTGCTGGCCGGAGGCCACCGGATCATGGGCGCCCGACACCGCGACCTCGTGCCGCGCGGACGTGACCGGGTGATGCGCGACCGACCAGGCGACCAGGTGGTTCACGGAAACCGCGGGATCGTGCTTCGCGGAGAGTTGGACGTCATGCACCGCCGACCACTCCGGATCGTGCGTGCCAGGCCCGGCCGCCGACATGAGCGCATCGTGCCCCCACGACGCCGCGGCATCATGCTGCATGGAGCGCACCGGCGAATGGAACAGGGAATTGAACGTGACATGCGCCCCCGAGCGCTGCGGATCGTGCACGGCGGACCGCGTCACCTCATGCACCGAGGACGCATCCGCCGCATGCTGTTGGGAGCGGACGGCATCGTGCACGGCGGAGGTCAGCGGATTGTGCAGGCTCGACGCGGCCGTCTCATGGATGGTCGAGCGCACCGCATCGTGGTCGAGGGACCCTTGCGCCTCGTGGAGGCGGGTGTGCCACTGGTCATGGAACACCGACACCGCCGCGTCATGCGGCTGCGGATCCCCTTCCTGCACCTTGGACAGCAGAATCGCGTGGGTCTTGGACTGGTCGGTGACATGGAGTTCCGAGAGCCGCGGCTGATGGAAGTCCGACAACAACGGCTCGTGGATGGCCGACACCGCCGGATGATGCTGGACGGATTGCAGCGGCTCATGCAGTTCCGACCGCAGCGGCGCATGGAGATGCGTCATCACCGCGTCGTGGGTTTCGGACCGGAACGTCTTGTGAGTGCGGGACACGACCACGTCATGGGTCTCCGACAGGGTGACCGAATGCGGGCGGGATTCGAACACCGTATGGACCTGCGAGGCGAGGGCGCTGTGCAGCACCAAGGCCGATTCGGCCGGCTGGTGCAGATGCGACACCACCGCGTCATGAACGATCGACACGCCGGCGTCATGCTGCATGGAGCCCGCCGGCTCGTGGCCCGCGGACCGCACGGGGTCGTGGATGTCCGATGCCAGCGCCGTGTGGACCGCGGACGCCGCGGCCGCATGCACGACCGATCCGGCGGGATCGTGCGCGGGGGATTGGAGCGCGCTGTGCACCCGCGACGCCGCCACGTCGTGCAGCAGCGACCGGATCAACTCATGCACCACCGACGCCCCTGGATCATGCTGCGCCGAGACCGCGACCTCGTGCACCTGTGAATTCAGCGGATGGTGCGCCAGCGACAACGCCGGGTCATGCTGCAACGACGCCGCCGGGTCGTGCGCGGCGGAGTCCCACGGCGCGTGGAACAGCGAGCGCAACGCCAGGTGCGCCCTCGACACCGCGGCGACATGCACCTTCGAGCGCGCCGGATCGTGCGCGGCCGATTTCATGGGATGATGCAGATCCGAACCCAGCGGCGCATGCACCGCGGACTTGACCGCGTCGTGCGCCGCCGAGCGGTCCGGCTGATGGACGCCCGACAGCGCCGGATCATGCTGATCGGAGACCGTGGGATCGTGCTGGTTGGACTCGCGGACACTGTGCACCAGCGAAATCCTGGGGTCGTGCTGGAAGGAGTTGTGCGCGTTGTGCTGCGCGGACACCGTGGGCGCGTGCAATCCCGACAGCACCGGATCGTGAAGCGTCGCGCTGTCGGTCACGCTGTGCGTCCCGGATTGCCGGGGATCGTGCAGGATGGAGCGCGGCGAGACGTGCACCGCCGACACGGCCGGGTCGTGGGCCTGCGACTCGTACGGATTGAACTCCGGCGTCAGAAAGACGATATCCTCCTCGCCCGAACAGAGCGGGTTGTATTCCGGGACGAGGAAAATAAGGTCGTCGTCCGCGCCGGCCAACAACAGGGGAGCGTTCCGGGAGACGAACACGGCGTGCACCGCGGAGCGCACCGGGTCATGCGCCTGGGACACCGCGTCCCAATGCACCAGCGAGACCGCGGGGTCGTGCTGGCCGGAATTCAGCGCGTCATGCTGCGCCGAGCGAACCGCGTCGTGAACCAAGGACGTGAACCCGTCGTGCAGTTGGGAGACGGCGTCCAGATGAACCACGGACACGGCGGGGTCGTGCTGGCTGGAGAGAGTGACGTCGTGTGCGGCGGACTGCAGGGGATCGTGGAGGTCGGAGCGCAACGGCTCATGGTGCTCGGAGAGCACGACTGCGTGGACCACCGACAACGCGGGCTGATGCCGCCGTTGCCAGTCGTCGTCAATGTCAAAATCCCATTCCCAGATTACAATGTCGCCTCCGGATGAATCCAGCGTCACGACGCCCGGATCCGCCTGCTCGGACAGGGCGGTGTCGTGCAGGAGCGACTCGACGACGTCGTGCGCCAGCGAATTGCCGGGATCGTGCTGCTGGGATTGGGCGACGTCGTGCTGCGCGGAGGTGACCGGGTGGTGCGCCAGCGAGACCGCCGCGTCGTGGCCGGCTTGCGACCAGGCCGGATCATGCTGCTCCCGGGATTTGACCGGGGCGTGAATCGCGGAATGCACCGTCTGATGCACGGCGGACTTGCTGGGCAGATGCACCGCCGAGCGCGCCGGATCATGGAGCGCGGACTTGTCCGGCTCATGCATGCGGGACCGCAAAGGCTGATGGACGGTCGAGTTCAACGCCCCATGCTGCTGCGAGCCGAACGCGTCGTGAACGATCGAGCGCACCACGTCATGCTGCCGGCTCTCGATCTCGTCATGCAGGTTGGAGCGCCGCACATCGTGGATCAGCGAGCGCCGCGGATCATGGCTCTGGGAGCGCGCCGCGTCGTGAACCTTGGACAGGTGCACCTCGTGAACTTCGGAGCGGCCGGGGTCGTGCTGGGCGGAATCCTCGGCGGCGTGCAGGATTGAAGGAAACGGTTCGTGCTCGACTTGGCCCGCGGACCTTTGGGGATCATGGCCGGACAACTGCGGATCATGCTGGCCGGCGTTTGACAGTACGGGGCCATGTTCCACGGAGGCCTCGGGACGATGCTGGGCCGACAGGAGGATGGCGTGCAATACCGACCGCGCCGGTTCATGGGCGCGGGACACGCTGGATTCGTGCACGCTGCCCCAGTTGAGACTGACCTCCTCGATCGGCAACGGGTCGCCGGCAGCCACCGTCACGGTGATCATGTCCCAATGAACCCGGGATTCGATGGGCGCGTGGGCGGCCGAGAGCAGGTCGTCGTGCACGACGGACCGGGCCGCCAGGTGCACATGCGAGCGGGCCGGGTCGTGGAGGTTGGACTCGGCGACCTGGTGCAGGTGGGAAGACCGGCGCGGATCGTGAAGATCGGACCGCAGCGCCGCATGAAGCTCGGAATCGGCCGGTTGATGCACCTGGGACAGCGCCACGTCGTGAACCGCGCTGGGGCCGGGATCGTGCGCCTGGGAGGCGATCACGCTGTGGAGCGTGGAGATGGCGGGATCATGCCGCGCCGACCGCACCGCCGAATGGACCGTTGACAGCGCCGGATCGTGCTGCGGCGAGAGCACCGGGTCGTGCGCCAACCGGTCCGGATTGTTCCGCCAATCCCATTGGTCCAGCAGCAACCCGGGCCGGACGATGGCGGAGAGCAGCCCGTCGTGGCTTTCGGATTGGGAGGCGCTGTGGACGACAGACATTGCCGCGGCGTGGCTTTCGGACGCGGCCGGATCATGCTGCCGGGATTCCACCACACCATGGAGCAGCCCCGGGATCTCATCCACGCCCTGGGACTGAGCCGGATCGTGCAGGAAGGACGCCTCGGGATTGTGCAGGCGCGAGTTGGGCGCCTGGTGCCGGGCCGAGATGACGACGGCGTGGACGTCCGAGTTGAAGACGTTGTGGGCGGCGGACTCGTTGACGGCATGGGCGGTGGACAGTGCCGGGTGATGCTGGACGGAAAGCGCCGGGTCATGCAGGTCGGAGAACCGCGCATCGTGCATGACCGACAGCAGGGGGGTGTGGGAGTCGGGCACCCACTCGGGGGACGACTGCCAGACGGTGTGGGTGGCATTGCCCACGCGGATCAAGGCGACCCGGCCGTTGGGCGCCGCCGACGTCATGGTGTCATGGCTGTTGGGCGCCACCACGTAGCTCACCACACCGGGTCCCAGGGAAGCCTCCCCTCCGGACGCGATGGTGATCCACGGCGCCGTGGTGGTGGCTTGCCATACACACTCCGCCTGCGTCTCCACCGCGAATTCACCCGAGCCGCCCTCGGCGGGATAAAGGCTGCTCTGCGGATTGAGCTGGTAGGTGCACGGGACGGGCGACACAGTGGCTTCCAGGCCGAGGGTGCCACTCCACAGTGCGGCCGCCGCCAACAGCCGGGCAACCTGCCGGACGCGGACCTGGGGGGATCGATTCCGCCCAGGAGACGGTGCGGCCAACGAATGAAGATTCTCGAGTGTTTTCATGGAATGCCTCCAATGCGGCTATGTGCAGCAGTCAATCCCATCCGCCTCCTCCGCGCACAACCCAACGCCCCGCAGAAACCCTCCACCCCTTTTCTGACCCTGCCTGCGCAGCCGCCGTTTTGAACTGACGGCGTTTTCACAATAACCTCTGGACCAGAATCACGCGACGGCCTTGCACGAAGCCCGCCGTCGCTGAGTTCGGGTGTCCTCAGAGCGGTGCAGCTTTCGAGAACTCCTGAACTCGCTTATGACATTGTCTCTACGCGATTGCCGCCCCATCGTCAAGCCGAAACTTCACTTAAAGTTTGGCCAGTGCGCATCTCAGATTTTTCCTTCTGGCTTTTCGTAATCCTGATCCTAATCGTAATCGGCTGAACCGGCTATTCGATCACGAGACATTGGAAGTGTACCAGGCAGCCTTGTCGTTCATCGAGTGGTTAAAGCCCATGTTGCAGAAGCTCCCCAAGTCTGTTGCTGTCACCGACCAACTGGACCGAGCCAGCACTTCGATCCCGCTCAACCTTGCCG
>JAFGQR010000150.1 GCA_016935555.1 Verrucomicrobiota bacterium
CGGATCGAGCGGCCGGACGGGACGACGCTGGTGAGTTTCTCGGCGGCGGCCAACGGGACGGGTCAATCGGCGCCGGTGGTGTTGCCGCTCAGCGGGACGTATGCGGTGCGGGTGAGCTACAATTATTCCCATTGGGGGGAATATCGGGTGCGGGTCACGCTGGCACCGGCGCCGTGGCAGCTCGAGGCGGAGAGCAACAACACCGTGGCTCAAGCCAATGCTCCGGAGTTCACGCGCGACGGGAGCGTGCAGTGGGCCAAGACGCTTGGCTACATCCGCTATGGTGACGCGGGTGATGTGTTCCGGCTCGGCAACCTCTCGGCGGCCACCGACGTCCGGCTCAGCGCCAACCGGCCCGTTAACAGCCCGCTGACGGCGGTTCTTGACGTGTTGGACAGCGCGGGTGCTGTGGCGGCGTCCGCGCCGGAGGGCGCGACCAACCTGGCGTGGACCGTTCCGGGCGGACAAGGGGGATTGTACTACGCGCGGGTGCGAGGCCAGGGGGGCACGGAAGGGCTGTTCGCGCAATACCTGCTGAATCTGGAGCTGACCGACCTGGCACCGCCCAGCGTGGTGGCGGACACGCTGCCGCCCGAGGGCGGCGCACTGCAAGGGTTGTTCGACCGGTTCACGTTGACTTTCTCGGAGGACATGCGGGCCGACACCGTCAATGCGCCCGCCAGCTATGACCTGCGCGCGAGCGGAGCCGACGACCTGTTTGACACGCTCGACGACGTGGTGTGGGCCGTGTCAGCCAGCCCCGCCTACAGCGCGGGGCTGACCGCCAGTTACGCGCTGGCGGGCGGCCAGTTGCAGCCGGGTGTCTACCGGTTCACAGCGAAACGCGCGCTCGAAGACCGCGCGGGCAACCCCCTCGCCGCCGCCCATGTCCGCCAGTTCACCGTCGTCCAGGTCCCCGGATTCAACACCGAGTCCGAACCGAATGGCAGCCGCGAAACCGCGTCGGCCCTGGCCATGGACAGCACCCAGCCGAACCTGATCTCCGGCGCGGGGCGGGGCCTGCTGCTGGACTCGGCGGACGTGGATTATTGGCGTTTCGAGGCGGAGGCTGGCGACACGCTGGTGCTGGCGGCACAGATCCCCGGCAACCCCGCCGGCAGCAGCCTCCAATACATCGTCTACAACCCCGCCGCAACCCAGGTGCTGGGCCTGACCGCCGACAATAACGGCCTGCTCCAGTCCGCGCCCCTGGTGCTGACCAACACGGGCGAATTCACCGTGCGCGTACGATACAACTACTCGTACTACAGCGAATACCGCCTGCGCGCCTCGCTCTACCGCGGCGGCCTCGAGGTCGAACGCGAACCCAATGGTGCGCTCGCCACCGCCACACCCCTCACGCTCACCACCAACGGCACCACCCGCAGCGCCGCCGCCGCCGGCTACACCCAGGTCGCCGGGGACCTCGACTACTTCAACCTCGGCACCGTCGAAGCCGGCCAGACGGTCTTCCTCGGCACGCGCCAACCCGCCACCAGCCCCCTCATCCCCGTCGTCAGCCTCTACAACGCTGCCGGCACCTACCTGCCCGAGGCCGGAAGCGGCCGCCCCAGTGACGGCGTGGCCGAGGTGCGCATCGAACAAACAGACACTTACTACGGCGTGATCCGGTCGACGGCGGCTTCGGACGGGCTGATGAGCGAATACGTCCTGGACGTCAGCATCCTGCCCACGACCAACGTGGTCTTCCCCAACCTCCAGGTCACACGGCTTCATCTCCCGGTCTCCACCGGCCTCGAGAGCGGCGCCCCCTTCACCTTCGGGTTCACCGTCACCAATGTCGGCTCCCTCGAAACCCCCATCGCCCTGTGGTTCGATCGCGTCGTCCTGTCGACCGACCCCGTCATGGACGACGGCGACGCGTTGCTCGGGCTCTACCCGCACAACGGCGCGCTGGCGCCGGGGCAGGGGTATGGCGTCACCAACACGGTCGACCTGCCCGATGGACTCAGCGGCACCTTCCACCTCATCGCCAAAACCGATTACACCGACACCGTCAACGAGTTCCTCCTCGAAGGCGACAACGAGACCCCCACCGAAAACCCGTTCCCCATCGCCCTGGCCGATTACCCGGACCTCGTCCTGGAAAACGTCCAGCTCACCGGCCCCGACGGCGCCCTGACCTATACCCTCCGGTGGGACACGGTCAATCGCGGCACCGCTCCGGCGCCGGCGGGCGTTGCGGAACGCGTGCGCGTCCGCAACCAGACCACGGCGACCACCGTGTTGGACCAGACGGACGTCATCGGCATCCCGCTGTCCGTCAACGCCACCAACGCCAGCCAGGTGGCCTTCACCGCCGCCGTCCCGGGCGCCTACCTGGTCGAGGTGACGACCGATGCCGCCCAGGCGGTCTACGAGCACGACGGTGTCAGCCATACGGCCGCCGAAGCCAACACCGTCACCACCCCCTTCACCATCACCCGCTTCTACACCGTTGCCGTCAATGCCGCCCCACCCGCAGGCGGGACGGTGACCGGCGGGGGCACCTACCCCGAAGGCGCCAGTGTGACAGTGACGGCCACGCCCGACACGTCGCAGGCCCCCTATTATTTCGTGCACTGGACCGAAGGCGGCGTGGTGCGCAGCGCGGCTTCGAATTACACCTTCACCCTCTACCAGGACGTCAACCTGCTGGCCATGTTCGACCTGCCCGCCTTCCAGGTCGCCGCCTCCAATCACCCGCCCGGCGCCGGTGTTGTTCTGGGCACCGGGGATTTCAAGTGGGGCACCTCCATCACGCTCACCGCGCAGCCGGCGTTCGGCTACAAGTTCAGCCACTGGGAGGAGGCCGGTCAGGGGATCGGCTCGAACGCCGTGCTCGTCACCGTCGTGCACAGCAACCGGCTCGTGGTCGCCCATTATGCCGAGGCGCACCTGCTCCACGTGGTGACCACCGCCACCGAGCCGCCCGGGCTGGCCGCGGTGACGGGCGCGGGCGCTTACACGAACGGGCAAAGCGTCACCATCGCGGCTCCGGCAAGCGTGCCCAGCGGCAACGACCGCTACGATTTCAATCGCTTCACCCTGAATGGCGCGGCCTACGGCACCCAACCCAGCTTCGTCGAAACGTTCACCACCACCGACCCCACCAACATGCTCTTCGTCGCCGAATACGAGTTTGTCGACCTCACCCCGCCCACGATCAGTGCCTTGGCCGTCGAGCCCGGCGTCACCACCGCCCTTGTCACCTGGACCACCGACGAACCGGCCCGCTCCCAGGTGAGGTACGGGCTCACGGCCGATTACGGGACAACCAACCGCTCCAGCCTGCTGCGCACCCAGCACAGTTTCCTGCTCTCCGGCCTCGGCGCGGCCACCCGCTACTTCTTCATGGTGGGTTCCACCGACGCCGCCAGCAATGCCACCCTCTCGGCCGGCAGCACCTTCACCACCCTCGCCGCACCCGACCTCGCCCCCGGCGCCCTCGCCACCCCCGCCGTCGTGCAGGCGGGCGCCCTGCTGCCGCTCACGTTCGTCCTGTCGAACATCGGTCCCGGCACCGCCCTCGGCCCGTGGCAAAACGCCGTGCTCCTGGCCAGCAACCCTGCCGGAACCGGCGCGCAGACCCTGGGAGCGGTCCGTTTCGATCCCGGCCCTGAAGGCATCGCGGCGGGCGCATCGCTGACGGTGACGCAAGACGTGATTGTGCCGCCTGCGCTCAGCGGCGTGCGGTTCCTCGGCGTGCGTGCGGACAGCGGCAGCCAGGTGTTCGAACTCGATGAAACCAACAACACGGCCTTCACCACCGTGCCCGTCATTGTGACCGCCACCGACCTGCGCATCGCCCGGATCTCCGCACCCCCCGCGGCTGTCTTCGGGCAGACGGTGCCAGTCGAATGCGTCGTGACCAACGCGGGCAACGCCTCGGCCATTTTCCCGTGGCAGGACCGCCTTTACTTGTCGAGCTCGAGCAATGAGATGTCGACCCTGCTGGTCACGGTGGACGCCGCGAACGTCCCGCTGGCGCCGGCTTCGAGCTACACCCACACCCTGCAGGTCGCCATCCCGCATTCGGCGGCTTCCGTGCAGGGGCCGTATTACCTGGTGGCGGCGGCCGATGCCGGCAACGCGGTGCTGGAGTCCAACGAGGCGAACAACCTGGGAAGCGCCAGGCTGGTGCTGGTCTCGCCGCCCATGCCGGATCTGCGCACGGTTGACATCGTGGCGCCGGCACACGCTCTGCCCGGCCAGGCCATCGACCTGCGGTGGACCGTCACCAACCAGGGCAGCCTGTCGATCACAGGCACATGGTCCGAAACCGTCTTGTTGACTGCCACCAGCAACGGCGCCAGCCCGCAGGAACTGACCACACTCGCCTTCACCAACACGCTGGCTGCCGGCGGCGCCATCACCCGAACGCAGACAGTGGCGATTCCGCCGGCCGGGGTGGTGGGTGGCCTGTGGCTCGCGGTGCAGGCCGACAGCCGCAATGATGTCCTTGAATCCAATGAGGCGAATAACCTGGGCGTGGCCGGCACCCCCACCCTCGTCCCCGCCACCCTGACGCTCCAGCTCTCGCAGCCCCAGGCCCCCGAAGGCGCCGCCCAACCCGTCCGCGCCACCGTCACCCGCAACGGCAGCCGCACCGCTCCCCTGACCGTCACGCTGGCCCATGACGACCCGACGGAAGTCACCCTGCCGGCCGAGGTGACCATTGCCGCCGGGCAGGCCGCTGCCGCCTTTAACGTCATCCCCCTTCTCGACGATCTCGTCGACGGCCCCCAAACCGTCAGCCTCGGCGCGTCGGCGCCCGGTTTCGAATCGGGCAGCGCCATGCTGGTCGTGCTGGACGTCGACCTGCCGCGCCTGACGCTGGTGGCGGCCACCAACCGGGTGCGGGAGGCGGGCGTGTTGCCGGTGGTGGTGGCGCGCGATGCCGGCACGAACGAATCCGTGTCGGTGGCGCTGAACAGCCCGGCGCCCAACCACCTGGGCGTGACCACGCCGGTCCTCATCCCGGCCGGACAATGGGTCGTCGAAACCGAGTTGGCCGCCCTCGACGACACGCTCGTGGAGGGGCCGCTCACCGTCGCCGTCACCGCCTCCGCGCCCGGCTATCACCCCGGCATCCTGGAGGTCACGGTGCTCGACGACGATTGGCCCGCCGTCACGTTGGTCCTCGCGCCTGAGAGCGTCAGCGAAGGCGACGGGCCGCAGGCCGCCCTGGCCACGCTCACCCGCGCGCCGGTGTCTCCTCGCGCCCTCGAACTCGAACTGACCAGCGACGCGACCAACGTGCTCCAAGTGCCGCCCCGGGTGACCTTCCCCGCCGGCGAAACCGTCCTGACCTTCCCCGTGGCCGCCGTCGACAACAGCCTGGTCGACGGCCCCAAGACCGTCGCGATCCGTGCCTGGCTGCGGGCCACGGCCACCGGCATCTTGCTGGGCGAAGCCACCGCCATGGAGGTGACCGTCACCGACGATGACGGGCCCACCTTGCGGCTGGCATTCGACCCCCCGCTGGTCGCCGAGGGCCTGAACCCGGCCACCGCCGGGACCGTCACCCGCAACGCCCACACCAACGCCGCCCTCGAGGTCGCCCTCGCCTCGTCCGACACCGGGGAATTGACCGTGCCCGCCACCGTCATCATTCCCGCCGGCGCTTATGCGGCCGCATTCAACGCCGCGTCGGTGAACGACGGCGTGACCGACAGCAACCAGGTGGTGACCGTGACTGCGGACGCGGCCGGCTACACCAGCGGCGCGGCGCAGGTCATCGTCAGCGACGTCGACCTGCCCGACCTGGTCGTGGCCGGGATCACCGTTCCCACAAACGCGCTCACCGAAGCCTACATGGACATTGGATTCCAGGTGCGCAACCAGGGGCTCGCCGCGGCACCCTCCAGCGCCCTGGCCCAACGCATCTACCTGTCCACCGACCCGACCGTGGGCGACGACATCCTGATCGGCCAGCTCACGCTGAATGCCGGGCTGCCGGCCGGCAGCCAATTCGGGCAGAGCTTCGCGACGCGCCTGCCCCAGGCCGCCGGCTCCTATTGGGTGATCGTCGAGGCAGACGTCCTCAACAACGTCGCCGAAATCATCGAGCACAACAACGTCGGCGTCTCGGCGGGCCCCGTCCAGGTCGCCGCCGCCTACGAGGCCACGGTCTCCACACCGCTCGAGGTCGCGCCCGCCAACACGCCCGTGCCCCTTGCCGGGCGCGCGGTCCAGCCCGGCGGGCTGCCCGCCTCCTACGTCCTCGTCGATATCCATGTCCGCGTCCGCAACACCACCCGCACCATCGCCGCGCTCACCGACGCCAACGGCGATTTTGCCGCCACCTGGCAGCCGCTGCCCGACGAGGCGGGCTATTACGAGATCGCCGCCAGCCACCCCGGCACGCCCAACCCGCCCGCGCAGGACAGCTTCCGCCTGCTGGGCATGAAGGCCCAGCCGGCCGCGCCATCGGTCCGGCTCAGCGAACAAAGCAGCGTCGGCGGCGCCGTGCAGCTCGTGAACCTCAGCGACCTGCCGCTCACCGGACTCGATGCCCAGGTCCTCAGCCAGCCGCCCAATGTCACGGCCACGCTCACCCTGCAGACCAACGTCCTGGCCGGCGACGGCACGGTGTCGCTCGGGTTCGGTGTGTCGGCAGCGGACGCCTCGTTTACCTGGGGCTACGTCCAGATCCGCGTCACCAGCCTCGAAGGCGCCGCGGTCGAGGTGCCGCTGCGTGTGACCATCGACCCGCTGGTGCCCCGGCTGGTGGCCTACCCCGGCCGGCTGGACGGCGGCATGAAACGCGGCACCCAACGCCTGGTCTCGTTCCAGCTCGTCAACGCCGGCGGGCTCGAATCCGGCCCGCTCGCCGTCTCGCTGCCGCCGCTGGCATGGATGAGCCTGGCGACCCCCAACCCGATGCCGTCGCTGGCGCCCGGGGAAACCAACACCGTCACGCTGCAGTTGAATCCGCCGGAGGACATGCCGCTGGCGGTGCACCAGGGCAACCTGGCGGTGAACGGGGCGGGCGCGGGCGTGGCGGTGCCCTTCTCGTTCCGGGCGCTGTCGGAAGCCACGGGGGCGCTCCTTGTCCAGTCGGTCAACGAGTTCACCTACTACGCCGCGGGTTCGCCCCCTCTGACGAACGCAGCCGTCCGCGTGCGCGATGCCGTCAATTACACCACGGTGACCAACGGCGTCACCGATGCCCAGGGCCAGTTCTTCGTGCCCGCGCTGGTGGAAGGCTATTATGAACTCGAGGTCGAAGCCGAACAGCACAACAGCTACCGCGGCACGTTCTTCCTCGAACCCGGCATCACCAACGAGTTCACCGCGTTCCTCGCCTACCAAGCCGTCCGCTATACCTGGACCGTCGAACGCATCGAAATCGAAGACCGCTACCGCATCACCATCGAAACCGAGTTCGAAGCCGTCGTGCCCAAACCGGTCGTCACCATCGAACCGGCGGCGCTCGACGTCGGCGACCTCATGCTCGTTGGCCAGACCAAGCAGGTCAACATGACCATCCGCAACCATGGACTGATCGCCGCCGACGACACCACCCTGCGCTTCAGCACGCACCCCTTCTACGCCATCGAACCGCTCATCGAAGACCTCGGCCGGCTCGGCGCCAAATCCTACCTCACCATCCCCGTCACCCTAAGCCGCATCGGTACCTGGCCCGAAGGCGGGGCGCTCACGGCGTCCTCCGGCGGCGGGGTTCCATGCTCCATGAACGGCAGCCTGAACTTCGCGTTCGATTGCGGGCCCTTCAAGGTGCCGGGTGGGTCGCCCGTGGGCGTCAGCGGTGTGCAAGGCGACTGCGGCGGCAGCAGCAGCGGCGGCGGCTGGGGCGGAGGCTGGGGCGGCGGCGGCGGCGGGGGTGGTGGTGGTGGCGGCGGCGGTTACGGTGTGAGCGGCAGCTACAGCGTGCCGAACATCAATATCGACGCGCTCTGCGACGCCCTGTGCTACCTCCTCGCGGCGGCCGGTTGCGTTCCCGGACCGGTCGGCTGCTTCTTCGGCGGCTTCGGCTGCGGCGCCGGGCTGGCCGGCGACGGCGTCACTGTCGGCACTGTGGCCGATTGTGCCGCAAGCGCAGCCGGCTGCCTGATCCCAGGCGCGGGTGTTCCGTCCTGCATCTACTCGCTGGCCCGATGTTACTTCTCGTCCGGGTCCGGCGGCGCCAGCCCCGCCTCCGCAGACGGGGGCGATGATGCGGCCGAATACTTCGGGCGCGGCGTGCGCGCCGCGCTGGACGCCTTCAACGAAATGACGGGCGCGCCGGACGGCGTCTGGATCAACCCGGCGGCGGACTCGGCCACGGGCGATTGGTATGCCCGGTTCCAGGCGGCCGCGTCGGAGTCGTCCGACGGCGGCCGCCCCATCACGGCGGGCGAGCGCAACGACCTGTTGAGCGGGGTGCAGCCGCCGGGGGTGCCACCCTCCGAGGTGAACCGGTTCCTGGACCGCTGGAACCGCACGATGCAGAACATCGACATGGGGATTTTGCGTCCGGCCGACGCGCCGCCGGGCGCCAACCTGGATTTCATCGACATGATCGCGCTCAAGGAGAAGCTGCTGCTGGTCGGACTGTATCAGCAAGAAGCCGAAGCCGCCGGCTTCACCGACCCCATCAACGCCATCGTCGAAACCGCCCGCATCCGCTCAGAGGAAGGCGAGGGCGGCGGCATTTGTGCCCGCGTGAAGATCAAGCTCGACCAGGAAGCGGTGCTCAGCCGTGAGGCGTTTCGCGCCACGCTCGAGATGGACAACGCCACTGAGTTCGCCATGGACCAGATCCAGGTGACCGTCCGCATCACCGACGCCCTCGGCAACGACACCACCAGCCTCTTCGGCCTGCGCCCGCCCGAGTTGAACGGGCTGAGCGACGTCGACGGCGGCGGCCGCGTGAACGGCGGGGCTCACGCCACCGCCCGCTGGGTGATCGTGCCCACGGTCGATGCCGCCCCGACAGAGCCGATGCAGTATTATGTGTCCGGCGAATTCCGCTACCTGTTCAACGGCCTGCCCGTCCATGTGCCTCTGGTGCCGGTGCCCATCACTGTCCACCCCACCGCGCGGCTTACGCTGGATTACTTCCACCAGCGCGACGTGTATGCCGACGATCCCTTCACCGACCTCGTCGAACCCAGCATCCCCTTCAGCCTCGCCGTCATGGTCCAAAACAACGGCGCCGGCGACGCCCGCAATTTCCGCATCACCTCGGCCCAGCCCGAGATCGTCGACAACGAAAAAGGCCTGCTGATCGACTTCAAGATCATCGCCACCGAAGTCGCCGGCCAGAACCTCACCCCCACCCTCACCGCCAATTTCGGCACCCTCCCCGCCCACAGCATCCGCGTCGCCCGCTGGCTGCTCACGTCCACCCTCCAGGGTCTGTTCCTCAAATACAGCGCCACCTTCGAGCACCTCGATGGCCAGGGCAACCCGCGCCTCTCCCTCATCGACGAGGTCCGCATCCACGAAATGGTCCGGCTCGTCCAGGCCGGCGGACCATTCGAAGACGGTCAACCCGATTTCCTCGTGAACGGGCGCCCCGACGCGCGCGACCTGCCGGACACGCTCTGGTTGAGCGACGGCACCACCAACGCCGTCGAGGTCGTCACCAACGCCGCCGTCACCGGCACGGTCGGCCCCGGCAACCTCCAGGTCCAACTGAACGCCGCCCTGCCCGCCGGCTGGGCCTACATCCGTATGCCCGACCCGGCCGACGGCCAGTATCGGCTGGTCAGTGTCGTCCGGTCCGACAACGGGGTTCTCGGCGTGGACACCAACGTCTGGATTACCGACCGCACCTTCCTCGGCCAGGCCAAACGGCCGAAACGCGAAAACATCCTGCACCTGCTCGATTTCGACAGCCCGGGCACCTACACCCTCACCTACCAACCCCTGCCCGCCGCCGATACCCAGCCGCCCACCAGCACCGTCGAAACCCTCCCCCCCGAAAGCCAGGCCGCCTTCCTGGTCCGCTGGTCCGGCCAGGACAACCCCGGCGGAAGCGGGTTGGCGTCGTTTGACATTTATGTCAGCGAAAACGGCAGTCCGTTCATGCGGTGGCTGACGGCCACGCCCGACACCAGCGCGCTGTTCCAGGGGACGCTGGGCAAGACCTACGCCTTCTACAGCGTCGCCGTCGACCAGGCCGGCAACCGCGAAAGCCCGCCCGCCGTCCCGCAAGCCCAAACCGCCGCCTCGCTCGTCAACCAGCCGCCCGTTCTGGCCGCGATCCCCGACCAGATCGTTGTCGAAGGCCAGACATTCGCGTTGACCGCCGCCGCCACCGACCCCGATGGCGACACGGTGTCGTATCAGCTGGGTGCCGCCGCGCCGGCGGGCCTGACGTGTAACCGTCAGGGCGGCCAGCTTGCCTGGATCACCAGCGAAGCCCATGGCCCCGGCACCAACCTCATCAGGATCATCGCCCGCGACACCGGCACCCCCTCCCTCAGCGCCACCCAGGCCTTCTGGCTGACCGTGCTCGAATCCAATACCCCGCCCGCCCTGGCCCCCATCGGCGACGTTGTCATCGCCGAAGGCCAGTGGCTGATCTTCACCAACACGGTGTCCGACGCGGATCAACCCGCCCAACACTTCACGTTCAGCCTGGGCCCCGGCGCTCCCGAGGGTGTGGCCGTGGATCCCGAGACCGGCGTGGTCACCTGGCTGCCCACCGAAGTCCAGGGCGGCACCACCAACCCGATCACCCTTGTGGTGACCGACGACGGCCCGCCGCCGCTGAGCGCCACTCAGACCTTCCACGTGACGGTGCTCGACACGATGCCCGATTTCCACCTGGGCCTCGGCAGCACCTCCGTCCTGTCCGGCGCCGCCTCCAGCGTCCCGTTGAGACTAGACTCCGGAATCGATCTCGCCAGCCTGCGCCTGGTCCTGGCCGTCAGCGGCTCCCGCCTGACCAACCTCCACCTCTCGAGCCTGCCCGCCACCGTTTCCGCCAGCCTGGTCGGCCTCGACCCCGGCCAGTTCGAAGTGCAGTGGAACGTCCAGCCCGGCACGGCACTCCAGGGCAACTTCGTCCTCGCCCAACTCCACTTTGACACCGTGCCCAACGAACATTCCACCATCGTCCGCCTCCGGGGCGACACGCTCACCGGCGTCCGCAGCGGATCGTCCCTGCCGGTCACCGGCGAATCGCATCGCGGGCGCGTGTTCGTCGTCGGCCGCGAGCCGATTCTCGACGCGGCTTCGGCCACCAACCAGCAACTGGCGCTGGCCCTCTACGCGCCGGCCGGCAAACGCTATGCCCTCGAACGCACCACCGACGTCGCCACCTCCAACTCCTGGACCCTGGACAGCCTGGTGCATACGGTGACACTCCAAACCCTCCTGACCCGCCCGCGACTCCAAACCGCCGAATTCTTCCGCGCCCGCGAATTGCCCCCGGGCGTCGCGTTGAGCATCCGGCGCGAAGCCGGCGATGTCGTCATCGAGTGGCCGCTCGATTGCGCCGGGTGCATCCTCGAGGAATCCGACCAGGTCGGAGCGGCGGCCGCATGGACCCCGAGCGGGGCCCAACCCCAGGTCTTCCCCGAGGGCTACCGCGTCCGTCTCCAGCCCCAGGTCCAGGCCCGACAGCGGTTCTACCGGCTCTGGGTGCCCGCGCCTTAGCCGGACTTTTGCAATGGGAAGCGGCCGAGGCGCTTCAGGAAGAGCACCGGCTCGCCGGCGGCGCGCGACCGGGCCAGGTCCACCTCGAATTCGGCCACCCAGTCGTTGTGGCCTTCGGGATCCACGAGCATCTGCTGCACCCGCCACGTGCTGCCCTCGGCGGCGGGCGTGACATAGGTATGGCGGACATTGCGCGCCTCCGGGTCAAGACAGAGCCTTGAATGTTCGGCAAGGTAGTCGTCGCTCGCCTCGCGGAGGCGCTCCGCGGACCAGGCGGCGGCGGCGGGGCCGTGTTCCGCCTCCCCGGGAAGGGCACCAGGGGCAAGGGCCGTCCGAAGCGAAGGGGGCGCCGGAAGCGTGGGGGGGGTGATGGCGGCGGGGTGCGATGCTCCCGCCTCGCCGAGCGTTTCCAGGGCCGCCTCGAAATCGCCCGTCGCCAGTCCGCGCAGGAAGGTGAAGATCCGGTTGCGGATGGCGGCGGTGAACGTCTTGGTGTCGCGGGTGATGTCCGCAGCGGCGTTGTCGAGGTCAGGCGCCCGGGCGTCGATGCCGCGGATCGCCCCGCGCTCGGCCGCGATGCGGCGCTCGTAATCCGGGTCCCGCATGGTCTCCCATTCGTCGAGCAGGCTTGAGTCAACGGCGCGGATCAGGGTGCCGAGGTAGAGTTCCATCTCGCGCACGGGATCGGTTTTGGCGGCGTCGGGGACGGTTTGTTTGAGCACCTTGTAGGCGTTGTGGAGGTGGCGCAGGAGCAGGCCCTCGGCGCGTTGGAGTTCGTAATCGCGCACGTAATCGGCAAAGGACCGGAAATGCTCGAACATTTCGCGGGCGATGCTTTTGGGGCGGATGTTTTCCTGGCCGACCCACGGGTGGTTGTCGGCGAAGGCGTTGAAGGTGGCGTAGATGAAGTCGCGGTTTGGCTTGGGGTATTCGAGTTCCTCGAGGCGGGCCATGCGCTCCTCGTAGTCGACGCCTTCGGCTTTCATGGCGGCAACGGCCTGGGCCTTGACCCGGTCGAGCTGCTTGCGCAGGATGAGGTCGGGGTCTTCGAGGATGGCCTCCACAAGCGACAGCAGCACCAGCGGGTAATCGGGCTGTTGGGGGTCCACGAGGGGGATCGTTTCCAGCAGGTAGAGGGACAGCGCCTGGTCCATCGAGAAATCGTCCTGCAGCTCAATGGCCACCCGGAGCCGGGCGTGGGCCGTCTCCACCCCGGCAGGAGGCCCGCCCGCGTGGGCGGGCGGGGCCGGGGCGGCGGGGGGGCGGAGGATCTCGATGATGTGGCGTTCGACGAGCGAGCGGAACAGCTGCCAGGCGCGCCGCGTGTGTTCCTTCTTCTGGCGGGGCGAGTCGTGGCAGTCGCGGATCAGCTGCCGCATGGCGCGGCAGCCGTCGCCGGTCCGGCTCAGCACGTTGAGCAGCATCCCGTGGGACACATGAAACCGCGAGGTCAACCGCTCCGGCGGGGACGCGATGAGCCGTTGAAACGTCTTCACATCCCAATTCACGAAATTGTGGTCGGGCGGCCGGCGTTTCACGATTTTCCTGCCGTCGCGCGCGGCTTTTTCCCCGAGCTTGAGGTTTTCGATGACGTGTTCTGGCGCCTGGGCGACCACCCAGCCGCGGTCGTCGAATCCCTTGCGTCCGGCGCGCCCGCTGATCTGGTGGAAGTCGCGCGCGGTGAGGAGGGCGGTTTTTTGGCCGTCGAATTTGCAGAGCCGCGTGAACAGGACCGTCCGGATCGGCACGTTGATGCCGACCCCGAGGGTGTCGGTGCCGCAGATGACCTTGAGCAGGCCCTGCTGCGCCAGGCGCTCGATCAGCACGCGATACTTGGGCAGCAGCCCCGCGTGGTGAATCCCAATCCCGTGCTTCAGCCACTTCCGAATCTCCGGGCCGTAGGGCGAGTTGAACCTGAACCCCTCGAGCCCGGCCGCGATCCGGGCCTTCTCGTCGCGCGAACACACGTTGAGGCTGGTGAAATCCTGCGCGCTTTGCGCGGCCTCCGCCTGGGTGAAATGCACCACGTACACCGGCGCCTTCCCCCCCGCCGCCAGCCCCTCGAGCGTCTGCGCCAGCGGCGTCTCCGCGTAGGCAAACTCGAGCGGCACCGGGCGCGAGCTCGAGGCCACCGTGACCGTCGCACGCCCGGTCCGGCGGGTGAGTTCCTCCTCGAAAAAGCCGGTCTCGCCCAGCGTGGCCGACATGAGCAGGAATCGCGCCTGGGGCAGCGTGAGCAGCGGCGTCTGCCACGCGACGCCGCGGTCGCGGTCGGCATACCAGTGGAACTCGTCCATGACGACGTCGCGCACGGCCGCTTGGGGGCCTTGGCGCAGGGCGATGTTGGCGAGGATTTCGGCGGTGCAACACAAGATGGGCGCGCCGCGGTTCACAGTGGCGTCGCCGGTCGAAAGACCCACGTTGTCCGGCCCGAACTCGCGGCACAACCCCCGCCACTTCTCATTCACCAGCGCCTTGACGGGACAGGTGTAGACCGATGGCCGGCCGCGCGCCAGCGACGCGAAATGCAGGGCCAGGGCGACAAGCGATTTGCCGGAGCCGGTCGGGGTGTTCAGGATGACGTTCCTGTCCTCGAACAGCTCGAGCATCGCCTCCTCCTGGGCCGGGTAGAGCGTGAGCCCGCACGCGGCGACGTAGTCCAGAAAGCGCCCCAGCAGGTTGTCGCTGCCGAGGTTCCCATCCCGCGGAAGCAGGTCGTAGAGGGTCATGTCCGTGGGCCGGCGGGTCCCGGACGGCGCCCCGGCTGTTTCGGCAGCCACTTGCTCGGTCGAAACGCGCCCCCGGCCATGAGGTCATCATGAGGACGCCGCCTCGAGCGGTCAAGCCCGGGACCGCTTGTTTAGGATTTCGGATTTCGGATCTGAGGCTGTCGTGGAAAGGCTGCGCGAATGATCCCGATGATCTTCGCCGCAAATACGGTGCGGCGCAACAGGGGTCGGGCCGGCGGTCGGGGCGTTTTCGGCATGACGCGGGGCGTTTGGGCCATTAGGGTGGGGTGCAAGATCCACGGGTATGGAACGCGGCTTGGTGTTCAACATTCAAAAGTTCTCGGTGCACGACGGCCCGGGCATCCGGACGACGGTGTTTCTGAAGGGCTGTCCGCTGCGCTGCGCGTGGTGCCACAACCCCGAAGGCCGTTCTCCAGAGCGGGAGATCCTCTTCAACGAGGACCGCTGTCTGGGCTGCGGGCAATGCCGGGAGGCGTGTCCTCACGCGGCGCAAGTGCCGGGCCGCGGGCCGCTCCCGGTCCGGCACGACTTCTGCCAGCTGTGCGGGGCCTGCGTCGCGGCGTGTCCGACCGAGGCGCGCCAGATGGCGGGGCGGGAGCGGACGGTGGCGGAGGTGATGGCGGAGGTGGTGCAGGACCGGGTGTTTTATGAGGACTCGGGGGGCGGGGTCACGTTTTCCGGGGGGGAACCGCTGATGCAGCCGGGGTTTTTGAAGGCGTTGTTGGAGGCGAGTGTGGCGGAGGGGTTGCACACGGCGGTGGACACGTGCGGCTACGCGGGGCGGGAGGATTTGCTGGCGGTGGCGCCGTGGACGGGCCTGTTCCTGTTTGATGTGAAGCTGATGGACAGCGAGCGGCACCGCCGGTACACGGGCGTGCCGAACGCGACCATCCTGGACAACCTCAGGGCGCTCGACCGGGTGCATGACCGCGTGTGGGTCCGGGTGCCGCTGATCCCGGGTCTCAACGATCAGCCCGGCGACCTGGAGGCCATCGCCCGGTTCGCCGCGTCGCTCCGGGCCGTGCGCCAGGTCAACCTCCTGCCCTACCACAAATCGGGACTTCAAAAGTCCCGCCGTTTGGGGCAGAGTACCCCGCTCGAAGGCTTGGCGCCGCCCTCGCCGGAACAGGTGGCGGCGGCGGTGGACGTTTTCCGGGCGTTCGGGCACGCCACGTTTGTGGGCGGATAACGACGATTGACTTATGACACCTCGCACCGAGCGACTCCGGCGGGCCAGCCTCGACGCCGCGCCCGCGCTGACCTGCGAACGCGCGCGGCTCGTGACCGAGTTTTACCAGGCGCACGAGGGCAGGTTTTCCGTGCCGGTCATGAGGGCGCAATGCTTCCTGCACCTCTGCCAGCACAAAACCCTTCACCTGGGCGACGGCGAACTGATCGTCGGCGAACGCGGCCCGCGGCCCAAGGCGGTTCCCACGTTTCCCGAGCTGACGTGCCACAGCCTCGACGATTTGCGGATTCTGGATTCCCGGCCCAAGACGCATTACGCGGTGGATGAGGAGTGTCTCCGGGTGTATGCGGAGCGGGTCATTCCCTATTGGCGGGGGCGCACCATGCGGGACCGGCTGTTTGCGGAGCTGCCGCCGGACTGGCGGGAGGCGTATGAGGCGGGGATGTTCACGGAGTTCATGGAGCAGCGGGCGCCCGGGCACACGGTGCTGGACGACAAGATCTACGGCAAGGGGATGCTGGATTTCAAGCGCGACATTGCGGCGGCCATCGAGGCGCTGGATTTCACGAACGACCCGAAAGCCTATGCCCGGCGGGAGGCGCTCAAATCGTTCGACATCGCCTGCGACGCGGTGATCCTGTTCGCCGAGCGCCACGCCCGGCTCGCTCGCGACCAGGCCGCCAGGGAGGTCCGCCCTGAACGCAAGGCCGAACTGCTCAAGATTGCCGGCGTGTGCGAGCGCGTGCCGCGGCACGCGCCGCGGGATTTTCATGAGGCGCTGCAGTACTACTGGTGGTGTCACCTGGCGGTGATCACCGAGTTGAACGGCTGGGACGCGTTCAACCCGGGGCACCTCGACCAGCACCTGCTGCCGTTCTACCGGAAGGGGCTGGCCGACGGCACGCTGACGCCGGAACAGGCGCGCGAGCTGCTCGAGTGTTTCTTCATCAAGTTCAACAATCATCCCGCTCCGCCGAAAGTGGGGGTGACGGCCGCCGAGAGCGGCACCTACACCGATTTCGCAAACATCAACCTTGGCGGGTTGTTGCGCGACGGCCGCGACGGCTCGAACGAGTTGTCGCACATGCTCCTGGACATCGTGGAGGAGATGCACCTGCTCCAGCCCAGCACCAACCTGCAGCTCTCCCGGAAAACCCCGGACGCCCTGCTGAAACACACGCTGCGCGTGTTGCGCAAAGGCTACGGGTTTCCCTCGATTTTCAATGCCGACGCCGCGGTCCAGGAACAGCTCCGCCAGGGCAAGACGCCCGAGGATGCCCGCGCCGGCGGGTGCAGCGGCTGCGTGGAAGTGGGCGCGTTCGGCAAGGAGGCCTACATCCTCACCGGCTACTTCAACCTGGTCAAGGTGCTCGAGATCACGCTGCACAACGGCGTCGACCCCCGCACCGGCCGGAAGATCGGAGTGGAGACGGGCGACCCCGACGGGTTCGAGAGCTTCGAGGAGTTGTTCGAGGCGTTTCGCAGGCAGTTGCGGCACTTCGTCGGGATCAAACTGCGCGGCAACCAGCTCATCGAGCAGATGTACGCAGCCCACATGCCCGCCCCCTTCCTGTCTGTCCTGATCGACGACTGCATCGCCACGGGCCGCGACTACAACGACGGCGGGCCGCGCTACAACAACACCTTCATCCAGATGGTCGGCCTCGGCAGCCTCACCGATTCCTTCAGCGCCCTCCGGGAAACCGTGTTCGACACCGGGGCGCTCACCGTGAGCGCGCTTGTCGAGGTGCTCGGCAAGGATTTCGAGGGCCACGAACCCCTGCGCCAGCGCCTCGTCCACAAAACCCCCCGCTACGGCAACGACGACGACCGCGCCGACGGCCTGATGCGGCGCGTGTTCCAGGCGTGCTTCGAGGAGGTCGACGGCCGTCCCAACAGCAAGGGCGGGCGTTACTGTGTCGAAATGCTGCCCACCACCTGCCACGTCTATTTCGGCAGCGTCACCGGCGCGATGCCCGACGGGCGCCGCGCCGGGCTGCCGCTCTCGGAAGGGATCAGCCCGGTGCAGGGCGCCGACCGCCACGGGCCCACAGCCGTCTTCAAAAGCGCCGCCAAGATGGATCACATCAAAACCGGCGGCACCCTGCTGAACATGAAACTCGCCCCCTCCCTGGTCGCCACCGTCGACGGCATCGACAAGTGGGCGCACCTGGTTCGGGGCTATTTCAAGATGGACGGCCACCACGTGCAGTTCAATGTGGTCACCGCCGACACGCTCCGCGCCGCCCAGGCTCATCCCGAGCAGCACCGCGACCTCATCGTGCGCGTCGCCGGCTACAGCGATTACTTCTGCGACCTGTCCAGGGAATTGCAGGAGGAAATCATCGCGCGCACCGAGCACGAGGGCTTCTGAGCCGGAGCCGGAAACGATGGGCCGCGGGCGGAATGCGGCCCGCGAACGGCGGAACGATGCGCGGCGGTGGATCGCGCGGCGTCGCCCTCGAGCCGCATGCCGTGGAACGCGTAGAGGTTGCCGACGTCACCCGATCCGGGCGATGGCTTGGTCGAGGCGCTGGAGGACGCGTTCTTTGCCGAGAACGGCCAGGAGGTGGTAGAGGCTGGGGCCGACGGTTCGGCCGGTGCAGGCGAGGCGGGTGGGATGCACCAGGACGCCGGTTTTGACGCCCAGTTCCCTGGCGGTGGCGGCCAGCGTGTTGCCAATCGTGTCGGGATCAAACGCGGTGAGCGCGGCAAACGCCTCGCGCAGCCGGGCCAGGCGCGGCCGGTTTTCCGGGACGAAATCCTTTTGGGCGGCGGCGGGATCGATGGCAGGGTCGGGGTTGAAGTAGAACCCGGCGTAGGCGGGCAGGTCGCTGAACAGTTTGACTTTGCCGACGCAGGTGTCGAGGGCGGCCTTGACGTAGGGGAGGGGGAAGGAATTGGTGTCGATGCCGGCGCGGGCCAGGGCGTGGACGGCGAGTTCGTGGAATCGGTCGGGGGAGAGGGTGCGGGAGTATTCGTAATTCATCCACTTGAGTTTTTCCATGTCGAAGCGGGCATTGTGGCGGAGGACCTGGGGGAGGTCGAAGCGCTCGACGATTTCGTCGAGAGGCATGAGTTCGCGGTTGTCTTTGGGGGACCAGCCCAGGAGGCAGAGGTAATTGAGGATGGCCTCGGGAACGTAGCCTTCGTCCATGTAGGGGGTCAGGGAGGCGCCGGCGTCGCGCTTGCTCATCTTGCTCCCGTCCTGGTTGAGGATGAGGGGGATGTGGGCATAGCGGGGCGGGGGGACCTCGAAGGCCTGGAAGAGCGCGATGTGCTTGGCCGTGTTGCTGAGGTGATCTTCGCCCCGGATGACGTGTGTCACCCCCATGTCCAGGTCGTCCACGACGTTGCAAAGATGGAACACGGGCTGCCCGTCCGAACGCACCAGGACAAAATCCGGGTCTTGCATTTCGCGGTCGGTGAGTTCGCGGCGGACCTGGCCGACGACCAGATCGTCGATCACGACGGGCTCGCGGCGCATCTTGAACTTGATGGCGCCTTCGGATTCGTACGCCAGGCCGCGCGAGAGCAGCGCCTCCACGCGGCGCTCGTAATCCTTCCGGCGCTGGCTCTGGAAATAAGGGCCGCAGTCCCCCTTGAATGACCCCGTCGCGTCGGCCGTCAGCGGTCCCTCGTCCCACACCAGGCCCAGCCAGCGCAGGCTGTTGAGCACCACGTTCACCGCCTCCGCCGTGTTGCGCGCGGCGTCGGTGTCTTCGATCCGCAGGATGAAGGTGCCCTCATGGTGGCGCGCATACAGCCAGTTGAATAACGCCGTGCGCGCGCCGCCAATGTGCAGAAACCCGGTGGGACTCGGGGCAAATCGAACGCGAATTTTCATAGGCAATGTTCCTGCCCCCGCGGCCCGGAACACAACCCGGCGCGCCGCGAGACGGGGAGCGCGGCCTGCGGCGCCGGCTTCAGGGGCGTGATCTGCACGCCGAGGGCAGGGCCAGCCTACGAGCCGGGCCCGCCGATGCAAAGGGCAAATGCAACGCCGCGGCATCGCCGGCGGGCGGGCGCTTTGGATTCGCGCGGTTGACGGCGCGGGTGGGACCCGGATAAACCGGGGGATGACAACTTTGTGCCGCCTGGCGGCCTGTGCCGTCTTCGTGTTTCTGAGCCCGTGGATTGCCGCGTCGCCCGCCGCGCAGGCAGCCTGGCGCGAGTGGGTGGTGACGAACGACCTCGTGTTGGAACCGGGCATGGAACTTGCAGCGCGGCTCGTCGTCCGAGCCAGCCATGTGACCATCGACGGCCGGGGCGCCACGCTGGTCGGCCCGGGCCGGGTCGGGGACGCCAAGTCCCTCGAGACCGCCGGCATCGGCGTGCGGCTGGAAGGCGTCGTCGACGTCACGGTCAAAAACCTGCGGGCGCGCGGTTTCGCGACGGGCCTGGCGATCCGGCAGGCGCGGGCGGTGACGGTCAGCGGCTGCGATTTTTCGGACAACTACCATCACCCCGCGCACGGGTGGGGCGAGTTGCCGGCGCGTGGCGGCATCGTGTGCGTGGACATGCGGGACAGTGTGCTGCGCGCCAACCGCGCCAACCGCGTTTGGGATGGCCTGCATCTGGTCGATTCGGACGACAACCTGATCGCCGACAATGATTTCTCGGAATGCTCCAACACGTGCGCGAAGCTGTGGCACGCGTCCCGGAACCGTTTTTTGAACAACAACCTCTCGTATGGAATTCGCATCAACCGCGCCGCCGGCGAGGTGCACGCGCGCGATTCGACCTGCGTGCTGATCGAGACCGGTTCGGACGACAATTCCTGGTATCGCAACGACATCACGCACGGGGGCGACGGGGTGTTCATCCGGCCGCTGAACCGGTGGGTGTCGCGGGGCAATGTGTTTGTGGAGAACGACACCTCCTATGCCAACAACAACTGCGTCGAATCGTGGAGCCCCGGCAACACGTTCATCCGGAACAAGGCCAACCACGGCAGCTACGGGTTCTGGCTGGGCGGCAGCGACCAGACCGCGCTGATCGGCAACGAAGCCGCATTCAACGGCCTGACCAACGGCTATCACAACGCCCCCGAGCCCGGCTTCCGGCACGGCGGGATTGTGGTGGTCGGGGGGCCGTCGAGCCACACCCTGATCGCGGGCAACCACCTCCATCACAACAACGGCGCGGGCATCGCCTTCAGGGGCGATGTGGCTTCCCGGGGCGGCGCGTGGCGGACCGAGCATTGGGTCGTCCGGCAGAACCGGATTGTGAGCAACCGTTTTGGGATCTGGGGCCGGTGGGGCGACGCCGTCACGCTGGCCGCCAATGTCTGCGCCCACAACATTGAAGGCAACGTCCTCACCAACATCTCCAATCTGGTCAGCCTCACCCCCAACCCACACGCGCCAACCCCGCCCGTCGCCGAACTGCTCGGCCCCCGCGTTGTCCCCGCGGGACAACGGGTCCGGTTCGACGCCTCGACGAGCCGCGATCCCGGCGGGCAGCCGTTGACTTTCCGCTGGTGGCTGGAAGGCGCGGCCGGCAAGGAGCCGGTGTTCGAGCGGCTGTTTGACCGGCCCGGGTTTTATCGGCTGGGGCTGACGGTGGACAACGGGGCGTTAGCGGACCTGGCATGGCGGGACGTGCTGGTGGTCGAGCCGGTGGCGCAGGAGCTGGGGACCGAAGGCCAGGCAAGCCGGTGGGGATTCGAACTGGAAGGCAACGATCGTGGCCAGGGGCATATCCGGTTCGCCGACGATCCCGACGCGATCGTCGGCAGCCGCTGCCTGCACTTCAGCCCCAATCCCTATCCGGGCGCCTATGCCACCGCCCTCTTCCCCGCCACGCGCGACGCCGGCTGGAATTTCGCGGGGAAACGGCAGCTGCGCTTTTGGATCAAGGCCCGGAACCCCAATGTGCCCGGCTGGCAGAACGCGGGGCCGGTGGTCCGGCTGCTGGGGCGCTCGGGCGCCATCGAGTTCAGGCCCGCCAAAGAGGCGAACCTGATGAACGATCCCCCATTCAGCGAGGCCCGCTGGCTTTGGATGCCGGTCACGATTCCGCTGGCAGGCGACGCGCGCTGGCAGCGCACGGCGACAGGCGAGGTGGCTCTGTCGCGGATCGAGGCGTTGAGCCTCGCCCTGGATTCATGGGGGGGCGACCCGTTTTTCGTGTGGCTCGACGGGCTGACCGTTGACTGAAGCGCGGCGCCCGCCCCCGATGAGTGGGGTCAGCCCTTGAAATAGCACTTAGCGATTCAGTTTGCCATCGGCTTGATTCTTATCCCCTCTGCCGCTTCCGGGATCGGTCTTCCCGTTCTGGTGCCCAACCGCTGAGCGATCTCCCAAAACTCAGTAAAGTGCTATTTCAAGGGCTGACCCCGACCTGAACCACGGGGTTCGCAAATCTGTCGTAGCGGCGCGTCGGGCGGGTCGCTGTCTGCTTGATCTGGGAGGCGCGCCGGAGGCATGCTTGGGCCAGAAATGTCTCTATGAAAACCGCATTTGGGATCACGCTTCGGCAGGCCGGCTGGATTCTTCTGGCCGGCATCCACTGCAGTTCAACCTTCGCAGCCGAGGGCGCGTCCGGGCCCAACGTGGTGCTGATTTACGCGGATGATCTTGGCTACGGAGATCTGAGCTGTTACGGGGCCACCCGGATCCGAACGCCCAACCTGGATCGCCTGGCGGCCGAGGGCCTGCGATTTGTCAACGCGCATTCGGCTTCGGCCACGTGCACGCCGTCGCGCTACGCGATGCTCACCGGCGAATACGCCTGGCGCCGGAAAGGCACCGGCGTGCTGGCCGGCAACGCCCCGCTGATCATCGAACCGGGGAGGACCACGCTGCCCTCGGTGCTCCGCCAGGCCGGTTATGCCACCGGCGTCGTCGGCAAATGGCACCTGGGCCTGGGCCGGCCGGGCATGGACTGGAATGGCGACCTGCGGCCCGGCCCGCTGGAGATCGGGTTCGACTATGCGTTTCTGATGCCCGCCACGGGCGACCGCGTCCCGTGTGTCTATGTCGAGAACCATCGCGTGGTGGGACTCGACACGAACGACCCCATCCAGGTGAGCTTCCGGGCGCCCGTCGGCACGGAGCCCACCGGCAAAGCCCACCCCGAGCGGCTCACGCTGCATCCCAGCCACGGCCACGACCAGACCATCGTCAACGGCATCAGCCGGATCGGCCACATGAGCGGCGGCAAGGCGGCCCGGTGGGTGGACGAAGACATGGCGGACCGGTTCACACGCCAGGCCGTCCGGTTCCTCGAACAGCACAAGGACCGCCGGTTCTTCCTGTATTTCGCCACCCACGATATCCACGTGCCCCGGGTGCCCCACCTGCGCTACGCCGGCCGGAGCGGGTTGGGGGCGCGCGGCGATGTGATCCTGGAGCTGGACGGGTCCGTGGGCGAGGTTCTGGACACCTTGGAGCGGCTGGGCGTGGCCAGCCGCACCCTGGTGATCTTCACCAGCGACAACGGCCCCGTGCTGGACGACGGCTACAAGGACCGGGCCGTGGAACTGGCCCGGGGCCATCAGCCCTCCGGCCCCCTGCGCGGCGGCAAATACAGCGCGTTCGAAGCAGGCACGCGCGTGCCGTTCCTCGTGCGCTGGCCGGGGCGGATCAAGCCGGGCACCTCCGAGGCGCTGGTCTGCCAGGTCGATTTCCTGGCCACGTTCGCAGCAATGAGCCGCCAGCCGCTGGCCCGCGCCGACGCGCCCGACAGCGTCAATATCCTGGAGGCGCTCCTGGGCGAATCCCCCGCGGGGCGCAACCACCTCGTCGAGCACGCCGGCACCCTCTCCCTGGTCCAGGGCCCGTGGAAATACATCGAGCCGTCCAAAGGCCCCCGGTTCAACAAGAACACCGCCATCGAACTCGGCAACGACCCCAATCCCCAACTCTACAATCTGAGCGCGGATCTCGGCGAGCGACGCAACCTGGCCGCGGACCAGCCGGACCGGGTCCACGCGATGGCCACGCGGCTCAGGCAGATCCGAAGCGACGGCCGGTCGCGGCCCGAGTGACGTTGCGTGCGCGCGGAGCTGATGGGGTTAGGGGGTCTTTTCCGCAGCCGCGCCTTGACTGCGGCGCCGGCTTGTGCGCGAATGGACGCATGATCAGCACATGCGCATCGGCAGCCCGGGCAGCCTCATGCCCGGCCCGCGCCGCCTGGGGCGTCCTGCTCGGCGTGGTGTCCGCCATCGGCCTGGCAGCCGCCTCCGCAGTCCCTTCCCCGGCAGTCTCCCGCCCGCCCAACGTCGTCCTCATTTTCCTCGACGATTCCGGCTACGGGGATTTCCACCCGTTGGGGCGGCCGGCCTATCCGACACCCAACGTGGAGCGTCTGGCGGCGGAGGGCTGCCGGTTCGAGAACTTTTACGTGCCGCAGGCGGTTTGTTCGGCCTCGCGCGCCGCCTTGCTCTCCGGCTGTTACCCGGGCCGGACCCGGGTGTTTGGCGCGCACCCGCCGCGGGCGCGGGGTTTGGATCCGAAGTATGCGACGATCGGCGAGGTGCTGAAGAGGCGGGGTTATGCGACGGCCGTGTTTGGGAAGTGGCACATTGGGGACCAGCCCGAGACGCGTCCGCCGGCGCGGGGTTTCGACGAGTCGTGCGGGCTGATGTACAGCAACGACATGTGGGAGTATCATCCGGAGAACCCGCGGTATTGGAGCCAGTGGCCCCTGCAGTTCTGGAACAATGGCCAGGTGACCATCGAGCGCGTCACGCCCGACCACCAGCCGTTGCTGACCACGTGGTACACCGAACGTGCGGTCGACTTCATCCGGCGTCACAACAACACCCCCTTTTTCCTCTACGTGCCCCACTCCATGCCGCATGTCCCCCTGTTCTGCAGCGGGACCGTCCGGGGCAGGTCCGGCGTCGGCCTTTACGGCGATGTCATGCGCGACATCGACGCGTCCGTCGGCCGGATTCTCAAGGCCCTCGCCGACACCGGCGTCGCCGGGCACACCCTCGTCATCATGACCTCCGACAACGGCCCCTGGATTAGCTACGGCAACCACGCCGGCGCCACCCCCTTCCGCGAAGCCAAAGGCACCACCTTCGACGGCGGCGTCCGCAGCGCCTGTCTCATGAGGTTCCCCGGCCGCATCCGGCCGGGCTCGGTTTCGAAACGCGCCTTCGGCACGATCGACCTGCTGCCCACGCTGGCGCATCTGGCCGGCGCGGCGCTGCCCGAAAACCCGGTCGACGGGAAGAACGTCTGGGACCTCATCCGGGGCGAGCCCGACGCCGCGCCGCCTCACGCGTATTACCCCCTGTCCACCGGCAGCACGTTCGAGGGCGTGATCAGCGGCGACGGCCGCTGGAAGCTCCATCTGCCCCACAAATACCGCACCCTGGTGGCGGCGGGGAAAGACGGCGCGGCGGGCAGGTACAAGACCGTCGATTTGGAGCTGTCCTTGTTCGACCTGGACCGGGACCCGCTCGAGAGCACGAATGTCATTGGCCGGCACCCGGAAGTGGCCGCCCGCCTGCAGGCCCTCGCCGAACAGCACCGGCAGCGCTTCTATGTCCCGTCCAAACCCCGCTAGAGTTCTTGACCTGTGGAATTCGTTGCTGGCAGATCAAGTTTGGAAGTCGGCGTGCTGAAGGGGCCGGGCGGTCGTCAAGGACTCTGTTCCGCCGCTGCGCGGCGGTTCCATGCCATCTTCGGGACAAAACCGCGCAGCGGTTTTGTACAGCGAGCCGCGCGCAGACCCACGGCCCTCTCGATGAACACCCACGGTTTGTGGCTCCTGCGCA
>JAFGQR010000151.1 GCA_016935555.1 Verrucomicrobiota bacterium
CCGGAGTTGCCCTGCCTTCGGCGTGTGGAAGCGCGGCTCCTGGAAAGTTCCCTCGCAAGACCTTGCGCGCATCGCCGCCATGAACCGGCCGGAAGGGGACGAACATCCAACATCCAACATCGAACACCCAACATCGAACGCCGAACGCCGAATGCCCAAGAGTTCGCGCACGCGCCATTCGACGTTGGACGTTGGGCGTTGGATGTTCGATGTTCCCTCGAGGTTCCTGGGAAACCGCGGCGGTTGGAGGCACTTTTCGACCCTTCCTCCGTTCAAAACACGCGCGCCCAGAGCACCTTGAGATACTGGCTTTCGGGGCAGTTCGACATGACGGGATGATCTTCGGCGGCGCCGGTTCGACTGAGGATTTGGAGGCGGCGGTTCATGCGGTGGGCGCCGCGCGCGGCCAGGCGTTCGAACTCTTCGGCGCCGAGCAGGCCGGAGCAGGAGCAGGTGACCAGCAGGCCCCCGGGCGCCACCAGCCGCGTCGCCAGCCCGTTCAGATCCTCATACTTCCGCCGCCCCTCGAACGCGTCGTCGCGGCTTGCGATGAACTTGGGCGGGTCCACCACCACCACATCCCATTGGCGGCCGTTGCGATGCATCTGGTGCGCATAGGTGAACGCGTCGCAGTGGACCCAGTCGACGCGCACCTGGTTCAGGTGCGCGTTGCGACGCGCCTGGGCGATGGCAGTCTCGTCGAGGTCCACACCGGTGGCGTCGCGGGCGCCGCCAGCCACCCGGGCCGCGAGCGCGAATCCCCCGGTGTAGCAACACAGGTCCAGCACGCTCCGGTCCCGCGTCCACGCCGTCACGCGCCGGCGGTTTTCGCGCTGGTCGCAGAAAAACCCGGTCTTGTGACCCCGGGCAAAATCGACTTCGAAGCGGACGCCGTGTTCCCGGATGCGGACGGTGCGTACGGGGTCGGAGGGGGGCATCGGGGTGCGGATGCCTTCGACGCGGGCGACATGCGGGTCCACGGCGATGACGGCGCGCCGGGTGCCGAGCCGTTGATGGAGGTGGGGGAGCCAGTGGGGCAGGCGCTGGAACACGCCGAGGCTGTGGACTTCGACACTCAAGACGTCCGAATACCGGTCCACCACCAGTCCGCCGAGCCCGTCGCCGTCCGAATGCACCACCCGGAACGCGTCGGTGATGCGGGGCAACGCCAGCAAGTCGACCCGCAGCCCCACGGCACGGTCCAGAAGCCCGAGGAAATCCGATTCTGCGAACGGCGCGTTGCCGTGCGCAACGACGCGCAGCGGCACGCGGGCTTTGGGATTGTAGAGTCCGGCCCCGAACAGCTGGCCGGCGCGATCATAGACCGAGACCAAGTCGCCAGCCTTGACGCCGGGCGAGGCCGCCTTGATCATCGCGGGATACACGCACGGGTGGAAACTCACATATTTCATCTGCACCCATGGCGTAGGCCAGCCCGATGCGGACGCCGCGGACGGTGCCGCGGACGCGGCGGGTTTGGGGACGCGGCGGGAGGGGGCGGCGGGGGGCGGGGGGCGGTTCATGGCAGGCCTCCGGCGCGCGGTGTTTCCGTGCGGGCATACAGCAGCAACGTGTAGGCGTTGGCGTTATGGGTCTGTTCACAGCCGGTCCGGGCACGCAGGTAGGCGCTCACATTGAGCACCTGGGCCGTGAACCCGCGCGAGACGAACAACCGCGTCAGGCGCTCGAGGCTGAGCGTGTTCCAGTAATAGTCCTCGACCGGGCGCACGATGTGCTCGGGGATCTCGTCGACATTGAAGAACCCCGCGCACAGTCCCAGGCGGGTAACCCGGCAAACCTCGGCCACGGCCTGGTCGAGGCCTTCGGGCGAGAGGTGCTCGAATAAATCGTGCACGATGCAGACCTCGAACGCCCCGTTCTCCGCGGGGATGGCGAACACGTTGGCGATTTCGAAGCGGGTGTGGGGGAACTGGGCGCGGGCGTTGGCGACGTTTTTGCCGCACAAGTCGAAGCCGGTATAGTCGAGAAACCGCCCCAGCCCGGCGGCGTCGATGGCCCGGTAGTCGTTGGCCGAGCCGCAGGCGGGCTCGAGCACGGACAGTCGGCGGTTGGGCGCGCCGGTCAGTGCCTGCCGCCACAAGCCGGCGAAGGTGTCGAGGTCCTCCGAGGCCGGGCCCGGGGGGGCGTCGTGCGGCCTGGGGCGGGCGAGGGCGGCCTCGAGGTAATTGGGCACGGTGAGATGCGGGAGACGGGCGGGGAGGGTGGCGAAGGTGCGGACGAGGAACGGCGGCAGTTCGATGCCCTCGGCGTTGTCGGCGCCGCGGCGCAGGGCATGGAGCACAGCGCCTCGTTCCGCCGCGTCATCAGCCACGGGCAGGAAGTGCAGCAGCCAATTCATGGCGGCGGCGAATTGGAGTTCGTGCGCCATGAGCGTCTGGAACCTGTCGCCGAACAGGGCGGTGGCGAGGAAATGGCGTGAGAGGATGCTCTGGACGTTGAGGCGCGGATCTTCGACGCCGGCGACCAGGTAATGACGCAGCATGGCCGAGTCGTGCCGTTCCCACGCGCCGGCCAGCCGTTTGCTCTCCTGTTGCAAACGCGCGTTCATGCTTCGGCGTGCTGTCCCGGCGCGCGTCTCACGTCGCTGTCTTGGCCGCCGCCACAAACGCGCGCATCTTGTCCGCGTCCTTCTCGCCGGGAGCGCGTTCGACGCCGGTCGACACATCCACGGCAAAGGGCCGGACGCGGCGGACGGCTTCGGCGACGTTGGCGGGGGTGAGGCCGCCGGCCAGGATGAGGGGGCGGCCATGGGCTTTGGCTTCGATGGCGAGGTTCCAGTTGAATCGTTCGCCGGTGCCGCCGTGCTGGCCGGCCACGTAGCTGTCCAGCAGCCAGGCGTCGGTCGCATACGACAGCAACGTCGGCAGCGACGCGGCCTCGCTGACGCGGAACGCCTTGATGGCTTTGAGGCCGAACTGGACGCAAAAGTCGGACGATTCCTCCCCGTGGAACTGGAGCGTGTCCAGCCCGCTCTCCGCAATGGCCCGCCGCACCCACGCCGCCGCCGGATTCACAAACACCCCCACCTTCGCCACCAGCGGCGGAAGGCGTCGGATGATGGTTGCCGCCTGCCCAAGAGTCACCTGCCGCGGGCTGCGATCGTAAAACACAAAACCCAGCGCATCCGCACCAGCTTCGACCGCTTCCAGCGCGTCGTCGGGGCTGGTGATTCCGCAGATCTTGACCCGCACACTGCTCATGTTGAACGCCCATGGTATACGACCGCCCGACACGGGTCATTCAGAATCCTCTGCCGACTTGCGCCCGACACGCTTTTGCCCTTAGATGGGTGCGCGCGCTGCGATCGAATGCCCGGCCATGCACCGAATCCTTTACATCGAGGACACCGAGAACAACCGCATTCTGGTGACCCGCCAGCTCGAGCGCAAAGGGTATCGCGTGATGACCGCCGAGGACGCCACGACGGGCCTGGCGCTGGCCGCCAAGGAACCGCCCGACCTCATCCTCATGGACATGGGCCTCCCCGACTTGGACGGCTGGGAGGCCACCCGACGCCTCAAATCCAATCCCGCCCTCCGCCACATCCCCGTCATCGCCCTCACCGCCCACGTCATGCAGGGCGACCGCGACAGTTCCATCGCCGCCGGGTGCGACGATTACGACACCAAGCCCTTCCAGTTTCCGCGGCTCATGGCCAAGATCGAAGCGCTGCTCGCAACCTCCAATCCCTCCCCACCCTCGCAGTCACCCCCGCTGTCCCATGCCCCCTGACCCGGATCCCCCCCGCCCCTCGCCCGCAAGGCAGCCCCCGGCCGGGAGCGCGTTCGACCGGCAGGTGTCCCGCGCGCGGCACGACTTGCGCAACCCCCTTGCGCACATCCTCGGGTTCACCGAGATGCTCATCGAGAAAACCGGCGCTCAGGGGCTCAACTTCCTCAAGTCTCGCCTCCAGGTTATTGAGCGCAGCGCCAGGCAGCTCACGGATGCTGTCAACACCGAACTCGATCCGGAGCGTGTGGCGGCCGGTCCCGTCCACGTCGCGCGGCTCCAGGAACGCATCGAGCGGGTGTGCGCGCGCATCATTGAAATCGCGGGCCGTCTGCGGCAGAAACCCGTCGTGCGGGCGGATGCGGCCTTTGACGACGATCTGGGGCGCATCATGGGGGCAGCGCAGCGGCTGCGCGACATGTGCGGGCCAACCCTGGCGTTCCTGCGGGAGAAGAACGGGGTCAGCCCTTGATTTAGCACTTTACTATTCTTCGTGGGTGGGGAGAGGACGGTCACCGTTTCGCGTTCTTCATGGGTTTGGCATTGGAGGTTCGGCTCGTTTCGCGGCACGTGGGCTGGTGCGGCGGAAAGATCCCGACTTTACCATGCAGGGCGCTGTCCATGGCGGTGCGGTTGGCGTCTTGGGGGTCTGCGCGGGCGCGTGGGGGAGGGCAATTGCGGGCTTGACCTGCCTGGGCTTTCCGATTGGACTAGATCCCCGATGAGAATCAACGTGTTTCTGTGTTTGCTGGCGGGCATGGGCTGGCTGCTTTGTTCGGGTTGCATCAGCACCGTCGATGGCCGGCATCGCGCGGGATTGCCCTTCGCCAAGGACCGCGTCGAAGGCCGCTACGAGCGATCGCCGAAGGAGTTGTGGGCGGCGTCCAAGGACGTGTTGCGCTATTTGGGCACGCTGACGAGTGAAGACGAGATCCGGAGCGTCATGCAGGCCAACGTGGACACGCGCACCGTGTGGGTCCTGGTCGAGCCGATGGATTCCAGGGTTACCCGCGTTCTCATCCAAGCCCGCACCAAGGGCGGCGCCGGCGACCAGGAACTGGCCGGCCACATCGACAAGTTGATTGCCGTCCGCCTCGCCACAGGCATTCTCTCCCCCGCCACCACCCCCCGGGCCGCCGATTAACAGCCCGATCCGCCTCCATCCCGAACCCGCGAGACGCCTCGCGGCCCGACGAACTCATCGAATCGCCTGGCTTGCGTTGACCCGCCTGCGCGACCGCGGGGCCGCGCTTCCCACGCCGACAACCCCCGGATGCGCCGGCGGTCGTGCTCTCTTCCGCCGGATTTTCCTTTGAATTCGCCCCTGGCTGCGCCAACATCCCCGCCTTCCTGGCGGGCATTGGTGCGGCTGCCGGGGCAAAACGACGCAGAACCATCCGATGAAACGCACGCACAACTGCAACGAATTGCGCCCTGAACACATTGGGCAGACCGCAATCCTCTGTGGGTGGGTCCACTCCCGACGCGACCTGGGCGGGGTCATCTTCATCGATGTCCGCGACCGCGAGGGGCGCACCCAGACGGTGTTTGACCCGTCAGACCTGACTTCGGATGTGTTCGCGCAGGCGTCGGGACTGCGGGGGGAAAGTGTCGTGCGAGTGACGGGACGGGTTCGGGCGCGGCCCGAAGGGACGCGGAATCCAAAAATTCCCACGGGGGAGGTTGAGGTGCTGGCGCGGGAGTTGGAGGTGTTGAACCTTGCGGAGCCGCTGCCCTTTCAGATCGACGAGCCCGAGGCCGCCGCCAGAGTGAACGAGGAGATGCGGCTTCAGTATCGCTACCTGGACCTGCGCCGGCCGGAGATGGCGCGCAACCTTCGGCTGCGGCACAAGGTGGCCACGGCGGCGCGCGTGTACTTTGACGAGCAGGGGTTTCTCGAGGTCGAGACCCCCCTTCTGTTCAAGTCCACCCCGGAAGGCGCGCGGGAATTCATCGTTCCCAACCGCCGCGAACCGGGAACGTTTTACGCCCTGCCGCAATCGCCCCAACAGTTCAAGCAGATCCTCATGGTGGCCGGTGTGGAACGCTACTACCAGTTGGCCCGGTGTTTCCGCGACGAGGACCAGCGCGCCGACCGGCAACTCGAGTTCACGCAGATCGATGTCGAAATGTCTTTTGTGGAGCGCGCCGACATTTATGCGATGGTCGAAGGCCTCTTGAAACGCCTCTGGAAGGTCGCGCTCGACCTCGAGATCGCCACGCCCTTTCCGCAAATCTCCTTTGCCGAGGCCATGGACCGGTTCGGCATCGACAAGCCGGACACGCGCTTCGGCATGGAACTGTGCGATCTCACTGCGGAATTCCGCGGCAGCACCTTCAAGGTGTTCAGCGGCGCCGTCGCCAGCGGAGGCGTCGTCAAGGCCCTCAACGCCAAAGGACTCGCCGATGCCACCCAGGGCCAGATCGAAACCATGACCGGCATCGCCAAAAGCTTCGGCGCCAAAGGCCTCGCGTTCATCAAGGTCGAAGGCGGCGAGTGGAAATCCCCCATCGTCAAGTTCTTCACCGACGCCAACAAGGCGGCCCTGCAGCGGTTGCTGGCGATCGAGGAAGGCGATCTGATCCTGTTTGCCGCCGACTCCTGGCTCAACGCCTGCGAAATTCTCGGCAAAATCCGCCTCTACGCCGCCGACGTCCTCAAGTCCACAGGCCGATTGTCCCTCCCCCCCGACCGGTTCGACTTTCTCTGGGTGATCGATTTTCCCCTGCTGAGTTTCGACAAGGAAAACAACCGCTGGTACTCCAGCCACCACCCGTTCACCGCACCCGTGCCCGAAGACCTCCCCCTGCTCAGGACGGACCCGCGCAAAGTCCGCGGCCAGCACTACGATTGCGTCGTGAACGGCGTCGAACTTGGCGGCGGCAGCATCCGCATCCACCGCCCCGAGATCCAGAAAACCGTCTTCGAGGACATCCTCCAGATCCCCTCCGACGTCGCGCGGGCCCGGTTTGGGTACCTGCTCGAGGCCTTCCAGTACGGGGCGCCTCCCCATGGCGGCATCGCGCTTGGTTTCGACCGCTTGCTGGCCATCCTCTGCGGCACCCCGAGCATCCGCGACGTGATTGCGTTCCCCAAAACCGCGAAAGGCACTTGCCTGATGACCCAGTCGCCCGCTGCAGTCGACCCGAAGCAACTCCGGGAGCTGCGCTTGGAATTGAAGGTGCCTCCCAAGGAGTGACCGGAAGCTTTCCGTGAACCGCGCATGGGCTGCCAAAGAGCCCAATTGAAAATTTTCAATTCCTGATTTTCAATTATCCATTGCGCCATATCGACGGCGGTTCAAGGCCTCGATTCACGTCCAATCTTCGGAGGTGTCCGCTACCCATGAGCCGCGCTCCGACACGCGGAGGGTAGGGCGAGACTCCGTCGAGCCCAAACTTCCCTGCGTCGGGACCGCCTCTCGTTGGCCGTGTCGATGCCGCGCCGTGGCAAACGAACGCGCCTCTCTGGAGAAGAAGACAGCACCCGCACCAGTTCCTCCCGGCTCCGAACCGTCTGCTGCACGTTCCGCAGCAGCATCCGCGACACCACAAATACCGCCTCGCTGTCCGCAAGAAAATCGCCACCGTCGAAGTAAAGACGGCTTCGCCGTGCCCCGACTGAAGGCGCCAGCGCCGCCGCCAGATCCTGCCCGACCCGCTCGTCCCCCGCCCGGGCCGGCCAGATTTCCTCCGCCACTTCCCCGCGAGGGCTCAGCAGCGTCGTCGGCCCGCCCAGAGCCGGCGGCGTCAGCACCACCCACCGGTCATGCGCCCAGGTCGTCAGCGGAGGACCGACGACCACCGGCCGCAGGGCGCAACGGGAGCGGCCCGCGATGGCGGCTAACCTGCATTTCTCACCAGGAACCTGGTGAGAAATGCGGGCCAACTCCGCAAAAGCGGCGTCACTGGGGCAAACGACGTGCACGGTCAGGTCGGCATCGAGCGCGCCCACGAAATCGCGGTAAACCGGCGTGACCATGTCCCTGGCGGAAGGCTCGTAATGAACCACCAGTTCGCGCAGGTGACCGTCGCACTCGGACAGGATCGGCCCCGACGGTCTCCGCGCCCCATCCGGGGGGCTGCCGATCAGGCGCAGGATGACGATGCCCGCCGCCATCCCGATCGCGACATCCGCCGCGGTCGGCCACCGCGGGGCGGATCCGGCGCACGGAAGGCGGCGTTCAGGCCATACCTCTGCGACACCGTCGAGCACGCCGGCGGCATCGCCGTCCTGTGATGCCTCCATCATTTGCCCTCCGTGGACACGCCGGCCAGCGTGGCCAGGCCGCGCGGTGTCGGAAGAAGTTCCGCCGTCGTTGACACCGGGATCGGCGTCGTGGTAGCATGATGTCCAAACATCATACGGGCATATGATATCGAGTCTGAGCCAACCGGTGCTGGTGTTGAATCGCCTTTGGCAGGCGGTCAACATCTGCACGGTGCGCCGGGCCATGACGCTGCTCTTCGAGGGGCGGGCCCAGGTGGTGCTGGATTGTGCCGACGGCTCGTTTCAGACGTTCACGTTCAACGAGTGGCGCGACTTTTCCGCGCAGAAACCCCACCCGGAGTGCGTCCACAGCATCTCCTTCAGAATCCGCATCCCGCGCGTCATCGTCCTTCTGCTGTTCGACCGCGTGCCGAAGAAGGAAGTCAAGTTCACCCGGCACAACATCTTCGAGCGCGACCGCAACACGTGCCAGTATTGCGGCCGCGTGTTTGACCGCAAGGACCTGAACCTGGATCACGTCACGCCTCGCGACCGGGGCGGCCCGACGACGTGGGAGAACATTGTGTGCTCGTGCGTCGAGTGCAACACCCTCAAAGCCAACCGCACTCCGGCGGAGGCCGGCATGCACCTGATCCGCAAACCCAAGCGTCCGAAGTGGAGGCCGTTTGTCCAGGTGGACATTGGCCTGCCGCCGCACCACAGCTGGCGGCATTTCCTGGATCTGGCCTACTGGAACGTGGAACTGGGCGAGGACGTGGGCTGAGCGCGCGGCCTTGATGGCAGACACATTGGAGGCAGACGAACTTTTCGGCAGACGAATTGAGAGGAGTCGGAAGAGTACAAGAAGGACTCGGCGGACTGGGTTAACCGCGGTGGACTTTGGTTGCCCCCGCAAATCGTCCGCCCCCCCCCAATTCACGAAGACAAGTGGGACGCGGTGGAACGCGTCCCTACCTTCGCGAAGTGCCCTCTGGAGGTAAGGACGCGTTCCACCGCGTCCGGACTTCCCCTTGTGAACATGCGTCCGCTCAACCCCAATTCGTCTGCCTCACCCAATTCGTCTGCACCCCAAATTCGTCTGCCGGCCTAGGGCTGCGCCGTGCCGGTTCGAGCCGCTTCGATCATTTCCCAGAACTTCGGGTTGTCCTGGAGGGCGGCGTCTTCGCCCATGGGCAGGCTGGAGCGGTAGAGGAAGTCCTTGAGGGTGTTTTTGCTGAGGATCCGGTGGACGACCAGGCCGAGCTCGTGCCGCTCGAAGTAGATGCGGTAATCGCCAAGACGAAACCGGTGCAGGATCCGCCCGGCGCGTTCCAGTTTGCCGAAGCGTTCGAGGTCGGTGCTGATGGCTTCGGTGGGCAGGCCGCGAAACTCGCCCAGGATATGGAGCTGGAGGTCTTTCGGCATCTTGCCCAGCTCAGCGGCGCTGGTGGGATTAAAAATGATCTGAAACGGTCGCATACAGTTCGCGGGTGCGGCGCGAAACAACCTGGTAGCGCGTACGGGAATCGAACCCGTCTTTCAGCCTTGAGAGGGCCGTGTCCTAACCGATAGACGAACGCGCCGGAAAGCCTGAAATGTTGTAGGTTTGCGGGGGAGGAAAGTCAAAGGAAAACAAAAAAGCCGCCCCGAAGGGCGGCTTGATAAGAACACACTAACTAATTTACTTGCGACGGCGGAACAACAGCAAAGCGCCGAGGCCGAGCACGCCCAAGGCGATGGATGAGGGCTCGGGAACCACGAACGACCTGAAGTTGATCATCAGCGTGTCGGTGGGAAGAGCCGGGGCGTTGTTGGCGTGGGTGAATGCGAAGGGCGGTGATTCACCGAGCAGAGCGCCACCCCCGTCGAAGATGCGCACCTGCAGCTCGGTAGCCACACCCTTGGCCACGGAGACTTCACGCGTCGCGCCGTCCCAGGCCCAGATGCCCGGAAGGGTCACGCCACCGAAGTCGAAGCTGCAAAGCGCGCCGAGCTGCGTCCACGTTCCGGCACGATTCTCAAACAAACCGGCTTGGTAGGTCGCATTGTCCAGCAAAACGCCCTCGGAGATGTAGACATTGCGGTCAAGACCATCCGAGAAGTTCCAATCACCGTTGTCAAAGGTGACCAATCCTTGCGCCAGGATACCGAGCGTACCCGCGATAAGGAAAGTTGTGCTTAGGATTAGTTTTTTCATAATTGCAGCTTTATTGAGTTTACCGTGAGTTTCTGTTGAGTTTTTAGGTTGGTTTGTTGCGATTCCGTGCTTACTGGTTGACGTAAAATTCGCGGCTCCAGTTTTGGGCGGCCGTGGCTTTCAGGAAGATGGCTTCACCCACGCCAAGAACGGGTTCCGCAGATCCCGAAGGCAGCCACCGGCCCAACGTGGCATTCCACGTGTAGGAGGTGTACGTCACGCCGTCCCACTTGTAAACGATGTCGTTGTTCGAGGGCGCGTAGCCATGCACGGCCACGATGCCGCCTTCCTGGGGAACCATGGCGCTGTAGATGTCGTACCCCACAACAACCGGGTTATCCAACGTGCCTTGGAGCACTTCGCCGACAAACGTCAGGTTGATTTCGCTGGCGGCTACCGGTTTCTTCACGAACACACCTTCGCCCGGAACGAGGGTCATGGTGCGAGCCGAGACCGGCTGCCAACCCACGGCAGGACTGGGGTAGGAGATCTGGTCGTAGGACGCGCCGTTGAACTTGTAAACCACCGTGCCGGCAGGCACCCCCGTGAAGAGGTTTGTGACCAAGTTGCCCGCCCCGTTGTCCAACTGATTGGCGATCAGTGAAAACTCATTGGTCAACTTCAAGTTGATGTAGCCCACGACGTTGACCGAGTAAACGTTCTGCGCAAACGAGGAAACGATCCCTGCCGCGCCGATCATGGCCGATAGAACCAGTGCTTTTGTTCTCATATGACTAGATTTATTGTATTGTTGTTTATTCTGTGTGTGTGCCAAATATCTCAGGTGCAACCCTTGGTGTCAATAATTTTCTAACTTTTTTTGAACATTTTTGAGGGCAGCCGAATCGCTTTGCCATCGATCTGTAAACGCCTTGCAATTAATGATTTACAACAAAACGAAAATCCCTGACCGAGGTCGCTGCGACGTCCCAGGCAGCCGTCAAAGATACCAAATACCCCATTTTTTGACCCAAGCCCCTGCCCATGAACCGTCCATGGGCAGGTATGGCGCGCTGTCCCAGCACGCCGCGTGGAGGTAGGGACGCGTTCCACCGCGTCCCCGACTTCCCCTCGAGGGCA